>JAYVPS010000202.1:0-17947 GCA_043757225.1 Cytophagales bacterium | reverse complement strand
CCTTCGGGACGTATCGCGGGTAGTAGGGGTGGAAATAAATTGAAGACAGCGTTCCATAGGAACGCCTCGTAAATCCGCGACAATTTGGAATGCACCCCTTTGACTACGGAGTGCCCCTAGGTTATTAATTTTTCAAAGCAATTGCAACAATGGTGGAGTCTAAAAACCTTCGAAGTCGTCTTTGCGAGGTCGTCTCGACCGAAGCAATCCCCGACTCCGAACGGGAGATTGCTTCGCTCCGCTCGCAATGACGGTTAAGTTTTTAGGGATGCCCTTAACTTTTGGGTGAGTAAAAAGAATACGTATTTTTGTATAAACAACACGTATCTTGTCAACCAAGCTTACTTTAACAGTAGAAAAGTCAGTAATCGAAAAGGCTAAATCGTATGCTAACAAAACAGGCAGAAGCTTATCTGAGATAATTGAGAATTATTTAGAAACTCTTGTTACAAACGATCATAAAGAGGAATTATCCCCAAGGCTGAAAAGGATTGTAGGATCGGTTAAACTCCCTAAAAATTTTGATGATAAAAGGGAGTTGAAATCCTATTTTGAAAAGAAGCATCTGTGAAAGATATTTTTTAGGAAAATTTAATGGGAGTGTTGTTGTCTTAATTGGAGATTCAACTCTTATCTAATGGATAGTTAAAACTGATCTTATTCTTCTTCATGTCTTCTTACCCCGTTCTCGAGATTCTTCCCGAACTAAAAACAACCCTCAAGAAAAATAGAATCGTTATTCTGCAAGCTCCACCTGGCGCGGGTAAGTCAACAGTATTGCCGATCGAATTATTGACGGAGGAATGGTTGACAGGAAAGAAGATGTTGATGTTGGAGCCACGTAGGTTGGCAGCAAGGTCGGTAGCAACTCGCATGGCTTATTTGTTGGACGAGGAAATGGGAAAAACAGTTGGTTTTCAAGTTCGATTTGAAAATTTTACAAATGCCTCTACTAAAATTGATGTTCTTACCGAGGGAATCTTAACACGAAAGCTCCAATCTGATAATTCTTTGGAGGGCGTGGGTCTTGTAATCTTTGATGAATTCCATGAACGCAGCCTTCATGCTGATCTTGCATTGGCCTTGTGCCTGCAGACACAACAACTGCTTCGCGATGATTTGAGAATACTCATCATGTCGGCTACCTTAGAGAGTGAAAAACTTTCTGGTTTGCTCCAAGCTCCAGTGGTTACTAGTTTGGGCAAGCAGTTTCCTGTTACGCATCATTATATCAATCCAGATAAAGAAGACAGGACAGCTGCTTCTATGGTGCTCATTATCCGCAAAGCAATCACAGAACAGAAAGGAGATGTTTTGGCTTTTCTCCCGGGCGCAGGAGAGATTAGGCAAGTGCAGGAATTGTTGGAAGCACAAAGTGGATTTGCGGTGTTGCCTTTGTATGGAGATTTATCTTTTAAGCAACAGCAAGAAGCTCTTGTTCCTCATCCGCAAAGGCTAAGAAAAGTAGTACTCGCTACCTCTATTGCAGAGACATCATTAACAATTGAAGGAATCACTACGGTAGTTGATTCAGGTTATTCACGTGTGCCTAAGTTTGATCCCCGTAGTGGGCTTACTAAATTAGAAACCATCCGGGTAACAAAAGATGCAGCCGATCAGCGTGCGGGTCGTGCAGGTCGATTAGGGCCTGGCATTTGTTATCGACTTTGGTCGGAAAGTATTCATCTCAACCTACAGCCCTCCCGACAACCTGAAATTTTAGAAGCAGATTTAGCTTCACTCATCTTAGAGTTAGCAAATTGGGGAATTCAAAATGTAAACGAATTAAAGTGGATCACGCCCCCACCGATAGGCGCAGTGAGCCAGGCGAAAGAATTATTAAATCAATTAGAGGCACTAGCAGGAGATAAGATAACGGCACGAGGGAAGGAAATCCTGAAATTGCCAACACATCCACGGCTGGCTCATATGTTGGTTTCGGCCAGTAACATTTCGCTTGCAATAGATATTGCTTCATTGCTCGAAGAACGTGATCTTTTGCCAAAAGAATCCGGAGCGGATTTAAGCCTACGTGTAGAGGTATTAAGAAAGTGGCGAAGTGGAGAGCGAGTAAATGCTGACAAAAGCATTTTGCAACGGGTGGAACGATTGGCTTCCGCGTGGAGAAAGATTTTTAAGCTTGCAGTTGATAATTCTTTAGTTGCAGATACTGATGTCGGATTGTTATTGTCAGAAGCCTATCCGGAACGAATTGCACGACAAATTGAAAAGCAAGGGGAACGATATAAGTTAGCCAACGGCCGTGTGGCCAAGCTGCCTGACCACGATCCACTTAATCGCGAACCGTGGTTGTGCATTGCGCAGTTAGATGCAGGAAAGACGGAAGGAAAAATATTTTTGGCCGCACCAGTGCATGAAGAGGATTTGATTTCTAAGTCAGTAGAAACAGAAACTGTGCGATGGGATCGTGAACGTGGAATGATAGCGGCATCGTTAGAAAAGAGAATCGGAAATTTAGTTTTGTCGACTAAACCCATTTCGAAAATTGCTGAGGAAAAGAGAATAGAAATTTTGTTGGAGGCCTTTCGGGAAGAAGGTTTCAAGTTATTGAATTGGGGGGAAGAACAAATGGAGTGGCAAGCACGTGTGATGACCGTTGCCGCGTGGAGACCTGATGAAGGATGGCCGGATGTGAGCGAAGAAAATTTGTTGCAGACGGCTGACGATTGGCTTGCTCCCTATTTATCACAAGTATCCAAGCGTGCAGACTTTCAACGGTTAGAGATGAATTCTATTTTACAAGGTATACTTCCGTGGAATTTGAATACTCAGCTAGATAGACTCGCTCCACCAAAGTTAAACGTACCGAGTGGATCGTTAATTAAACTATCCTATTTTAAAGATGGCCGCTCGCCCATTATTGAAGTACGATTGCAAGAAATGTTTGGGCTTACGGAAACGCCTTCAGTTAATGAAGGAAGAACAAAGATAATTCTCCAGTTACTTTCACCAGGCTACAAGCCAGTGCAAGTGACTCAAGACTTAAAGAGTTTCTGGCAAACTACCTACCACGAAGTCCGCAAAGAACTTCGTATGCGCTACCCCCGACATCATTGGCCCGAAGATCCGTGGACGGCAGAGGCAGTGAGAGGAGCGAAGAAAAGGGTCAATTGAATGTTGATCAATTTTAGTTAATAGTTGTTAGTGGTTAGTTGAGTTGATAGAAACTAGTAACCAACAACTTACAACAACCAACCAATTCTCAGATTTCAAAAGCGCTCTTATAAAACTCTTTCTTCTGAACATATTCCAACAGTTGTGTATAGAAAGGATGTGATCCAAGGGTGGCGCTGTCGCCAATCATCAAAAGTTTTTTCTTGGCGCGAGTCATCGCCACATTGGTTCTACGAATGTCAGAAAGAAAGCCTACTTCGCCTTTATCATTGCTGCGCACAAAACTGATAGCGATTACATCGCGCTCTTGCCCTTGAAAGGCATCTACCGTGTTGATGGTTATTAATTTATGTAACGGCTCAAGTTGAGATGAGCCTTCGGCCAACAAATGGAGGTAATCTACTTGGGCTCGGTAAGGGGTGATAATGCCCATAGTAATATTCTCTCGCAGCCATTGATCCAACCCGATTTCATCGATGAGCTTTTCTGCCAATCGAATTAGCAAACTGGCTTCTTCTTTATTTAGACGACTCTGTGTTTCTGGGTCTTGCTGTTCAGTGTAGCCACAGCCGGCCGTGTCTATAAATTCTACCGGAGGTTCGTGTGGTCTAAGTAATTCTGCCCGTACCGACTCGTGAGCGATCAATCCGCTTTTGTAAAAATAGTCGGAAGAAAACCGCATGATGTCTTCGTGCATTCGATATTGCACTTGTAGCATGGTTGATTGCTGAGGATGTATGGCAATTCCTTTTTCAAAGAGCGTTTTGTCTAAGCCTTGCCTGGCAGCCTCAATGGATTTGATGGTGGGAGGGAGTTGCAAATGATCACCCGCAAAAATTACCCGTTGAGATTTAAGTATCGGAATCCAGGAGGCGGGTTCTAACGCTTGCCCTGCTTCGTCAATAAAAACTGTTTTGAATTTTCTCCCGCGCAAAGTTTGGTGAGATGAACCTACGAGTGTACAAGCAATTACTTCACTGGTTTGCAGTAAATCGTTGGTGATGTAAAACTCCAACATATCCGCATCAGATTTTAATTGCTTGGCTTCTTGGTGTAAGATCCTACGCTCTGCTTTTTCGAAATGGCCGAAATTACGTTTGTATTTGGAGCCCATCAGCTTGGTGTGTTCCAATCTCTTTCGCAAGGCACGCAGCTCGCCAAAGTTGGGGTGGTTGGCAATACGGGCATCCAGGGTTTTACTCAATGTTTGTTCTGTTACACGGGCAGGATGGCCGAGTCGTAATACATTTAGTCCTTGTAAGCTTAGCTTATCGACCAACAAATCAACTGCGGCATTGCTGGCGGCACAAACCAACACTTGGCCTTCTTCTTTTACTGTAAATCGTATTGCCTCAACGATGGTAGTTGTTTTTCCTGTTCCGGGCGGGCCATGGATGAAAGCAACATCTCTTGATTGAAGAACTTTTTTTAAGGCTTCATTTTGACTTTCATTTAAGATGGGGGATAGCAAATATTCGGAACCGGATGTTGGAGGCGGGTGAACGGAAACTTTCTGGCCGAGTAAAATCTCTCTTAGTTCCGCGATCCTGTTTTCTTCCGCGTCCATTACTTTTTTCAATGCGTGTTCCATTTCACGGAAGGTCACTTCATCAAACATGACATCCACCCCAATCGAGCCACCATCAATCCAGTCTGGTAGGTCATCTCCATTTAGTGTAATTACCATCAAATTATCACGCACATAATTGACCACGCCTGTTTGATGGTCTTTTTCTGCTTTGCCCGAAGCGTTGGAGAAAACACTTACCCCTTTGCCACTTTGAAAAGTATGCGGCTGATCGTGGTGGTTAGTTCTCTCAATCTCAATAACAATCCTTTCACCGGTGCCAATTGAGTCGCTCTTAAATTTCACCGGGTACCAGGTCATGCCACTTTTTACTCGAGTGGACAAGGGACGTAGCAGTACCTTTTGACGGTATTGCTCTAAGTCGGCTTGGCGCTCAAGTTTAATGAGCTCTAACGTTTTTTTGAGTTGTTCTTTGGAAGACAAAATGATGTAGATTTTAGAACTGTAATTTTAGACTTACCACCTTCAGCAAAGGGTAGTAGTATGTAACGTTATCGTCAGTTTCATGGGGTTAGCAATCACAAAGGTACAAGAAGCTGAGATATTCAAAACTTATAATTCAGTATTTAACATCTCAACATACCTCCTGACATACTCGCCCACTTTCTTTCTTTTGTATTGCATAATAAACCTTGGGTGGGAGAGGGGTTGGAGTATTTCAAAGAAATTGTGCTTCGTATTTAATTGTTGAACAAACTTAAAATTTTTTCCTTCCCCAAGCACATAGGCAACTTTTCTGTTCAAGCCCCAGCTTAATTGAGTTGTAATGCACTGCATGATAAAGTCTTGAAGGCGATCTTGCAGTAATTTTTCATCGTAATAGTTTAGGTTCTTACCATTTTTGGTGAACCCTAATGGCGAAACGGAGGTAAAGTAAAATTTCTTGTAGAATAACGTCAGCCCACCAAAGGCTTCTATCACTTGATGAATAAAATCAGAGGATAGTTCGTGTTTCTTCGGCAATGAGTTTTCGATAGAGCAGAATTTTTCCAAGTTGATTGGATCAGTGAAAGGTACGCCTGTAATCCCGCTTCCAAACCGACCCGGATTGATTCCAAGGATCATGGTGCGAGGCTGATCATCTGAATAGAATTTATTGTAGAACTGCTCACTCAACTTTACAGTAACGGCATTCTTAAAAGGATTTAAGATCTCAACCCCCGTTGGTAGCGCGACAGAGATGTGTAAGCTTTTATTGAATTTATTTATCTGCGTGGAGAGTCTGGCCATTAAAATGTCGGAAGGTTTTGAGTGTATTGGAAAGTGATGGGTGGCCGGATGTTGAGTTCTTGAACTGGAATATGAAAACTAACAACTTTTAACTGATAACATTATTTTTCTAACAACTCCTTCAATTTCTTCAATTCCATTTTATTCCGATCAGAACCGATATTGTTCACAATTCCTTCTTTCTCACGGGTGGTTAATCGCCAGCTAAGCGATGCACGGGCATTGTTCTGTCGGATGCTATCCATGCCTTGCAGTAGATCAATGTAATGCTCAGCTTGGTATTGCAGATCAATTCGGTCAATCGAGACATGGAGCCAATCGTGCGCTTGCCCGATCAATAAGTCGCTGGTGATGTCTTGAAAATTCTCAAAGTTGTTGTAGACAGAACTAATGGGCTGCGTAAGGGCGTCTAGAATTGTTTCCCCTCTTCTCGGGGCAACAGCATGCAGCTTTGGTGAATCGCGGATGGAAACGAAAACTACTCCGGATGTATTTTCATCAATCCAATTTTTGAAAGCGTACATAAATCGAACCGCATCAATCAATCCAAAATTATCAGAGATGCCTGCATCCATCATTTGTATAGGCGGATCGGTGGGCAAGGTAGTGTTGGGTGTGATGTAGGGGAAAGTAGCGCTCATCCGCAGAGCCGATAGAAATCGTAGCTTATCAGCATCCTGATCCTTGAAGAATCGTTGAAAGTCGACACCGCTGAATTTTTCGAGATGATAGTTTTTGAAATTTTCTATTTCAGCATTCATAAACGAGACGGGGCGTGAGGCAATGTATACTTTGCGCCCATCGTTGATTACGGTAGGTGTTAAAATCATTAGTGGAATAGCCGCTTGGGTTTCATATTGATTGTATTCAACAATCGGCCTGTCCATCAGGCTTTCGGTGATTTGATTCAATTGATCTTCAAATGTGTAGGCGCGATCGCGCAGGTACGATTTATTGGCATAGTTAAATTTTGTAAAGCCCACAAAAAGGTCATTCGCCAACAGACTAAAAATAAGAGGGTTTAAGTTATCGCTCGAAATATTTTGACGATGTATGGCCGCATTTGGAAATATTTTTTCACCTAATTTTTGCCGCAGTTTTAATTCACGGTAATAGCTGGCGCCAATTAACCCACCCGAGGCACCTGTGATGAGCACGCTATTTTCAAAGAATTTTCCATTGGTTAGGTTGTCGCTCTGTTGAAGTGCATTCAGTGCCCACAGCGCAGCACGTTTGCCTCCGCCACTTACGCAAACAAAAACCATTTTAGGGTTAGAATCGACACCGAATTTCTTTTTCCAGTTTTCCAGTTGCACCAGGGTTGCGCGCTTGTCTTCCTCAATTGAAGTACTGTCATTCATCTGGCGCAGCATGTCAGCATTGTAGGGCGTGGGCATGGCTTCATAGTCTAACCCAAAGGCTTCATATTTTTTGGTGAAAAAATCTTCGCCCACCAAATAATTAACTAACATAAAGACAAGGAGCGCTACCGTGGAAGACCAGCCCCCAAACCAATACGAGAACGCGCCAAACGCCATCACGAAAATGGTGAGGAAGATCATAAAGCTGGCTGCTGCAGGAAGTTGAAAAGTAGGATAGTCCTTAAAAATCCCTAACAACGTCACCATCATAAAAATGAGCAGCTCAATAATTACCAAATTAAAATGATTTTGATCAAACACCTGTAGCACAGTAGCGCGATCATAAAAGCTAGTGTCTTCTACCGGTTTTATTTTTAGCCTGCTATTAATATAGTTGTCCACTCGCACTTGTTTCTTTTTGGCAATCTCCAGTTTTTTCATAGCACTGGCGCGCGTTACCTTCACATTTTGTTTTATCTTTTCGTCAATACGACAAATCACAAACCTAAAGATATCCTTGTTTGTAAACCGAAAGTACAGCGAGAAGAGGAGCGTCATCACCACGTAGCCCACCAGAAGCCCACCCAGTCGCCACAGCAAGTCGGTAGTGCTGCAATGTTCGTTGTTAATTTGAAATCCAATAGTCTGATAGCAGAGCATGATTAGAAATGCCATGGGGATCAAACTGTTATTGATAACAAATTTTTTAAACGGATTGGGTAGCGTACCTACAAATGAAAACCGGTGACCATCCAAAATATAGCACGTAATGTGAAAGGCCATGGCAAATCCGGCTGCTACCAAACCCAAAATAAAGAAACTGGTGAAGTTAACTTTGTTCAGGTACTCAGGATCCAGAAACAAGTAGGGGATACCCAATAACTTGCCGAAGCTGCCCGTGATCATGGCGAACAGCAAGATCCAACAGAGCATTAAAACAATGTTGCGCCTGATGTTATTCAACAAAAGCTGTACAGCAAAAGAGTAGTAGATTTTGGGGGCTAGGAAGTAAAGTTTACGCATCATGGTTGCACACAATGTAGATATTTTTTTTGCTATCTACCCAATATGCACAACCGAAAAGATGACAATTAATTATTTTTTGGCGGCCCCCTCGCCCTTCATCACTGTAATCTAATACTCGCCTTAAAGCGGGAAGTGTCCCCAATTTCGTAAGAAATTAGCTTTCCAAATACTTATCTTTACAGCGACTATGAAGAGTCAAGGATTCAGAAATGCAAGCGGATAATGAAGATAGATGGATTAATACAAAGGGAGGGGCAAGAATTAACTATTCTATTATGAAGTATTTGTTGATGATAATAGTAGGAATACCTATTCTTCTTTGTACTCTTTTGTACCTATTTCAAGAGAAGCTGATTTTCTTTCCCGAAAAATTACCTAAAGACTTCAAGTTTAATTTTACCCAGAAATTTGAAGAGGTTAGTATCAGGACTACAGATCAAAAACTGCTAAGTGGACTCTTATTCAGATCAGACAGTTCAAGAGGCTTAATATTTTATTTACATGGAAATGCAGGTTCGTTAAGTTCCTGGGGGGAAGTTGCTCAGACTTATACAGCCTTGCACTATGATGTTTTTATGTTGGACTATCGCGGGTATGGAAAAAGTGATGGCGCAATAACCAGCCAGGAACAATTTTATGAAGATATACAAATGGCATATAACGAAGTGCTGAAGAAGTATGATGAAGACAAAATAATAGTCTTAGGGTATTCTGTTGGAACAGGACCGGCCACCAAACTCGCTTCAGCTAATAATCCCAAACTATTAATATTGCAAGCACCGTATTTTAGTTTGGTAGATATGATGAAATATTTCTACTCGTTTATTCCTGCATTCATTTTAAAATATAAATTTGAGACCAATGAATATATTAAGGACTGTAAGATGCCGATTGTGATTTTTCATGGTCGACTAGATGAGGTTATTTATTACGGCTCTTCTCTTAAATTGAAAGATCTTTTGAAAAAATCTGATCTTTTGATAACGCTCGAAGGACAAGGTCATAACGGAATGTCAGACAATCCTGTGTACAGAATGGAAGTGTCAAAAATATTAAACAGATAAGTGATAAAGCCAGCTAAAGAAGTAATTAAAGAACTCACTACCATCCCCGGAGTTGGCAAATCAATAGCCAACGATTTACTCAACATTAAAATAAAAGGCATAGCCGATTTGAAAGGGAAAGACCCCGAAGAATTATATCACCTCTCAAACAAGGTTGCGGGTTGCGTCCAAGATCGTTGTTTGCTTTATGTATTCAGGTGTGCCATCTATTTTGCTGAGACACCGCTCAGCCAGCGAGAACCTGAAAAATTAAAATGGTGGAATTGGAAAGATCATAAACCGTCATTGCGATCGCCTAGGCGGAAGCAAACTTAGGCGCGTGGCAATCTCCCAATTCGAAAGGGGTACACGACACTTTTGCAAATACCCACGAGAATACTAATGAATTCATTGACCTCATAGAAACATAGGTCAACATAGAGTTTAAAAATCTATGTCATCCAAGTGTCTGTGTTGTTTAAGCATAAATTATAAAATTGTCATGACATTAAGAGATTGAATTTTCTTTACGACCTTGCGCCTTTGCGTGAAACCAAAATGGGCAAATGAAAAAAATCCTCCCCATCATAGTCCTATCCCAATTTCTCTGCACCTCGCTCTGGTTTGCAGGCAACGCCATCCTGCCCGACATCATTTTAACACTTCATCTCCATCCAAATTTTTTAGCACACCTTACCAGCGCGGTACAAGTAGGTTTTATAACAGGGACATTAGTCTTTGCCGTGTTGGCAATCTCCGATCGCTTTTCACCTTCCTTAGTTTTCTTCGTCAGTTCGGTGATCGCGGCAATCTTCAATCTTGCCATCACCATCGAAGGCATCCATTCTATAAGTCTGCTAAGCTTTCGTTTTTTGACAGGCTTCTTCCTCGCAGGCATTTACCCTATCGGTATGAAAATCGCCTCTGACTATTACCAAAAAGGGCTCGGCAAATCGTTGGGCTTTTTGGTGGGCGCATTGGTAGTCGGCACCGCCTTCCCACATCTATTGAGAAATATCACAGCCGAACTTCCGTGGAAGTATGTAATCTTCTCCACCTCAGCACTCTCCGTCTTGGGTGGACTCACGATATTTTTATTCGTGCCCGATGGCCCCTATCGCAAGGCAGGGCAGAAGTTAAAACTGACAGAATTTTTGATGGGCTTCAAGAATAAGAAATTTCGGGCAGCGGCATTCGGTTATTTCGGCCACATGTGGGAGTTGTATGCCTTCTGGGCATTCGTTCCCGTTATGTTGGCCACCTACAAAAATCATTTTCCCCAAAGCCACATCAACATTCCTCTGTTCTCCTTCCTCATCATTGCCTCGGGAGGCGTAGCGTGCTTGGTCAGCGGATTGCTCTCACAAAAATTCGCGCCCAAGAAAATCGCCACCCTATCGTTATTCTTATCGTGCTTGTGTTGTATTTTTTCTCCATTGTTTTTACTCAACCCTTCCGAAGTGATATCACTTGCCTTCTTGTTTTTTTGGGCGCTGGTCGTCATTGCTGACTCACCGTTATTCTCTACACTGGTAGCGCAAAATGCTCCCGAAGAATCGCGCGGCACCTCCCTGACCATCGTTAATTGCATCGGCTTCACCATTACCATTATCAGTATTCAATTCATCGGAGCATTGTCGAACCCAACCAATGCACAATACCTCTATACCTTGCTTGCCATCGGGCCCATCATAGGGTTGGTGGCGTTGATAACAAACAAAGAAACATTGGCGGCCTGACGGGCTATTCGCTCCAAGTCCGCGCCACACACAATCCATCCCTTGGCGGGCTTTCCGCTGCTATCCCTGGCCGATGCCCGCTCGAAAATTTTGTGCTTAATAAATATTCTGTGCTTTTAAGGTTTGTGTAGTTGCGTCTATTCCCTTATTCTCTATTTTTAAGAGGTATATACGAAACTGGGTTGCTTATATTTGAGTGTTGTAGGCAAGCTGCTTCGGACAAATTTGACAACTAAATTAATGTGTGACGACTGTTTTAAAAACTTGATTTATAAGTTTGACTCTCAGGACAAGTTTGACGACTTCCAGACTATTATTACTAATAAATGCATAACCAAGAAATTAGAAATAATAAAAAGAGAACAGACGGACGGTCTTGCGCCATTTGACCCTTATGAATTTTATAAATGTAATTTTTGCGGAGAGATTTGGATTCTTTCAATTGCTCAAGACGCGTGGAGAGGTTTCTTCTTAACGCAGGACAAGGGACTCGAATACATTAAAAAATTAAAGGAAAAGGACAAGAGTAAAAAAATCGGATGCTTAATCATTATTGTAGTTTTGACTCTTGTGACAATTTGGAGGTTAGTGACGTTGTCTTGACACTTTGGACAAAGACGCACTTGGACAAGGAGTGAGAAATTAGTTTAGCGGAAGAGCAGCCAGCACACAACAATAGCTATAAAACATACGCTGTATCGTAGGTTCTTAAAGTGCGTGCTGTTAAATTTCGTTTGCAACTTGGGACAAAGATGTAGGTATTTAAACTCATACGTTTTATAGCCGAGCGTTGTGTATAATGCCTCGGGACAGATTCTTGCCCTCGCTTTTGGCACTTGCCATTGCCCCACATCCCTCCCGCAAACCAACGCAAAGGCAAGAGCCAATCCCACCCGCCCCAGACGAAATAAGTAAGAGTAGCCCTTGTTTAAATCCGAAACATTGACAAATTTTGTCAAAATGAAAACCTTCAAAGACATGGACAGTTTAGGGGATAACATTAGAAACCTGCGGGAAGAAAAGGAACTGCCTTTGCGGACTGTAGCTGCCTACCTTGACATTGACCAGGCAATACTGAGTAAGATTGAGAGGGGCCAACGAAAAGCCTCACGCGATCAAGTTGTTAAACTTGCCGCGTATTTTAAAGTGAAGGAAAATGAACTAATAATAGCATGGCTCTCAGACAAATTAGTTTATGAAGTGGAGGATGAAAAATTTGCATTAGAAGCCATTCATGTTGCAGAGGAAAAAGTGAAGTATCAGAAAAAATTAATGAATCGAAAAACGGCTATCCGGAAAATAAGGGATTATTTTTTGAAAGATGGCAGGGTGGACAAAGCGTGGCTTTTTGGTTCTTTTGCAAGGAACCAAAACGATTATAAAAGCGATATTGACGTGATGATAGAAGTGCCTGCCAATGCAAAGTTTTCTCTTTTCGATTTGTCCGATATAAAATACCAACTTGAGCAAAAATTGTTTACGTCAGTAGATGTGGTAATGAGCGAGGCGGTTCGTCCACAGGTGATGGAAAGGATAAAACCCGATTTGAAGTTGGTATATGAGAGATAAACGGATTACCGAAAAAGACAGACTTGAGCACATCATGGAAGCCATCATCCAAATTGAATCATTTATAAAAGAACAAGACCGTGATTCGTTTTTGAAAGACGATTTGGTAATTAGTGCTACCTTATTTCAATTTGCTGTTATTGGTGAGGCCATTCAGTATGTTGACAGGAAAACATTGGACAAGTATCAATATGCCTGGCATCGGGTAAGATCGTTCAGAAATTTTATTTTGCATGAATACCACGCCATCAGTTTCAGGATTGTTTGGGATGCTGCCAAGAACGACTTGCCCGAGCTAAAAAAACAAGTGGCCGAAATACTGAAAAACGAATTTTAACCATGCCCATACTCCAATTCAAAGGAAAGACATTCGTTCAAAACCATCATTTGGCTGTTAAGTATCACCAGCTTGTGCCTCAAAAGAAACTAAGCTTGACAGACAAAGTCTCATTGCATGATAACCTGATTGTGCAAGGCGATAACCTGAAAGCATTGAAGGCTCTTTTACCCACTTACGCTGGCAAAGTAAAGTGCATCTACATTGACCCTCCTTACAATACCGGAAATGAAAGTTGGATTTACAATGACAATGTTAACAGCCCGATGATTCAGCAATGGCTAAACGAAAATAAGCCAGTTGACAAAGAGGATTTAACCAGACACGACAAGTGGCTTTGCATGATGATGCCACGTTTAAAGTTGCTTCGAGAATTGTTGAGAGAGGATGGAGCTATTTTTATTTCCATTGATGATAATGAACAGCATACATTGAGATTAATGCTTGATGAAATCTTTGGCGTAGAGAATTTTGTGGCAAATATTATGTGGCAGAAGAAATATGCAGCATCTAATGATGCTACGGGAATTGCCGCGATGCATGACTTCATTATTGTTTATCAGAAGACGGATTTGTTCAAAAGAAATCTTTTCCCAAGAACTGAAAAACAGGACAAGCATTATAAGTTTGATGACGGTGACGGAAAAGGGCTTTGGCGTTCAGATAATCTTTTGGTAAAAACATTTTCAGAAAGTAGTGTCTTTCCCATACTCAATCCAAAGACAAAGGAAGTTTTTAATCCACCTAAAGGAAGTAGTTGGAGGGGAAGCAAGGACACAATTGAAAAATGGCTGAAGGAGAAGAGAATATTTTTTGGTAAAGACGGAAAAGGTGCGCCTCAACTCAAACGCTATTTAAACGAAGTTCAGCAAGGTGTTGTGCCAACAACTTGGTGGACATTTGAAGAAGCCGGGCACAATGATGCAGCCAACAAAGAATTAACCGATATTCTTGGAGACAAAAAGCTATTTGACACTCCTAAGCCTTCAACTTTAATCAAACTCATCCTACAACTCTCAACTGATTCAAATTCTATCATTCTTGATAGTTTTGCAGGTAGTGGCACAACCGCTCAAGCAGTTTTAGAATTGAACCGAGAAGACAGTGGCAAAAGACAATTCATTTTAGTAGAGCAAGAGGATTATGCGAATACAGTTACTGCCGACCGAGTTCGCAGAGTTATAAAAGGAGTAAAAACATCGAAGGACGAGAATCTTAAAAAGGGTTTGGGGGGCACGTTCAGCTACTTTGAACTTGGCGACCCTATTGAAATGGAAAGCTTACTTCGCGGAAAGAAACTTCCGAGCTTTAAGGAGTTCGCTCGTTATCTTTTCTATACGGCCACAGGTGAAGAGTTTGAAGAAAAATCAATAAATGAGAAAACTGGGTTCATTGGCGAAAGTCGGAATTATGAGGTGTATCTGTTTTACAAAGCAGAGCTTGAATGGTTAAAGTCCAATGCACTCACATTGGAAAAACTTAAGGAGTTGCCTAAACATAAGGGAAAGAAACGGCTTCTCTTTGCCCCTACAAAGTATGTGGATGACCATACGCTTTCAGAATTCAGGGTTGAGTTTTGCCAGTTGCCTTACGAAATCTATCGAATGCAAAAATGAGTCTGGAACCTATTCCATATTATTACGAACCTATCAATAGGAACGCTATTTTGGGGAGACCAAAAAAACCGTTCTTTGACTGGTTAAACAGTGTTTTTCCAGAAGATGCCTCTCAAGAACAATTGGAGGAGAACAATATTTACCTTATTCGGGAAATGGACAGCAATGAGACAATCAAAAAGTGGATCAAAGTCAACTTTGAAAATCTATTTGAAAATGAGTTAAATGAATGGTACACTGATGAAAAGGTATGGCCTCAAAACAGGACCTATAAATTATTTCAAGCATGGTTTGATGTTGAAATCCATTCTATGATCTTAGACGTTGAAGAATTTCCGGTAACAAAAGACGAATGAACGATGGGAAGGAAAGAAAATATAAAACGAATGAAGCGACTTCGGGCTGAAAAAAGGAAAAGACAAGAAAAAATCAGCAAACAATCGGAATTGGATATTATTGCCAAAGAGGCTACAGATAAACTCATAAAAAAATTATCACCTTTTAACAAAATAAATCGTAATACCGGCCCTATAAAATATTCAGAAGTGTTAAAAGAGTTAGTCCACCCTTATTTAGATGAATGCAAAAACTTTAAAGACACAGTAGAATTATTTAATGCCGGAGCAATAGCTTGGAATATGGCATCAATAAAGCAATTTGGAGGAACGAAAGCTTATGCCAGTATGGAAAAGGATATTGAAAGTCAATTGAAAACTGCCGAGGCTATTAATTTTTTAGAAGAATTGGTTGATCGGAAAATAAAGCACTTCAGCAACCATAGGGTTACCATACATAATGTTGAGTTAACAGAAAACGAAACTGCTTTTGGTGTAAGTGTTGCGGTGGCACAAATTGATTCGAGTTTATGAAACTAAAGCACTATCAGGAAAAAGTATTAAAGGAACTTAAAGAATATCTGAGTTCGCTGTCAACCTTTAAAGTCAAATACGAAAAGGCTTTACAGTTTGATGCGGAGATGGCAAAAGACTATAATTTTCCAAAACGGGCGTGGGAAAATTCAACTGGGCGGACTATCTATCATTCTAAAACCAATGGACTTGGAGAGCCACTCCCTGATATTTATTTAAAAGTACCAACAGGTGGTGGAAAAACGTTGCTGGCTTGTCATTCAATAGACCTGATTCAAAAAACATATTTAGAAAGTCAAACGGGTTTAATCATTTGGATAGTGCCGTCCACTCAAATTTACAGGCAAACTATTTCTGCTCTAGGAAACAGAGAACATCCCTATCGGCAGATATTAGATATGTCAAGCGGAGGTCGCACCTTAATTAAGGAGAAAGCGGAATTATTCAACAGGTTAGATGTAGAAGAACATCTGGTAGTGCTTATGCTCATGTTGCCATCGGCCAGTCGGCAAAATAAAGAGACCTTAAGAATGTTTCGCGATTCAGGAGGCTTCACAGACTTTTTCCCCCCAGAAGATAATTTTAAAGGGCACGAAGAATTATATAAACTCTTTCCCAATCTCGATTGCTTCACTATGCCCGGTGAGGTTTTTGGCACACAAATAAAAACATCGCTTGGCAATACATTACGCTTGTTAAAGCCTTTTATAATTATTGACGAAGGCCACAAAGCTTATAGCGAAACTGCGTTAAGTACAATCAGGAATTTCAATCCATCCTTTATACTTGAACTTTCGGCAACACCGCCTCCAACCAGTAATGACTTGGTGAAAATTACTGGCCGCGAATTACACGAAGAGGAAATGATTAAACTGGACATTCACCTCATCAATAAAACTGCACCTAAGTGGCAGGATACACTTCTAAGTAGTTTTGAAAAATTAGCTGAATTAGAAAAAATAGCAAGAGAATATGAAGCCAATACCGGAAAGTATATCCGGCCTTCCTGTTTGATTCAGGTAGAGCGCACCGGAAAAGATCAGCGAGACAGCAAATTCATTCATGCCGAAGAAGCAAAAGAATTTCTGATCAAGAAATGCAATGTTCCGATGGAGCAAATAGCGATTAAAAGCAGTGAGAAGGACGATATTGAAGGGATTGATTTGTTTGCCAATGATTGCCCGATACGGTTTATCATTACCAAACAAGCACTGCAAGAGGGTTGGGATTTTTCTTTTGCCTATGTTCTTACCATACTTACAAATCCATCATCGGCAACTGGAATTACTCAATTGGTAGGAAGAATATTGAGACAGCCTTTTGGACAGAAGACCCACGTTAAAATGCTCGATGAGTGCTACGTATTTACATTCAAGCAAAACGCCAGCAAGCTCGTGCGCGAAATCAAAATTGGTTTAGAAGGCGAAGGGCTTGGTGATATAGCAGGAAGAATTGTAACGGATGAAGGAGTTGTTGATGATGGACTATTTAAAGAAGTAGATGTTGAGTACCGTCCGGGGTTTAAGAAATTTGAAGGTAAAATCTACTTGCCAAAATTTGTAATACAGGAAAAAGAATCATGGCGGGATGTGAACTTTGATATTGACCTCTTAAGTGCAATTGATTGGGAAGCAATTGAACTTACCGAAGTCAACAACATAACGCTTAATCCACAACAGCGAGTTGGCGAGATAGATTTGACAATTGGTTATCCCGAAGAAAACTGGAATGAACTGATTCAAAGAGGTGTAGTTAAAAGCAAGGGAACATTAGAAATAGACGAAACATTCCTTGCCCGGCAATTAGGCGACCTGATTCCTAATCCATGGATTGCTTATAAAAAAGGTGACGATGCATTGGCAATTCTCAGAAAGAAATATAAGACCCACGAAAACAAAACTATCGTTGAAGCAAACTTTGTTTTCATTATCGAGGAACTAAAAAAGATAATAGAGAAGGAAAGAAATCGATTAGCAGAAGATGTTTTTCATAAACTGATTGATGATAAGAAACTGTTCTTCTTTCTGCTTGAAGGTAAAGGACATCATCAAATACCTTCTCGAATAAAAGTGAAAGGGAACAAACAATTAGTTCAGGCAGACAACTCACCCATTCAAAGATCATTATTCGAGCAAACTTTCGAGGAAGAATATAATGAAACAGAAAAGAGAGTTGCCATTTACTTAGATGAGCAAGAAAGATTGCTTTGGTGGTATCGAAATATATCCCGCCAGAATTACCACATACAAGGCTGGAAAAAGAATAAAATATATCCTGACTTCATTGCTGCATCCACCTCTGCCTCTCTTGCGGAGAAGGGGGCGGGGGATGAGGTTGATTACAACACAGTATTTGTATTAGAGACTAAAGGAGTACAGTTAAAAGCAAATGACGACACCCGTTACAAAGAAAGTGTATTTGCTTTGTGTAATGA
>JAYVPS010000201.1:0-4750 GCA_043757225.1 Cytophagales bacterium | reverse complement strand
GAAACTATTTTTAGTAATGAAGAGCTCTATGTATGCATTGCATTAAGTTATATTTCATTTGAGTCGATGCGGGTGACGATTGTTTTGCTGAAGCGATTTTCAAAAAGAAAGGAGCTTCGGCAACTGATGCTGATCCATGCAATTTTTACATTAACAGGGTCATTATTATTGGTACATGTGGCCATTTCAGGTTATTACAGCTGGCGCATTGGTTTTAGCATCGGTCAGAGTGAGTTAAATTTGTTCTTGATTATTTTTGGGTTTATGGGACTGCTCTATAATGTTTTGTATTTTTCACAACATTATTTGCAATTGGAAAATAGAGAACGTATAGGGCAGGAGACAAAGCTTCGTGATAAAATTGATGCTGACTTCTTTTCATTTCGCCATGATATTAACCCTGATTTATTGTACGAAAGTCTGGAGAACCTGATCCTCACGATTCATCATGATGCTAATCTGGCCGAAGAGCAAATTGATCATTTGGCGGGTGTCTATCGTTATACTTTAGTGAATCGCCATAGAGAATTAGTAAGTTTTAATGAAGAATTAGGCTCGGCTAAAAATCTTTTAGCATTGTTAAATAGCAGGTATGATGGTTGTTTGAGTTTAACGAGTTCAATTAGCAGCGATCCAGATATTTATCTGATCCCAGGTTCGTTTATGGTCACCATCGATAGTATTATCCGAAATACTCTTATTGCGAAGAATTCTCCACTCACTATTTCATTGTATGAAGAGGACGATTACCTTGTGCTTCAACATACGCTGAATGACAAATTGGTTTTTCATCACGAAAGCATTGATTCTTTTATAAGATTGCAACGGGCGTATTCATTCTTTAGCGAAAATACCTTTGTTCAAGTAAAGGCAGGCAATCAGAATTATGTCAAATTTCCAATGATAAGTGTGTCGCAAACTTTGGAGGAAAAAGTATGAGCTTGACACTGAACGTACTGATTATTGAAGATGAAGCCCCGGCAGCGGAGAAGCTGGAAAGATACCTTCAAAAATATAGTGCTGAGATAAAGGTTGTTCAAAAACTCGATTCGGTCACAGGTTCTGTTAAATGGCTGGAAGATCATCAATCAGAAATTGATTTGATCTTTATGGATGTGGAGTTGGTTGATGGTAAAAGCTTTGAGATATTTAAGCAGGTGAAGGTAGTTAAGCCGGTCATCTTCATCACAGCATATAATGAATATGCATTAGAGGCATTTAAAGTCAGCAGTATTGATTATTTACTAAAGCCAATCACGCTGTCAGACCTCTCGGGCAGCCTACAGAAATTGGAATCGCTGAGTGAACAATTACGCTGGGATGAAAATAAAAGCCAACAAGTAGTAAGGGCACTTTCCGGTGATGAAAGAACTGTCAAAACACGGTTTATGGTCAAACTGGGTGATCACATTCGCTCCATCACCACAGAGCAAATTAGTTTGTTTTTTGCTGACGGCAGAGATGTTTATTTAGTTACGAATCAGTTGCGAAAATTTATCATCGACTATACATTGGAAAGCCTTGAGGAAGTATTAGATCCACAATTATTCAATCGGCTTAATCGCTCCTACATTATCAACATCAGTGCCATTCAAGATGTAGTCGTCTATTCCAACAGTCGATTGAAGATTACGCTTTCAGTAAAATGGGAGAATGAAATTATCGTCAGTAGAGAGAAAGTGAGTGATTTCAAGAATTGGTTTGATGGTGTGCACTAAAGGGTGAATGCACGCCCTTCCTTCTAGTGAATGAACTGCGAAATGCAAGCAGCGCGTTTTGGTTCTCACGGCTTCGCTTCCTAACTTTCGGATATGAACCGCCTCGATCGCCTCACCGCCATTCTCATACAACTGCAAACCAAACGGGTAGTAAAGGCGGAAGAAGTTTCTAAACGTTTTGAGATTAGTTTGCGTACCGTTTACCGTGATGTTAAGTCATTAATGGAAGCAGGTGTGCCGATTGGATCCGAGCCAGGCAAAGGATATTTTATTGTGGACGGTTTTCACCTTCCACCGGTTATGTTCACGCAAGATGAAGCTGGCTCCATGTTGCTGGCGTGGAAACTCGTAGAGCGCATGACGGATCAATCTGTCCGTATTGCTTTTGAAGGTGCGTTAATGAAAGTGAAGGCTGTATTAAATGAAGCTCAGAAGGATCATCTCGAAAGGTTGCAAGATCATATTGAAGTATTGAAGCCGCACATGACCTTGCCAGCACAATCAGGCAATTACCTTTCTGAATTGCAGAAGGCCGTGGTCGGAAAGAATGTCATTCATTTTCAATATCAGAGCAAGCAAAATGAAATGACCACGCGCGAAGCAGAGCCCATTGGTTTATTTTATTATAGTGTGGCCTGGCATTTAATTGCATGGTGTAGGTTGCGCAGCGGATTGCGTGATTTTCGGTGCGATCGGATCGCCAACATGAAAGCAACAGAGAATATATTTTCACCGCGAAGCATCTCTACCCTTCAAGAATACCTCAGTAGTTTGCAGCAGTCGAACTCTGAAATGAGATCAGTAGCAGTTCTGTTTGATAGTGAGACAGCACAATATATTCATAACTCAAGACATTACTTTGGCTATGTTTCCGAAGAGAAGGCAGCAGGGAGAGTGCGAATGAAATTCCTAACACCCGATCTCACTATGATGGCGCGCTGGCTTCTTTCGTATGGCAGAAATGTAGAAATTGAAAGCCCTGCAGAACTAAAGCAAATTATGCAAACCCTAGTGGAGGAGTTGCATGACCATTACCTGGCTCCGGTCAATCACGTTTGATTGTTGTAGTACTCCTGACATTTGGCGAGTGTACCACAGTTTTGTGATTTTGGGCATGGCCAAGCGAAACGCAAGGCCACCGGGCTTTGCGCTCCAAGTCCGTCCACACACACTCCCAACACACTTCGGGCTTTACGCTGCAATCCCTTGCCCGCTTGCGCATGGTTAAGCCATCCTTGCAAAACTGTCGTCTGTCACTCGTTGGAAAAAAAAATTAATTCTTTTATTCCTGTTGACATAGGGCTGTCATAGAGCTGGTGTTATTTTGATTAAATTTAAAATATATCCAATGGAAATAGCACCAATGATCACAGAAATTAAGCCCATCAATTTCCTCTTCCACAGAGCCGAGACAAAAATTAGCGAGCTTGCTAATTTTATCCCAATGGCAAAAGAACTCTTTAAAGAATCAGTTCGGCTAGGGTTGCACGTTTCCGGACCTGTTCATTGGCACTACGTAGGGTTTTCGGGCAACGAATCCCAACCCTTTACTTTAGAGGTAGCACTGCCGGTGATTGAAATTCCAAAAGACTACGATGGTAGATTTCATTTTAAACGCACCGATAATTTTAAGTGCGTTATCTTAAGACACGAAGGCGGATGGATGGAAATCCCTAAGAGCTATGGCAGGCTAATGCAATTTATAGGAGAGAAAGCCCTGCAGCCCATTGGAGTTAACCGAGAATTGTATGTCAATGTGGATTTCAATAACCCCGAGGCCAATAGTACCGAAATTCAAATGGGAGTAATATAAGATGGAAGTACTTGTCTTTAGAACTTCGGTTGAAACCAGTCAGGCTGTTAGTCAACTAAAACCTTTGCTGGATTCATTTGCAGGTGAAGGCAGATGGAATTTTGCACTTGATGACTGCGACCGGATTTTGCGGATATCCTCAACAGAGATTAACCCTGAAAACGCAATTAGCCTGTTAAAGGAAAGAGGTTTCAACTGTTCTGAGTTAGAAAACTAAATTATAATCGTTAAACATAAAATATGAAAAAAGCTATTACAGGCAACGTATCTATCGACATCGATGCGCCAAAATCAAAAGTTTGGGATGCGCTCACGAATCCTGAACAAATTAAAAAATATCTATTTGGTACACAAACTAGTTCAGATTGGAAAGTGGGGAGCCCCATTACCTTCCGCGGTGAGTGGGAGGGGAAGGCTTATGAAGACAAGGGAACTATTCTTCAAATTGAACCCGAAAAAATTCTGAAGTATAGTTACTGGAGTAGTATGTCTAATACCAAAGATGAGCCGGATAATTATCAAATTATGACGTATGTTTTAGAAAGTGCTGGAGTAAAAACGCGCCTCTCAATTTTGCAAGAAAGTTGTCCTTCAGAGGAAGCTCGGGAACATTCTGAAAACAATTGGAAATATGTTTTAGAAACGATGAAGGCAATGTTGGAAAAATAACGAGAGGCGTTTAAAACCACTCACCCAATACTATGGAAAGACTAAAGGAATTGGCCCCAAAGCCAAAGTCTATTCCAAGGTTGGTATCAGACTCCTTATTGAATTTGATACGACCTCCAAAACCTATGGCAGGGTTGATGTACTCAAACCGACCCGTTGTGGGTTCACTGATAGTCTGGAAATTTAAAAAAGCAACGCCTCCAAACAAACCATTTCGTGAAATATCAAAGCGATATTCACCTTCAGCATATAGCATGTGTTTTCCTCGAAACCGGGCTTGAGCATACCCACGTCCCGATCTGCTACTCGGTTCTAATTGGGTTCCTGGTAAATTGAAATACGGAACGCTCCCAAAAGATCCCCAATAGAATACCGATACCGCAATGATTTTTCGTTTAGGATCATTGAGTCTAAAGTAACGTCTGGTATCTAAATAGAATGAGGTCCACAAATTATCGTTTGAAAGCCATGATGGATTAAAGCGTAGAGCAGCAAGAACATAAAGACCATCTGCAGGATTGATAGAGTTTTTTCGATTGTCGTGCAGTAG
>JAYVPS010000200.1:0-18370 GCA_043757225.1 Cytophagales bacterium | reverse complement strand
CCGTTATTATTTAGAAGAACCCAGCCAAGTGCAGCTAAATCTCATCAGCACTACAGGCACTATTGTGGCCACGCCAGTAGAAACCTATCAAGAGGCGGGCTCTTATGAGTTTACCTATGATGCTACTAATTTACCAGCAGGAGTTTACATTTACACGTTAGAGACTAACAAAGGCAAAGAGACCAAGCGGTTGATTGTGATTAAATAAACAAAACTAACCCTAGGCATTTAATATTATTCTATGGCTTTTGGTGATTCAAGGTCAATCTTGAGATCATTCTCGCCTTTGATTTCTATGTTTTAAGGAACGACTAGATATTCTTATCTTCTTATCAAATGAAAAATGAGTTTTTGAAGCCATAAGGCTTACCAAAAAAAAGACGGTGATTAAACCGTCTTCTCTAGTTCAAGTTTTAATTTGATTGTTATTCACTTTTTTTTTCTTTCGGAGCTTTAGCCTTTTTAGTTTTCACTGTGATGACATCTCCAGTACCTTCATAATCGGCCTGAATAATTCCCCCTTCAGTTATTTCCCCTTTCAATATTTCCTCTGCAATTGGATCTTCCAAATATTTTTGGATTGCTCTATTTAATGGACGAGCACCGAATTGTTGGTCATAGCCCTTTTCAGCCAAAAAGTCTTTTGCTTTGTCACTCAATTCAACGGTGTAGCCCAATGAAAGGATTCTTGCAAACAATTTTCCCAGGGTAATATCAATGATCTTATGAATATGTTCACGTTGTAAGGTGTTGAAGACGATCACATCATCCAACCGATTGAGGAACTCAGGAGAGAATGCACGCTTCAATGCATTTTGAATGGTCGATTTCATAACCTCTTCATCGTTCTCGCGGTTAGCTTTAGTGGCAAAGCCAATACCTGATCCGAAATCCTTCAAATCACGAACCCCAATATTAGAAGTCATTACAATGATGGTATTTCTAAAATCAACCCTACGTCCTAATCCATCGGTGAGGATGCCATCATCCAACACTTGCAATAAGATATTAAATACATCAGGATGAGCTTTTTCAATTTCATCCAATAGCACCACGCTATATGGTTTCCGTCTGACTTTTTCAGTCAACTGACCGCCTTCTTCATATCCTACATAGCCGGGAGGTGCACCGACTAACCGAGACACGGAGAATTTTTCCATGTACTCACTCATGTCAATGCGAACCAGCGCGTCTTCCTTGTCGAAAAGATACGTGGCGAGTACTTTCACTAATTCTGTTTTCCCAACGCCAGTAGGCCCCAGAAAAATAAATGATCCGATTGGCTTCCTTGGATCTTTCAATCCAACACGAGTACGCTGGATGGCTCTGGTTAGCTTTTTAATTGCCTCCTCTTGTCCGATGACCTTTTTGCTCAGTTGATCTGCCATGCCGAGCAATTTGTTACTTTCCTTCTGTGCAATGCGGTTAGCAGGGATGCCTGTCATCATACCAACCACATCAGCAACATTGTCTTCTGTAACAGTATATTTTTCTGTACGAGTCTTCTCTTCCCAGCGTGCTTTGGCAAGATCAAGTTGTTCGATTAGCTTCTTTTCCTTATCGCGCAATTGTGCAGCCTCTTCATATTTTTGGCTTTTCACCACACGATTTTTCTCCTTCTTCACATCTTCAATAGCAGCTTCAAACTTGACAATATCATCAGGTACGTGAATGTTGTTGATGTGTACGCGAGCACCAGCTTCATCCATTACATCAATGGCTTTATCCGGTAAAAAACGATCGCTAATGTAGCGGTCGGAAAGTTTTACACAAGATTCCAATGCTTCTTTTGTATAAGTAACGTGATGATGCTCCTCGTATTTTTCTTTGATGTTTTCCAAAATCTGGATAGTTTCGTCAATAGAAGTAGAGTCTACCATAACCATTTGAAAGCGTCTTGCTAATGCACCGTCTTTCTCAATGTACTGACGATACTCGTCTAAAGTTGTTGCTCCAATACATTGAATTTCACCACGGGCTAAGGCTGGTTTAAACATGTTGGAAGCATCCAAGGACCCGGATGCTCCGCCTGCGCCTACAATAGTATGGAGTTCGTCAATAAAAAGAATCACATCGGCTGATTTTTCTAATTCGTTCATCACCGCTTTCATGCGTTCTTCAAATTGGCCGCGATATTTTGTTCCTGCAACCAATGAAGCTAAATCCAAGGTGACGACTCTTTTTCCAAATAAAACACGGGCTACTTTTTTCTGAATAATTCGCAATGCCAATCCTTCGGCAATGGCCGTCTTACCAACTCCGGGTTCGCCAATTAATATTGGGTTATTCTTTTTTCTACGACTTAAAATTTGAGCTACACGTTCAATTTCTTTTTCCCGCCCTACGATTGGGTCAAGTTTATTGTCTTCTGCCAGCTTAGTTAAATCGCGTCCGAAATTATCAAGGACTGGAGTGCGAGATTTTTCTCCTCCTTTTTTTTCTTTCCCTGCTCCTGGAACGGCTCCGCTTCCAAACATTTTTGATGAATCATCATCCGGATCATCGGTATCAGATGCGGCCGTAGGTTGATCTTGGTGATATTCCAGCATTTCTTTCACTACATCATAAGCAACATCAAATTTATTCAAGATTTGTGTTGCCAGATTATCAGGATCCCTCAGAATTGAAAGTAACAGATGTTCTGTGCCGATCAATTGTGCTTTAAAAACTTTAGCTTCCAGATACGTGATCTTCAACGTTTTTTCTGAAGCACGTGTTAGCGGGATGTTGGCCAGGTTTTTTATTTCGTGAGTAGCAGTGCCTTTTGATATTTTTTCAATCTCTCCACGGAGCTGATCGAGAGGTACTCCTAATTTTTTTAACACGCTTACCGCAACACCTTCACCTTCGCGAATCATTCCTAAGATGAGATGTTCGGTTCCAATGTAGTCGTGTCCTAACCGCAAGGCCTCTTCCCGACTCAATGAAATAACCTCTTTGACACGGTTAGAAAATTTGGCTTCCATATTTGGCATAGATAAATTGAGATATGTAAATGTAAAGTTTTAGCAGCGACAATTCAAAATGACCAATTCATCGTTAAATACTGATACTTCGGGCTTTGTAAGCTTAACGCGTAACAGATTTTATTTGTTCAACCAGACTGTGAAGTTTTAATCAAGCGAATCGAATTCGGTCCTTCGCAAAACAACAAGTCCAGCAGGCTTAGGTTACATACAAAAGCATTGCCAAAGACCTGTTGGTAAGGCATTGGATGAAGAAAGGGACGATCTAAATATGATTTTTTAGCATCAATTACAGATCGAAGGTCACAAATAGCCGCATCTACCTCCTTTTCAAAAGATATACTTGTCGAAATTATTAATTTCGAATGAATGACGCTCAGACAGAATGACAGCAGATTAGTATTTAAATCAATGAGCAACTCATAGTTGCCATAGATTATTTTTTTTAGATCATCACAATAAAACTCAAAAAAGGGAGCACTTTGATAAGCTGTTTGAAGTGTGCGCCAATGATTATTTCGCCATTTAGTTCCGGGTTCAACCTGCAAGTCTTTCATCAATACCTTGCCATGGTTTTCAACCACAGGTACTACCATCATATACTTTCCTTGCGAAGTGGTGATGTAGCAGCGGTTGCGATAGGTTTGTTTAACGAAATGTTCATGGTGCTCCAATACAATTTTGTCGAATTGCAATAATGCGCAGAAATATTCAATTGAGGGAAGATAATGAGATTCAATAATGGCAACTCTCATAAGAGAAGTTGCTCAACTCAACATCTTAAGTAAGATAGACAAACGTTGCTTTAAACTCCTTCTGTCGATAATGAAATCCAAGAAACCATGTTCTAAAACAAACTCAGCACTTTGAAAACCTTTGGGTAAATCTTTTCCAATGGTTTCGCGAATAACTCGAGGCCCGGCAAACCCAATTAACGCTTTTGGTTCAGCAATATTGAAATCGCCTAGCATCGCATAAGAAGCAGTGACACCTCCTGTGGTAGGATCAGTAAGCAAAGAAATGTAAGGGATTTTGGCTTCATCTAACAAGGCAAGCTTGGCAGATGTTTTGGCCATCTGCATGAGTGAGAGCCCCGCCTCCATCATACGAGCGCCACCCGAACGGGAGATCATTAGAAATGGCATTTTCGTTTTTAATGAATGATCGATCGCTCGCGCTATTTTTTCACCCACTACTGAACCCATCGACCCACCAATAAAAGTGAAATCCATACAGGCAACACAAATGTCGATGCCATTCATCTTGCCGTAGGCAGAACGCAAGGCGTCCTTAAGATTAGTCTTAGCCTGAGATTCTTTGATTCGCTTGGGATAGGCTTTGGTATCAACAAACTTAAGGGGATCCCCCGACTCCATGTTGGCATCCAATTCTGTGAATTCGTTGCTGTCAAACAAGATTTCAAAATATTCTTCTGATCCAATTTTTACGTGCAGGTCTTCTTCAGGCACTACATAGGCATTGTTTTTTAACTCACGCGTATGAACAATTTTGCCACCAGGGGATTTAAACCATAACCCATCTGGTACTTCACGTTTTGATTCAGTTGGAGTTAATATTCCTTTATCGGTGCGTTTGAACCAAGGCATAATTAATTGATCAATTTGAAGTGTTGAAAATTAGCCATTGTAACTAAATTGATGATTATTCAATTTGATAATTTGAAGATGGGATGCAAAAATTAAAGAAAATTTTCAAATCAATCCATCTTCAAATTTTCAAATCATCATGCTATGTCAATCTTGCTATCGAGATATACATCTTGAATCGCTTGAAGAATTTCAATGCCTTCTTTCATCGGGCGTTGGAATGCTTTTCTTCCGGAGATTAGCCCCATCCCACCAGCGCGCTTGTTGATGACGGCTGTGCGTACAGCATCAGCCATATCGCTAGATCCTTTTGAATCGCCACCTGAATTGATCAACCCCGCACGACCCATAAAACAATTTGCTACCTGGTAACGGCACAAATCGATTGGGTGATCAGAAGTCAAATCGGTATAGATACGTTCATCTAATTTTCCATAGGTACTTCCGCCTGTGTTCAGGGCCTTATAGCCACCGTTATTAGTTGCTAATTTTTGTTTGATGATATCGGCCTGGATAGTTACACCCAAATGGTTTGCTTGACCTGTTAAATCTGCTGACTGATGATAATCTATTCCGTCTTTTTTAAAGGCATCGTTGCGTGTATAGCACCAAAGGATAGTAGCCATACCCAATTCATGGGCACGCTCGAAAGCGGCCGATACTTCCTGAATTTGACGTGTTGCATTGTCGGATCCAAAATAGATAGTTGCACCAACGGCCACAGCCCCTAAGTTCCATGCGTCATCTACTGACCCATACATAATTTGATCTGCCCTGTTTGGATAGGTGAGCAGTTCGTTATGGTTGATTTTTACAATAAATGGTATTTTGTGTGCATACTTTCTTGACATCATGGCTAAGCCTCCAAAGGTGGTGGCTACGGCATTACATCCACCTTCTAGCGCCAGTTTTATAATATTCTCTGGATCAAAATAAATGGGGTTCTTGGCAAAAGAAGCTCCTGCACTATGCTCAATGCCCTGGTCAATTGGCAGAATGGATAAAAAACCTGTTCCGCCTAATCGACCTTTATTGTAAAGATTTTGAAGGCTTATAAGTGTCTGTGGATTTCTATTAGAAATTGAAAAGATCCTATCGACAAAATCCGGACCTGGTAAATGAAGCAGGTCTTTGGAGAAGGTTTTGCTTTTGTGTGCCAAAAGAAATTCAGCATTTTCCCCCAGCAATTCGGTAATGGTTGGTCTCGCCATATAATATTTTAAAGTGAGGAGCAAATATAGGAGGCTACGCGAATGCATCCAAGATAAAGCTTAAAGCAAAAAACCCATTTCAATCGCTTGAAATGGGTTTTTCTATAAAAAAGTTAGATTTATGCTCCTTTAGCAACAGGTTTTACAACTGCTAATTTTTCTTTTATTCGTGCAGCTTTTCCATGACGACCTTTCAAATAATATAATTTTGCCCTGCGAACTTTTCCGGCTTTTATAAATTCAATTTTATCAATGCTGGGGCTAAGAATGGGAAAAATGCGCTCTACACCAACACCATTTGATATTTTTCTTACCGAAAAGCTCTCGCCATTGGTATTTGTACCCCTACGGTAAAGCACCACTCCTTGAAATTGCTGAACACGCTCTTTATTACCCTCACTGATCTTCACATGAACGTTAATTGTGTCTCCAGACTTGAAATTAGGGATCCCTGTCCTTTTTGAGGCTAACTCTTGTTCTACAATTTTCATCAAATCGGCCATAACACTCGGTTTTTAAAATGGACTGCAAATATAGGTGAAGAAGTGAGAATTAAGAATGGGTCTTAAATAATTTATTAGTTTAACGGGTTATTGAATGAGCCCGGGCCTGCGGTTTTTGGTTCTGGTTAAGGCTTCATCTTGCCTCCATTCTTGAATTTTTGCTTCGTGACCTGAAATTAAAACATCCGGCACTTTCCATCCTTTGTATTCTGATGGACGGGTATAAACAGGTGGTGCAATCAGGCCATCTTGAAAAGAATCGCTTAACGCGGATGTTTCGTCATTTAAAACGCCAGGTAATAATCGGATAACAGAATCAGCGACCACCGCTGCAGCCAACTCACCACCCGAAAGAACATAATCACCAATGCTAATTTCGCGGGTGATCAAATGTTCGCGAACCCTCTCATCGACACCTTTATAATGGCCGCAGAGCAAGATTAGATTTTTTTTCAGGCTCAGTTGATTTGCCATGGATTGAGAAAGCAACTCTCCATCAGGGCTCATGTAAATAATTTCATCGTACTCGCGCTCAGCTTTTAGCGAAGCAATACAACGATCAATGGGTTCGATCATCATTACCATACCCGCCCCGCCACCAAAAGCATAATCATCGGTAGCGCGATGTTTGTTAGTGGAATATTCGCGGAGGTCGTGAACCTTCACAGTTACCAAGCCTTTATCCTGGGCTCGTTTTAATATTGAATCTGCAAATGGACTTTCTAGCAATCGGGGTAGACAGGTAATAATGTCAATGCGCATGAATGCAATTTACGATTTGAGTTCAGATTTTGATTAGATATCAAGGAACCCTTCCGGCAAATCAACCCGAACAATTTTTTTTGTTTTGTTAGAGCTCAATATAAAAGGGCTATTTACGGGAATCAAAACTTCTTTATTTTTATAGGCTACCGTCAAAAGTCGGTTGGGACCAGTTGCAGACACAGCGGTTATTTTTCCCAATAGTCCAACAGTTTGATCTTCTACGTCAAACCCTATTATTTCATCATTGTAAAATTCACCTCGTTTCAATTTGGGCCTCACATCCTTTGGCAGATATACGCTACACCCCTTTAAAGCAATGGCTTTTTCTGTGGTATCAACGTCTTCAAATTGAATAAAGGTTTTATCTCCGCGATCTGAGAAATCTTTGATGAAATGCGGAACAAGATTGTTTTTGACTTCAATAAAGACTGAATCAATTTCGTCCAATTCCACCGGTTCGCTAAATATGGCCGTCACTTCTCCCTTCAATCCGTGGGTTTTGGACACGTATCCAATTTTGTAACACAACTCTTTTTCCATGATTATAAAATGAAAATGCCACCACCAGATTAGGTGATGGCATTCATAAAATGATGAATCTAATTATGCCTGAGCTTCTGTTGGAGCCTCACCTTCTGCTACGGCTTCAACAACCGGAGCCGCTACAGGTACAATTGCTTTTTTGCGAATCGCTTCTGCACGTGCCTCCTTCACCTTTGCCTCAGCGTCTTTGCGAGCTTTAACAGCATCTTGCTTAGACTTAGAAAGGGTGGCAACTTTAGTTTGAATCTTATCTTCTTTTGCTTTCAACCATTCTGCTAATTTGGCATCAGCTTTATCTTGTGCTATGGCACCTTTATCGACACCAATTTGTAAGTGTCTTTTAAACATTAGACCTTTATAAGAGAGCATTGCCCTAACGGTATCAGAAGGCTGAGCGCCAACCATGATCCAATGAAATGCACGATCCTCTAAAATATCAATTGTGGCTGGATTGGTGGCGGGGTTATAAGTGCCAATTTTTTCAATGAATTTACCATCTCTGGGTGCGCGAGCGTCTGCCACTACTACATCAAACAATGATAATTTTTTTCTTCCTCTGCGAGCTAATCTAATTTTAACCATTTTTTCTCAAGTTTTAATGTTGGAACACGTCCGTTTTTAAAAGGATCGCAAATGTAGAAGGATTTTGAGGATTTGCCAACGCTGGGCTGTAAAAAGATGCACGAGGTTTAGATTATCTGAGCAATCAGGTGGTAGAATTACGCCTTGAGCAAAGTTTTGATGAGTTGGGGGTAGGAAATAGATATAATATTTGTTTAAGCGGTTATTAGGTTTTTTAATATTGATTCAGGTATATACATTTGGTTAGTTTTCAAAACAAAAGTATGGACAAGTACAGTTACCTATCAAATGCTGACACAGGCTACCTCGACCAGCTTTATCAGTCTTTCAAACAAGATCCTGCCTCGGTTGATGCCACTTGGCAGAAATTTTTTGAAGGCTACGATTTTTCTTCTCAACGCTATGGCGAGAATGGTCAAGCCGTACCGGTGGATGGTGCCAATATTAAGGAGACCTATGTTCGCACCCTCATTTTCGCATACCGTTCTTTTGGTCATTTGAAATCCAATACAAATCCTGTTCGCGAAAGAAGAGATCATGGTGTGAAGTTAGATCATACCAATTTTGGATTGACAGATGCAGACCTTGATACCGAGTTTAATGTGGCTTCGGAAATTGGGATGCCAAAGTCTTCACTGCGTAAGATTATTGAACGATTGAAGGTCCTTTATTTAGGAACGATTGGCTTTGAATATAACTTTATTCGCAATGATGAAATTCGTAGCTGGTTTTTTCAAAAAATTGAGCAAGAGTATTTCAGTTACAATCCTAACCAAGAAGAAAAGAAACGGATATTGGGCAAACTGAATGAAGCCGTGGTATTTGAGAATTTTCTTCACACTAAATTTTTGGGCCAAAAGCGCTTTTCGCTGGAAGGCGGAGAGAATACCATCCCGGCTTTGCAGACAATAATTAATAAGTCAGCTGAATTGGGTGTTAAAGAGGTAGTGATCGGCATGGCACATCGCGGTCGTTTGAATGTGCTTACCAATATTTTAGGAAAAATTTACGAACAGATATTTACCGAATTCGAAGGTAACATCAATCCAGACTTGACGATGGGCGATGGTGATGTAAAATATCACCTCGGTTATGGCAGTCATATTGATACGCCTTCAGGAAATAAAATTTATTTGAAGTTAACACCCAACCCATCTCATCTAGAAGCAGTAAACGGGTTGGTGGTCGGATATACTCGTGGGCAAATAGATGATGAGTACAATGGAGATGTTAGTAAGGGCATGGCCATCCTTATTCACGGAGATGCAGCAGTGGCAGGACAAGGCATTGTTTACGAGGTAATTCAAATGTCTGGCCTGCCGGGATACACAACCGGAGGAACAGTACATTTTGTAATCAACAACCAAGTCGGCTTTACTACTGATTATGATGATGCACGTACAAGTATTTATTGCACAGACATATCAAAAATCGTGGATGCACCTATTTTACATGTAAATGGCGATGATGCCGAGGCGGTTACGTTTTGCTCAAACTTAGCTGTAGAATATCGTCAAAAATTTGGCAAGGATATTTTCATTGATATGCTTTGCTACCGTAGGCATGGGCACAACGAAAGTGACGAACCGAAATTCACGCAACCCAAACTTTACAACCTGATTGCCAAGCACCCCAATCCGCGTGAAGTTTATGTAAAAAAATTAATTGAGCGTGGGGATGTTGATGCTTCATTAGCAGATGAGATGGACAGAAGCTTCCGCAATCAACTACAAGATCGGTTGAATGAAGTAAAACAAAAACCCCTTCCTTACAAGCCTCAAAAAATCGAGAATGAGTGGGAGAAGTTGCGCAAGTCAACCCCAGTTGATTTTGACCAATCTCCTGACACCAGCATTAAACAAGCTGTAATTGATAAAGTGGCGAAGGCACTCACCACTATCCCGGAAGGCTTTAAGGCATTGAAGCAAATTGAAAAATTATTAAAAGACCGAGCGACTGCTTTTTTTGATACTAAAATGCTAGGATGGGCAGAGGCTGAGCTGCTGGCTTATGGATCACTTTTATCTCAAGGTACGCCCGTCCGGATGTCAGGACAGGATGTTAAGCGCGGAACTTTTAGTCATCGTCATGCTTATTTCTTCGATGCGAATACCAATGAGCCTTACTGCGGCTTGGATAATATTGAAAAGGGTCAGTTAAGATTTAACATCTATAATTCATTGCTTTCAGAGTTTGGGGTATTGGGCTTTGAATATGGTTACGCCATGTCAACACCTCATGCCCTTGTAATTTGGGAGGCACAGTTTGGAGACTTTGCTAATGGCGCTCAGGTAATGATTGACCAATTTATTTGTAGTGCTGAATCAAAATGGCAACGGATGAATGGGCTCGTGATGTTATTACCACATGGATATGAGGGACAAGGCCCTGAACACTCAAACGCACGACCTGAAAGATTCCTGCAATTGTCGGCTGAGTACAACATGATTATTTGTAACCCCACCACGCCAGCCAATATTTTCCATTTGCTTAGAAGACAAGTAACATGGGATTTCAGAAAACCTTGTATTGTGTTCTCTCCCAAATCATTATTGAGACATCCTGCAGTAGTCTCCCCAATAAAGGATTTCACGAAAGGTGCCTTTCAAGAAGTGATAGATGACGCAACTGTTACTGCGAAAGATGTGAAGAAGGTGGTTTTGTGTACGGGTAAGGTTTACTATGACCTGATCGAAGCGCAAACCAAAAAGAAAATAAAAGATGTTGCCATTGTTCGCATGGAGCAGCTTCATCCTTTCCCCGAAAAGCAATTAAATGCTGTATTAAAAAAATACAAAGGTGCGAAGTTGGTTTGGACACAAGAAGAACCCTCCAACATGGGGTATTGGTCATTCCTCCTTCGCTTCATGAGTGGCCTCGAACTAATTTCCCGTAAGGCAAGTGCTTCGCCTGCTACAGGATATTCTAAAGTTCACAAAGCCGAGCAGGAGAAAATTGTTTCACAATCATTGGAAGTTTAATCATCCGTATTTAACAATAAAATTGTAACTGCACTTATGGCACAACAAGTTAAAGTACCCACAGTAGGTGAGTCGATCACCGAAGTTACCATTGCCAACTGGCTGAAGAAAGATGGAGATGCCGTAAAAATGGATGAAGTGATAGCTGAACTGGAATCAGACAAAGCAACATTTGAGCTCACGGCACCGCAAGCAGGCGTATTGAAAATTGTAAAGCCACAAGGAGCGGTGGCCCCAATAGGTACTGTCATTTGCGAAATAGCGGATGGCATTGGCACAACCTCAACTCTGACTTCAACACCAACAGAAACTAAAACAACAACGGTTACAACTCCCTTAGCACAACCTATGAAATCTACCGGTGCAATAAAAGAAATGAAAGTGCCTGCTGTAGGCGAATCAATCACTGAGGTGACAATTTCTACTTGGCTTAAAAAGGAGGGTGATTTTGTGAAGTTGGATGAAATAATTGCCGAAGTAGAGTCGGATAAAGCAACCTTTGAGTTGCCGGCAGAAGCAAATGGTATTTTACGAATCATAGCAAAAGAAAAGACTACTCTGCTCATAGGTGGATTGATTTGTAAAATTGAAATCACCGAAGGAGGCGCACCCACAACCACTTCGCAGCCGAGTCAACAACAAGCGGCTACCACACCGGTAGCTTCGGGCGTTTCGTATGCAAGTGGTACACCTTCCCCGGCAGCCGCGAAAATTTTAGATGAAAAGGGAATACCCGCCAATCAAGTAGCGGGCTCCGGTGTTGCTGGGAGAATTACAAAGGATGATGCAGTGAAGGCACAATCAACTCCGGCTAAGGAAACAAAAGGTGCAGCACCGCTTTTACCTCCGGTTATTTCTTCGGGTATTTCAAGAAACGAGCGGAGAGAAAAAATGACTTCCCTTCGCAAAACAATTGCCAAGCGATTGGTTGCTGTTAAGAATGAAACCGCTATGCTCACCACTTTTAATGAAGTGGACATGAAGCCTGTCATGGATTTACGCTCCAAGTACAAAGATCAGTTTAAAGAAAAATATGGCGTTGGCCTCGGGTTCATGTCGTTCTTCACAAGAGCCGTTTGTGTTGCGTTGAAAGATTTCCCTGCGGTGAACGCCTCGATTGATAAAGACGAAATTATTTATCATGATTATTGTGATGTATCAGTTGCTGTATCAACACCTCGAGGCTTAGTGGTTCCTGTTATCAGAAATGCAGAGTCCTTAAGCATGAATCAAGTGGAAGGGGAGATTGCGAGACTTGCTTCGCGCGGCCGCGATGGCAAACTTTCTATAGAGGAAATGACGGGAGGAACGTTTACCATTACCAATGGTGGCGTATTTGGATCTATGTTATCGACTCCGATTATTAATGCTCCTCAATCTGCGATTTTAGGAATGCATAATATTGTTGAACGCGCTGTGGTGAAGAATGGCGAAATTGTGATTAGACCAGTTATGTACCTGGCACTTTCTTATGATCATCGAATTGTTGATGGTCGTGAATCAGTAAGTTTCTTAGTGCGGGTGAAGGAATTGCTGGAAGATCCAGGACGGTTGATTTTAGGAGTATAAACAATTAGAAATGATTCAAAAGCTCTTAATAGAAAACTTCAAATCGATCAAGAAATTGCAATTAGATTGTAAGAGGGTGAATCTTTTTATAGGCGAACCCAACTCTGGCAAGTCCAATTTACTTGAGGCTCTTTCGACTTTTTCGTTGCCAATCAATTCAAAAGTTACTCAGTTGGTGAGAATGAGTGATATGAGTAATATTTTTTTTGATAACGATCCTTCGGGCATCATTAATTTAAAAGCGGATGCAGATTCAATACAAATTGTATATGACGTTGGGGGAAGTAAGGTCGTATTCAACTTTTCAGGAAGTAGTGACTTTCAAATAATGCTAAGTGAGATGGGTGAATTGCTTTCAGGAATTTCATCTCATGATTTCCTGATTCATCCATATTTTTTCAAATCAGTAAATGAATTTTCTAACAAGCGATTTGATTTTCTTTTTCCTCCTAATGGAAACAATCTCTTTTCTCTTCTTCAATCAAATAGAAATTTAAGATTGCTAATAAGTGATTTCGTCCAAGAAAGAGGATTTAAACTTACACTTCGTCAAGCCACATCAGAAATTGAGATATCAAAAGAGGTAGATAATATTCTTACTACCTATCCTTATCAAGTTATTTCAGATACTTTGCAACGAATTATATTTTATTTGTCAGCTATTGAATCCAACGTAAAGGGTACAACTCTGATTTTAGAAGAGCCAGAGTCTAATGTTTTCCCTTACTACACAAAATATCTCGCTGAGAGAATTGCTCTAGAGAGTGAGAAGCAATTTTTTATAACTACTCACAATCCATATTTTTTGCAATCTTTAATTGAAAAGACACCGACTACAGATATATTTGTTAACGTGGTGTCAATGGACGATCGTTATGAGACCAAGATTTCAACCCTCAGCATGTCTGGAGTCGAGGAGGCCATGCATCTAGGTAGCGATATCTTCTTAAATCTTAACAAGGTATTAGAAGCATGATTTTTTTCGAGTGCTATGCAGATGAAGTCTTCCTGAAGGTTTTAGGGTTCTCAAAAAAATCTATTGAACATTCATTTGGAAGAAGCAGAGTGTGCTTTAAATTAAGTAATGCAAAGAATTCAATGGGTTTAATAGATGAAGATCCTAACTCTCCAAAAGAGCCCTATCTTAGATATCTTTATGGGTTTCCACCAATTTTTGAAGATGAAAGCATTACCTTTTTTTATGATAAAAAAAGTAATAATAAAATGTTAGTCATTAGACCTAATCTTGAGGAGTGGTCATTGAAATTAGCCAAGGATAGAAATATTGATTTGGGTAACGTCTATAATTTATCAAATGACGTAAAGAAGCTTCATAATGACTTGGCGTTTTATAGGAATATTCAAAAATTTAATGCGTTTGAGGCACTTTTAAATAGTTTGTCTGATCATAAGACTATCATTAAGATTAAAGAATTGATTAAAATGTAAATTTTATGCAATACAACGTTATCGTTATTGGCTCCGGCCCCGGTGGATATGTTGCTGCCATTCGCTGCGCACAACTTGGTATGAAAACTGCCATCATCGAAAAGTACAATACCCTCGGAGGAACCTGCCTCAACGTAGGCTGCATTCCTTCTAAAGCGTTGCTCGATTCGTCAGAACATTTTCATAATGCGGCTCATACATTCAAAGAGCACGGGATCGACATCTCTGAACCAAAAGCGAATTTCACTCAAATGATAGCGCGCAAATCGGGCGTAGTGAAATCAAATGTGGAGGGCATTGCTTTTTTAATGAAGAAAAACAAAATTGATGTGCATACTGGAGTAGGCTCATTCATCGATAAAAATACCATTCAAGTAACGGCCGCTGATGGCAAAAAAACTTCACTCACGACTGATAAAGTGATTATTGCCACCGGCTCAAAACCAACGGCTCTTCCGTTTGCGCCCTTCGATAAAAAACGGATTATCTCCAGCACGGAGGCATTAGAACTAAAGGAAATTCCGAAGCACTTAATTATTGTAGGCGGTGGAGTTATTGGTATGGAGCTTGGCTCGGTTTACGCCCGCATAGGTTCAAAAGTTTCAGTGGTGGAATTTCTAGATAGCTTAATCCCTACCATGGACGGCACGATGGGCAAAGAATTACAAAGGTCTGCCAAGAAGTTGGGAATGGATTTTTATCTTGGCCACAAGGTAACTGCTATTGAAAATAAGGGAAAAGAAGTAGTGCTGAAGGCTGAACCAAAGACGGGTGGTGCAGCGATAGAATTGAAAGGTGATTATTGTTTAGTAAGTGTTGGTCGTAGGCCATACACCGAAGGGTTAGGATTGGATAACGTTGGGATTGAATTGGTCAAAGGCCAAATTCAGGTGGATGATCATCTCAAAACCAAAGCGGATAATATTTATGCCATTGGGGATGTAGTTCGTGGTGCCATGTTGGCACACAAGGCAGAAGAGGAGGGCGTGATGGTGGCAGAACAAATGGTGGGGCAGAAACCGCATATTAATTATTTGCTGATTCCGGGCGTGGTTTATACATGGCCCGAGGTAGCAAGTGTAGGCTATACCGAAGAGCAATTGAAAGAACAAGGTCGTGCTTACAAGATGGGCAGTTTTCCCTATAAGGCATTAGGTCGTGCTCGTGCCTCTATGGACTTAGACGGATTGGTAAAAATATTGGCTGATAAACTTACCGATGAAATTTTAGGTGTTCACATAATTGGTGCACGCGCTGCCGATATGATTGCTGCCGGTGTGGTTGCAATGGAATACCGAGCATCTGCCGAAGACGTGGCGCGAATGAGCCACGCCCACCCTACGTACATGGAGGCAGTTAAGGAAGCCTGCTTAGCGGCAACAGCTAATAGGCCGATTCACATCTAGATTTTTTGCCACAGATTATGCAGATGGGCACAGATTCAGTTTCCGATAAATTTCTATTTAAAGAAGAGACATTTGAAATTATTGGGATCTGCATAGAGGTTCATAAAGAGTTAGGACATGGATTTTTGGAAGTAGTTTACAAAGAGGCTATCGAAATCAATCTAAAAGAACGAAATATCTTTTATGAACGAGAGAAGGAATTTGAAATTGAATACAAGGGCAATACTTAAACATTCGCTTTTTGCTGACTTTGTAATCTTTGAAAATATAATCTTAGAAGTAAAGGCAGCCGAAGGAGGGATTTCGGATTCAAACATTGCTCAAGCACTTAACTATTTAAAAGCTTCTGAAAATAAAGTGGGATTACTGATAAATTTTGGCAGAAGCAAACTAGAATATAAAAGGTCGGTGTTCTAAGGAATGGACCTTTCATTCTGCAGGAGTAGTTGCATTTAATCTGTGTTTATCTGTGCAATCTGTGGCAAAGAATTAAGCAATGATCTAATAAGAATGATAAAGATCAACGGCAACAAATAGACATTCATTTGCTGTGGCAGTATGGCCCAGAATCCAATTAGTAGTGTTGTGAGAACTGCCGTAAAAGTAAAATACAGATTCAGCCATTTAGCAAAATTCTTTCTAAGCAGGCTGAGGCCGGCAATCAGATGTAGCGGAAATGCCCAAAGTAAATTAAAATTGTTCGCGGCTGCTTTGTGATCCGTAGCTACCCACAAAACTAGAAGTAAACAACCTAACAGACCTAAAAGAGTAAAGAGGGAAACGTCAAACCATTTGGTTGCCTTTTTTCTTTTCCAATCAGAATAAGAAAGTAGACTCGCTCCCAGAAAGAACAATCCAAAAATAATCCATGGATGGTACCAATGGAATGGTGTTTCCTCTGGCATACTTTCATAGCCAACTTTCTGTTTCACAAGCGGATTTCCATTTAATGTTGCGTGATCGAAAGAAGATTCTACATAGTCTGGTAAAAACATGTATTCATAAGGTGAAGCCTTTTTATCCATGGGCAGGCCTAAGCAAATATCAATGCCTAAATCACCCCAAGGTTGCTGGGTTAAATAAATGTCGGTTAGGTTGCGAATAGTATAATTTGTTTTGATGTACGAGCCGTCAAACTTGACTTGCTCTTTGAATACTTCGGCAAACACATCTCTTACTTTACTGGAGCAGTTGTTATAAAAATAATCGTAACGATAAGTTTGGTTTTGAGGAAGCGCATTATTTTGAAGATAACTGAAAATCGTTTGTTTTTGAAGAGAATCGAGATTTAAAATTTGCTCATGTACATAGCGATTGTAGGATACATAGTAATCACGGAAATCAGGATATGAATTGGTACCTAGCTTGTAGTAAAGAAACCCTCTTGTAAAGTTGAGGTAGAAATTGGGCTGATTGAAATCAAATACACCATAGTTGTAGGCGATGTCAAAACCGAGTACAGGGTCAAACACTCTAATGGCCGTATGGCCGAAGGCTGAATACAACTCTCCTTGATAGGGGCCACAGGTGATTATAGAGATTTCGGCCTTTGGTGATAATACTGTTTGCGATTGGCCAATGAATGACGCTATGATAAAAGCAAGTAGAAGGACTTTCTTCATTTTATTTGATTTAGTACTATAGTGTTAACTTCGGACTTATTTCTTCCGAAATATAAAACAATCAGCCGCGAAAATGTAATTTTGATTTAGCGTTTTGTTTCGCACAGGGTAGGAAGTGTAGTATGGTAATTTAAATTGAAGGGGAAGTATGAATCGCAATTTTAAAGACGGATTGAATTTTGTTTCCAAGCTCACCCCGGCACGTGCATGGAACGCCTCAAAAGTTCTATCGAGTTTTTATGCTTCTCGTTTAACAGGGAAAGCCACCCTCACCGGAATGCCATTGAGCATTTCAATAGAACCTACTACTTCTTGTAACCTCCGCTGCCCAGAATGCCCTAGCGGGTTGCGGTCTTTCACACGACCCACGGGTATGTTGAACCAAGATTTGTTTCAATCGGTAATCAACCAATTGGCACCTTCGCTATCTTACTTGATTTTTTATTTTCAAGGCGAGCCATATTTACACCCTTCTCTACTGGACATGGTTCGATACGCTTCTTCACAGAAAATTTATACAACCACTTCCACCAACGCACATTATTTGAATGACGAAGCTGCGAAGGAAACTGTTCTGTCCGGGTTAGACAGATTAATTATTTCAATTGATGGCACTACACAAGATGCATACGCTTCTTACCGAATTGGCGGGAGATTGGATAAAGTGATTGAGGGAACAAAAAGTATTATCAAGTGGAAGCGAGAGCTAAAGTCAAAAACACCACACGTCATTTTTCAATTTTTGGTGGTGAAGCCCAATGAAAGCCAGATCGGAGAAGTTCAGCAACTGGCAAAAGAGTTGGGAGTAGATGAAGTGGCACTAAAGACTGCTCAGATTTATGACTATAAGAATGGCTCTGAACTAATTCCCACCCTCGACCAATATTCGCGCTACAAGAAAAAGCAAGATGGTAGTTATGAAATAAAAAATGAATTGTTCGATCATTGCTGGAAGATGTGGCACAGCTGCGTGATTACGTGGGATGGTAAGGTGGTGCCCTGCTGTTTTGATAAAGACGCGCACTATGTGCTCGGGGATTTAAATAAAAATAGCTTTAAAGAAATCTGGAAAGGGGAGAAGTATCAGGCGTTTAGGATTTCACTTTTAAAATCGCGCAGTGAAATAGAGATGTGCAAAAATTGCACGGAGGGAACCAAGGTTTGGG
>JAYVPS010000199.1:0-4839 GCA_043757225.1 Cytophagales bacterium | reverse complement strand
TCAGCCTGCCGATATACTTTGTAGTGATTGTAATACTCTAGCCTCAAAAATTCGAACACCAAATTGAGGTGGAAATAGAGTGGATCTAGATTATACGTTTCAAATATTTTTTGCACGTGGGCGAAAATATCCTCAATAGATTCTCCTTCTTGCTGCAAGTTATCGTCTGGCTCTACAAATAACTTGTGAAAAATATTCATACAGCTTTGATAAATGTACAACCGGTGCGATTCATAAAGCCGCGCCACGTTGAACATTTCTTTCATCAATAAAGTAAGGCCTAATTTTTCTGTTTCATCGCCAGTCAAATAATAACTGCCATATTTTTTAAAATATTCTGCTAATAGATCCTCCGCTTTATCTACCGCCAGCATGTAAGCCACATGGCGGTTATAGAGTTGTGAATAATTAAAATAATCAGGGGAATTAATGTGAAGTCTTTTGAGGGATTTATAAACCACCGTCAATTCACTTGCCAAGTCATAATCGTGAAGTTCTTTCTCCAGCTTCTTTAAGGTGGCAATAGAGATCGTTCTTTTTTTTGTAAACAAAACTTCATTTAGGTTAGCCACTTTACGCAAAATATCCGTGCGCGGGCTTTCCATCTGCTGCAACAAATGCTCCTCTATCTTTTGATTGAGACGAGAACGTAGCGTATAATAGGCATTGGCGTTAACCTCTAGCTCTACCATTATTTTACTATCGGATAGCTGACGCTCGCGCAAAGCCTTGAGTAAATAGGCAGACTTTTCAGCATTACTCCCCATCAGCGAAGTGTAGATTTCCGTAAAATCTTTCTCTGACAGCTGCTTAATAATGTTCTTTAGTTTGGCCATATAGTACGTATGTACCGAAAATTACGAAATTATTAAATCCAAACAATAGCCATGGAGAACCAAGCAGGGATATTTTGCTACATTTTCTTAATAATAAATTCAGTTCTTCGATTCAATTGATGCTCTGCCTCTGTACAAGCTGACTTTACTTCACCTTCACAAGCGCAGCTATTAACGGGATTTGATTCGCCATATCCTTTGCCATAGATCCTATTTTTATTAATCCCTTTAGATACCACATAATCAGCAGACGCTTTAGCCCGACTATTTGAGAGGGTCAAATTATATTGCGCAATGCTTCGACAATCTGTATGCGAGCCAAGTTCAATTACCATAGTGGGATTCTCATTCATCACTTTCACAATCTTATCCAATTCAACTGAGGCCTCTGGCCGTATATTGAACTTGCTCACATCAAAGTAAATCGGTTTAAGGTCTATCAACTTCCCGATATCGATGCCCAAGTCAATTTTATCAAGCTTAACATCTAATAGATCTTGAACGGGTATCTCTCCAGATTTTTGAATCCTGTAATTAAAGGTAACTATTTTACTAAGGTAGCCTTGCTTGGCAAGATGGATGCTGTATCTCAATTCATCATTCATTTTAGCGCCTTCCAATACCTTTCTTAAATCTCCACTTGCGTCCGTTTTATTTTCAGTGATTAAATTATTACTATTCATATCAGAAATTTTCACATTAACGTCTTCCAAGGGTTTTCCTGTAGCCCTATCAATAACCTGCAAATAAAGAGCGCTGGAATAATTTTCAAGGTAAAGCATTACGACTTCATGGTCCATATCTTCTTTCACTTGAACCAGCGCACTGCCATTTTGATAATTCTCTTTCATTCCTGTCAAAGTATAAGTGCTTCCAGGTTCAGCTTCAAAGGTGCACATTCCATCAGCACCCGTTATGCAAAGCGAAAAGGTGCTGGTAACCTCAGCAGAAGGAATTGGCTTGCCTGTACTTTTATCAAGCACTAATAACTGAATAGAACTATTGAAGAAGATGGGTTTGGTGAGGGTGAAGGCATAAATATCATCATCGATCCCATTTCTGTTGCGATTAGAGCTAAAGAAGCCTTTTTTTCCCGAGCGATCTATTGAAACACCAAAATCATCTTTGTTAGAATTAACTGGATATCCAACATTTTTAATTTTTGCAAAATTGGAAGCGAAAATATCCAACCCGCCCAACCCACCGTGTCCATCAGATGAAAAATAGAGAATTCCATTCGGATCCACATATGGAAACATCTCGTTACCATCTGAATTAATAATTGAACCCAGATTTTTTGGTTGCCCCCAATCTCCATTCCGATACTCTACCCGATAGATGTCTGTGCCTCCTCTTCCTCCGGGCATGTCTGAAGCGAAGTAGAGATATTTATTCTCACGATCAAAAGCAGGATGCCCCACAGAATAGTCAACGCTGCAAAAGGGCAACAGCAAAGGCTTTGTCCAGCCTTTACTTTGTTTTCTTGCTGAATATAAGTTCAGCCGACTAACACCGTTGTTGTCTCTCTTTAATCCCAGCCCCTTGAAATTATTGCGTGTAAAAATTATCACATCTTCTTTTGAGTTGAAAGTGACAGGGCCTTCGTGAAATTTTGAATTAAACTCTGAGATGAATGGCACTACGGTGCCTTTTGATACCCCTAATTTGGTATTGTCTCCTCTGAAGTAATTCCCATAGTAGCCTACTGTATTTACATCATTGCTTGTCTCCTTAGTCTCATCTGCATGGAGGTTATTTTCGTAAGATTTATTTCCTGCCATACCAGCCTTTCTCCTTTTGTCTGAAGAATTGTAAGCTTTCCTGCTGAAGGAAGGCACATCGATATAATAAAGATTGAGAAAAGGAGTGTTGCTCCATCCAAATACATTTTGCTGCAACGATCCTTTGCTGCGTGAAGAAACGAACACCAACCCTTGTTGATAGGTACAAGGTGAAAAATCGGCAAAGCCAGAATTAAAATCAAGAAAATATATTTTATTGCCAATCGAATCAGAAAGAATTCTTTTGTAATCGGTGGCTACAATGTTCCTCAATCTTTCTGACTTCTGTGTACCGCTCCCATTGGCCAAGGCGACAGCTTCTTCTCTTTTTCCATTTTGCAGAAGAGACTGGACATATTGAAAAAGATTAGATTCAGAAAGGCTCTTCTTTTCAACTTTCGAGTAATAAGCCTCTGCCTTGCTAGTGTTTTTAATTTTAAAATAACTATCGGCTATTCTTAAATATACCGAGCTATCCGCTTTACCATCTGCAATGGCCTCTTCGTAAAGTTCGGCCGCAGTGGCATAATGCAATTTGTTATACTCTTTAGTGGCCCGCCTGACTATGAGCGATTGTGCCTTTGACGAGATGATGCCAATGAAGAGAAATACTGCGCATAGTAAAAATCGCTTCATATCAACGGCATTTAAAAATAACGAGGAGTGACAATCTTCTTTTTATTGGTTGCAAATTCGTAGCGCAGAATTATTTCGTGAGTTCCACCTGCGTAGCGACTTAAGTTGGTAGTAGTGATGTCGTATGCATAACCAAACCGAAGTGCATTTGTTGGTTGGAGTTCAAGCATGGCAACAAATGAATCTGCCGTGCGATAAGATACACCTACACCAATTCGGTTGACCATCCAAAAATTAATATTGAAATCACCCTGAATAGGTGCTCCCTCCACAATTCTAATTAAAACAGACGGCTTCAATGAATAATTTGGACTTAACTGGAAAACGTATCCACCGCCTAAAAAATAATGTTTGAGTTGATAAGATTTAGAACTTGCTACACCAGCATCTAACCTGTTTTCAAAAATATGAGGGATGGAGGCGGATAAATAATAGCGATCGGTGGAGTAATACAGCCCCAAGCCAACATTGGGATTAATCGTAACTACATCTCCTGAAAATTGCTGGTCAGGAGTTGAGTTGTTTGTAAATACTGAAGAGAAATCTCCCTTGTATTGATCAAACCCAATGGAAGCACCAAAGGCTAGTGTCCCCTTATTAGTAAGCATAACACGATAAGCATAATTTCCATAAAGTCCAGTAGTGCTGGTCACACCAATCTTATCACTGTATACTGATAAGCCAACACCCATACGTTCATTCGCGATGGGTGTGTCTGCTGTAATGGTCATAGTGGTTGGCGCACCTGGAATACCAACCCACTGTCTTCGATAGAGAGCAGTTACACTCAGCACATCTCGACTACCTGTATAACCTGGGTTAATCACCAAATAGTTAAACATGTACTGGGAATACAAGGCGTCCTGTTGTGAATAGACATTTCCAAATAGAACACTAAAGAAAGCCACAACTATTATTTTTTTTACCACAGCGCTAACGTTTTATGGTTAGGTATTTTGGCTTCTGATCTACCCCATCAACCGTTACAATGTAGAAATAAGTGCCATCAGGCAATTGGTCACCTGTTACTAATCCGTAATTCGATTTTCCATCCCAGTCATTTTTATATTCCTGCGATTGATATACTTTATTGCCCCAACGGTTGTAAACTGTAAGGTTAATACTCTTGCCATCCAAGTATCCAATCACAAATGTATCATTGACTCCATCTCCATTGGGAGAGAAGCCTTCGGGCACAATGATTCCGCAAGCCTGGCTATCTAAGAAATCGGGAATACTATTTTCATCACAATCTGGTAGTGGCAGGGGTTTTCCTAATACTGGGTCAACAGTATCTGCCAATCCATCTTGATTTGTATCGATGATTGGCCCAGTACCAATTTTCCCATCCCCATCCGGATCAGTTCCTCCTCCTTCGATTACATCGCTAATCGTATCGCCATCACTATCCAAGTCATTACTATTCAGAATACCATCACCATCGGTATCAACACCAACTCCCTCTTCAAGGTCTGGAATTCCATCGTTGTCATCGTCTAAATCAAGATCGTTAGGAATTCCATCACTATCGATATCAACAAAAATATAGGCCTGCCTCCAATCCCGATCTCCCCCTGGATTGTCGG
>JAYVPS010000198.1:0-4856 GCA_043757225.1 Cytophagales bacterium | reverse complement strand
TCGTAGGCGGCTACTGTGCTATAGGTATAAATTCTGCTTGCAACAGGGGGCGAAAAAATATCATACACAATGCGATCTGTGATTGACTTCAAGGATCGATGGAGAAACTCTGGGTTTTTTACTTTCTCTTTATATTCCTTATTTTGAGGAGAGCAGGCTACCGCTGCCAGTGTAATTAAAATACCAATAAAAAATCGTCTCATAGTAGTTAAAAATCCTACAAATAAAGAACAAATTACTTCACATAAAAAGTCGCCTTAGTATCTTTGTCATATCCCTTCTTTACTATCCCCCAATCCCTCAACTTTGATTACCAAAGGCTTAGGATTAGAATAAATATTTTAAGCTTGAAATCACAAGCGATTTTGTATATTAGATAAAATTTTAGAACGCTAAAAATCTAATGAAATTCAGCCAAGTCACCATCAAAGATATTGCTCGCGAGTTGGGCATATCACCCTCCACCGTTTCGCGGGCGCTCAAAGGCCACCCCGATATTAGCACCAGTACAAAAAAGGCCGTCAACGAACTTGCTGAAAAGCTTAACTATCAGCCCAACATTGTAGCATTAAACCTCCGCCTGCGGAAAACCAATACCATTGGGGTTATTATCCCTGAGGTTGTCCACTTTTTCTTCTCTACCGTTATTAGCGGAATTGAGGATGTTGCCTCTCAAGCTGGCTATAGTGTAATCTTAGCACAATCAGGTGAAAATTACCTTCGCGAAGTAGCGCAGGTAAAGGCCCTCTTCAACAGTCGGGTAGATGGGATGCTCCTATCCCTGTCTCGCGAAACTACCAACTATGATCACATCGAATCTATTATCTCTAGGGGAGTACCTATTGTATTTTATGATCGTATGTACAACAGTCCCACTTCCAGCAAAGTAATTGTTGATGATTACGCAGGTGCGAAAGAAGCTGTTAACCATCTCATCTCACAAGGGTGCAAAAAAATAGCACACATTGTAGGGGCACCGGGTCTTATCATTAGCATGGATCGCCTGCGAGGATACAAAGACGCGCTTACAGAAAATGGAATGAAAGTGGATGAGAATCTGATTCTTCACTGCGACTCAGGTTCCTTTGAAGAAGGTAAGAGTGTAACCTCCAAAGCACTTTTCTCTAAGATTGGTATTGACGCCATCTTCGCTAACAGCGACCCCATAGCGATGGGTGCCATGATGGCCATCAAAGAAAAAGGGTTGAAAATCCCTGAAGATATTGCCATAGTCGGCTTTAGCAATTGGTTCTTTGGCGAATTAATGGAGCCTTCTCTGACCTCTATTGATCAGCCTGGGTTTGAAATGGGCCAGGAAGCAGCTCGGCTATTAATCCGTGAAATCGACTCTAAAGATAAAGATCAATTCGAAACCATCCACGAGACAAAAGTGTTAAAGACCAAACTGATTATCCGAGAGTCTTCTTTAAAAAAGCAGGGTAAGAAAAAATAATGCTCAATGCTGGTTTGTCCTTTAATACCAGACACTAAAGTCTCAGCCGGAGTTGAATTTGGCAATGGATTTTTGATTTTTGAATCTCCCTTCCATTAGGATTAATAGAGACCTTTAATTTCCTTACATAGAATTAAACTTAAAGGTCTACAATGTCAGACACATCCAAGCGCTCCTCTAGCAAAAGGCTGGGCAACTTTATTTCCTTCTCTAAGACTGAAAATTCGGTAGAGTTAAAAACCTCCTTCGGAAATCTCAGCTTGAAATTCTTCTCAGACAAAATGGTTCAGGTTTGGGCCTATCGGGCTCAGCAAGAGGAAGATTTTTCCTATGCTGTAGTCGGTAAGCCAGAAGCTACCTCGTTTGCAGTAATAGAAGAAGTTTCCCACCTACTAATTACGACTTCCTCATTAAAAATCACGATCGAAAAATCACCCCTTCGAATTCACTTCTATGATTCGACTGACAATCTTATTAACGAAGATGATGGACTAGGCATTCAATGGATGGGTGACCATGTAAGCTGTTACAAAAAATTACAGGAGGGGGAACGCTTTTTAGGACTGGGAGAGAAAAATGGTCCGCTCGACAAGCGGGGGCGGGGCTATATTAATTGGAACACAGATGCTTTTGCCTATTCACCAGATAGCGATCCACTTTATTGCACTATTCCCTTTTATATAGGAGTCCACCATCAAAAAGCATATGGCATTTACTTCGATAATAGTCATCGTAGCACGTTTAATTTTGGTGCTTCTAATGATCGATTCGCAAGTTTCGCTGCTGATAGCGGTGAAATGAAGTATTACTTTATTGCCGGAGATTCAGTAAGTGATATCATAAAATCTTACACCCACTTAACGGGACGCACTCCTCTCCCACCGCTATGGAGTATCGGTTACCAACAATGTCGGTATAGTTATTATCCTGATAAAAAAGTAGAGCGCATTGCTGAAACCTTGCGCGAACGTGATCTGCCCGGAGATGCAATTGTGCTGGACATTCATTACATGGACGCCTACAAAATATTTACCTGGGATAAAGAAAATTTCCCTAACCCTAAAAAACTAATTGATAAACTTAAGGAACTCGGTTTTCATATTGTAATCATGTGCGACCCGGGAATAAAAATTGAAGCCGGGTATGAAGCATATGAATCTGGAAAAAAAGAAAATGTCTTTATCAAATACCCAGATGGAACAAACTACAGCGGTCAGGTTTGGCCGGGCTGGTGTCACTTTCCTGATTTTACAAAACCTGAAACCCGTGCTTGGTGGGTGGAGAGATTTAAAGACTATGTTGATTTAGGTGTGGATGGTTTTTGGAATGACATGAATGAAATAGCCACCTGGGGAAATATGCTTCCTGACTTATTGGAATATGATTTCGAAGGGCGAAAAACAACTTCCCGCGAAGGTCGCAATGTATATGGTATGCAAATGGCTCGTAGCACGTATGAAGCCGCCAAGGCATTGATGAACAAAAGACCGTTTAACCTTACCCGCTCCGGCTTCGCGGGCATTCAGCGCTACGCCACCGTATGGACGGGCGACAATGTTTCTTACGATGCACACATGATGGCAGGTGTAAGGTTGGTAAACAGCATGGGCTTATCCGGGTTGGCCTTTACGGGATATGACATTGGCGGCTTCGTTGGAAATGCTGATGAAAATCTTTTTGCCCGATGGATGAGTATCGGTACGTTCTCTCCTTTCTTCCGCACTCATACGATGATCAATACGCGCGATTCAGAACCATGGTCATATGGAGAAAAAGTAGAAGAGATTTCACGGAACTATATGAAGTTGCGGTATCGATTGATGCCCTACCTCTACTCTTTATTCTATGATGCTTCAACCACAGGAATGCCCATCAATCGAAGCCTAGCCTTTGATTATACATTTGATGATCGCATCTATGATCACCTCTACCACAATCAATATTTCTTTGGACCAGCCATTATGGTAGCACCCGTAGAGAGCAATAAAGACCTGATGAAAGTTTATTTGCCCGAAGGGAACTGGTACGAGCTGCTAACGGATAAAGCTTTTTCTGGAAATAATGAATTGGTAGTTGATTGTCCTATTAATCAACTACCCGTTTATGTAAAAGGCTCTTCAATCATCCCCATGAGAGAAAAAGCAGGAAAGAATACTACAGATTACGGTGACACCCTTGAAATTCACCTTTATTGCGGTAACACCTACAGCGATTTTATTTTGTATGAAGATGACGGAGAATCTTTCAACTATGAGAAAGGTGAATATGCTAAAAGAGAAATCAGCTACATACCCAACAAAAATGAGCTAGTTATTTCAGAAACGGAAGGCGTCTATGTTTCGCCTTACAAAAAATTATTGATTTACTTTCACGGGTTCGATTTTACCAAAGTGAGCATTAACGGATCACTTCAGAATCTTCAACAAAAAGAATACCGCTTTATAAATCCTATAAGCAATTTTGATCCCTTTGGCACAATGCCACAAGGATCTAAGATTGACTCACTTCAATTTGCAACTACTAATTATGCCAAAGAAAAAATTACTATTATCTGGTAAGATTATGAAGAATCTTTTGAGTCTTGTTACCGCGTTTTTAATCGTATTTCTAGCCCAAGGCCAAAACAACTTCTCCGTTACCGTACAATCACTTTACGATACTGCCAATACATCTGCACTTTACCAACAACTTAGTGTAGAGAAAAAAATACCTTTTGTCATTGATGATTCGGTTGCCTTTCTCTTCAAAGGCAAAGCAACTTCTGTCAGTTGGATGGGTGACTTCAACGGTTGGGGTTACGATAAAAAATTTCAGAACGAAGGAAAGAAAATTCCTCACACCAATATTTGGATTTTAAAAGCATCCTTTCCTAAAAATGCGCGGCTCGACTATAAAATCGTTTTGAATAGTAACAACTACATCCTTGACCCTGAAAATCTTCATCAGCAATGGTCAGGAGTGGGTGGAGGCAGTCCTAACTCTGAATTACGAATGCCCGATTGGAAAGAAGATGCAGAATTACAAATCAAAGCAGAGGTAGCACATGGTTTCGTAAAAAATGACATCCTCATAAACAGTAACGTTTTAGGCTATCAGGTTATGTATTCTGTTTATTTACCTGCTGCTTTCGAAACACTTGGTAAGCTGGCGGTGGTATATGTCACCGATGGTTATGAATACATGCACCCGCAAATGGGAAATATGACTACCGTGCTGGATAATCTGATTGCTGAAAAAAAGATCGTGCCTTTGATGGCAGTTTTTGTTGACAATCGTGAGCCAGTGAACAGGCAAAATAACAGGCGCATGAAAGAGTTAGCGATGAACAGCCTATACCTGGATTTCTTTACGAAAGAACTAATCCCCGAAATTGAAAAAAAATATCCCGTAACAACCGAAGCTA
>JAYVPS010000197.1:0-4876 GCA_043757225.1 Cytophagales bacterium | reverse complement strand
AAGGAAATTGACCTTTCCGGAGATACTCCAATTGTTTATAATATTCCAACACTTGATCATTTGTCAGAAGGTGATTTAATAACAGTTGGGACTGATGGGAACATCAATACACTATACCGTGTTAACTCTACGCATAATACTTTATTGGCAACTGAGCGATGCAATAGCAATTGCCTCATGTGCTCTCAACCTCCAAAAGATAGAGACGATGTTCCATATTCCTTTTGGGTTCATCAAAAATTAATACCACTTCTCCCAAAGGATTGTCCTGAAATCGGAATATCAGGCGGAGAACCAACCCTAATGGGTGAACACTTTTATAAACTGATTGAGCAACTCAAGGATGAACTTCCAAATACCGAAGTTCATGTATTGACAAATGGCCGATCATTTGCGTGGCTCCACCTTGCAGACAGACTCGCAAAAGTAAATCATGAGAGAGTGATGTTAGGAATCCCACTTTATTCCGACTACTATCAAATTCATGATTATATTGTTCAAGCACCTGATGCTTTTAATCAAACAATTTTGGGCTTACATAATTTAGCAAGACTCAATCAGCGAATCGAAATACGAATTGTCTTGCATAAGCAATCCATACCACGTCTGACAAAATTGGCAAGGTATATTTACAAAAATTTGCCATTTGCAGAACACATTGCTTTTATGGAGTTAGAGTACATTGGATATACTCCGCACAATATTCAAAAGTTATGGATTGATCCACATGACTACCAAAACGAGCTAATCGAATCTGTAGAATTTCTTGCTGGACAAGGAATGAATGTTTCAATTTATAATTCACAGCTTTGTGTTTTATCTGAGAGACTCTGGAAATTCTCGCGAAAATCAATCTCTGATTGGAAAAATAATTATTTACCTGAATGCGAGAAATGTAGTAAACTTAATGACTGTGGTGGACTATTTACATGGAATTTGAAAAAGCATAGTGATAGTATCAAGCCATTTGAATTAGCAACAACACTAATTTAAGTTGTATCACAATTATAAAGAAACGGCTACCTAAAAACATTGAGTTTATTTTGGATTTTTGCGCTTCAACTCAATAAAACTTACTCGCTATTTTACTTTGCCAGCATTTTGTAGTGCGCCATTGAAAAATGAATCAAGTTCCAGTATAATTAAACGGAGTAATTTTCTTCAACTCTTTTTTCAGTAAATCGTTTACTTCAAGCGTGTCGATAAAATCAGCGATTGTTTGCTGGGTAACTTTTTCGTTTTTACGCGTTAATCCTTTCAAGGCTTCGTATGGATTCGGATACCCTTCTTTGCGCAAAATAGTTTGAATCGCTTCTGCTATTACAGCCCAGTTGTCTTCCAAATCTTTATCGATGGCGGCTTTGTTCAATTCAAGTTTACTAATTCCTTTTTCTAAAGATTTAAATGCTATGATGGTGTGTGCAAGCGGTACTCCAATATTACGTAGCACAGTAGAATCCGTAAGGTCGCGTTGTAAACGTGAAATGGGCAGCTTGGCAGACAGGTGCTCAAAGATGGCATTGGCCAATCCTAGGTTGCCTTCTGCATTTTCAAAATCAATGGGGTTGACTTTGTGTGGCATGGCCGATGATCCAACTTCTCCTTCTTTGATTTTTTGTTTGAAATAGTTCATCGAAACATACTGCCATACATCCCGACTAAAATCAATTAGAATGGTATTGATGCGTTTGATGTTATCAAACAGCGCAGCCATATTGTCGTAGTGCTCGATTTGTGTGGTGGGCGTACTGCGAACGAGTTGTAACTTTTGCTTGAGAAAATCAGATCCAAAGTCATTCCAGTGGATGCTGGGGTAAGCAACATGGTGGGCATTAAAATTTCCGGTGGCTCCGCCAAATTTGGCCGAATGAGGAATGTGCTCCAATAATTCTTTCTGCATGTGTAAGCGGGCTACAAACACCTCGATCTCTTTTCCTAGTTTGGTGGGGGAAGCCGGCTGGCCATGCGTGCGCGCCAGCATGGGTATGTCGCTCCAATCAGCAGCATTTTTTTTAAGCAGCTCAATGAATTTTAGCAACTCCGGTACATATACCGACTCAATAAATTCCTTCAGCAGCAGGGGAGTAGCCGTATTGTTGATGTCTTGCGAAGTGAGGCCGAAGTGAATGAACTCTTTAAAATTCCCTAAGCCAAGAGCGTCAAATTCTTTTTTTAAATAGTATTCCACCGCTTTCACATCGTGATTGGTGGTCTTTTCAATTTCTTTGATTTGAGTGGCGGCATCTGCTGTAAAATTTTGATAGTGCCTGCGCAGCGATTCAAATTTTTCCTTCGGAAATCCTTTTAGCTCAGGTAATGGTAATTCGCAAAGAGCAATGAAATATTCAATTTCAACCAACACCCGATAACGGATCAAGCCATACTCTGAAAAATATTGCTGTAGTGACTGAGTCGTAGCGGCATAGCGCCCGTCAATGGGAGAAATGGAAAAAAGCGGTGACGTATTCACGCTAAATAATTAGATGGTGTAATAGCAAAGTTTATGGTATTCTTTAAAACACAATTGTAAAAGTATAAAAATAAACGATTCTTTGATTCTAATCGGATGATATCTTCAATCTGATCGTTTGTTTCAATAGCTTAAAAGTACTTGTGAGGCAACCGATCCAAATAGGACAGCCATCGGTCTGAAATGATTTTTGGCTTTAAATTGTTACACCAGCGGATTTTATAGCCCAATATCTATCAGTAATTTTGCCGTTGCATTTGACTCATCGTAGCTCTATTTTTCAATTTATACTCCTACTGTTCGGCTGTTTACCTGCTATTTTGTTGGCGCAACCCAAAAATAATCCTGGAACAGGCTTGCCAATTGCTAAGGCAAAGTCACCCATTGTGCTGGATGGTAAGCTGGATGAGCCCGATTGGTTGGCAGCATCGGTGGCTAATAATTTTTACATGAATTATCCGGTAGATTCGCTTCCTCCTACCTTTCAATCGGAAGCCCGAATGACTTTTGACGAGCACTTTTTGTACGTGTCTTTTGTGTGTTATGATAACGCGAAACCAGACATAGTTCAATCCCTGAGGCGAGATATTGATTGGGGGTTAAATGATAACATTGGAATTTACATTGATCCGTTTAACGACTATACCAACGGTTTTTTCTTTACCATTACTCCCTTTGGCGTGCAGTCTGAAGGATTAATTTCTGCGGGAGGACAGGATGGTGATGGATCTTTCAGCAATAGCTGGGATAACAAATGGTATTCGCATGCAACCCGTTACCAAAATAAGTGGATTGCAGAAATGGCTATCCCTTTTAAATCCTTTCGATACAACCATAACGTAAATGAATGGAACGTAACCTTCTTGCGCAATGATGTAAAGCGCAATCAGATATCCAGTTGGATTGCTACGCCTATTCAATTTATTCCGGCATCTTTTGCGTACAGTGGCAAATTACAATGGGAAACTTCCGCGCCTCATGCCGGAGCGAACGTATCACTGATTCCCTATTTGGCAGGAAATACTTCGCATGATGCCGAGAAAAAGGAACCGGCCAACTATGCAACTTCTGCAGGATTAGATGCAAAAGTGGCACTTAGCCCTTCCCTCAATTTAGATCTGACTGTGAACCCCGATTTTTCCAACGTAGAAGTAGATCAACAAGTGATTAACCTTACCCGTTTTGAATTTCAATTTCCCGAGCGAAGGCAATTTTTTTTAGAGAACAGCGACTTGTTTTCCACGCCCGGTTTTCCGGATACTCGACCATTTTTTAGCCGAAGAATAGGTCTTGTATTGGATTCCGCAGGAACCGCCAAGCAAGTACCCATTCAGTATGTGCTCGAATTAGCGGTAAGCTGGGAGAAAATTGGCGTGTGGGTTTATTAAACATGCGCACACAGGAAAAAGCATCGCTTGGGTTGCCCGCACAGATGTATACCATGGCTATTGTGCAGCGACAAATATTCTCACGATCAAACATTGATTTTTTTATCGTTGACAAACAATCGCTTGGGTTAGGCGCTTATCAAAGTGGGAAATACTACCATAAGGATTTAGTAAAAATGGTTGGACAGGATACGCTTCTTAATACTTACAATCGGGTTTTTGGTTTTGATTTTAATCTGATTACCAAGAGCAACAGATGGAATGGCGACTTTTATTATCATCAATCGTTAGATGCTTTTCACACAGACAAAAACTATTCTGCAGGCACTTTTATTAGTTACAACACTCGTAATCTGACAATTTTATTTGGCAATAACCTGGTTGGTAAAAACTATGTGGCCGAAACGGGGTATGTGCCTAAGCTGGAAGTATACCCTGGTTATTTGAGCAACTTTGGTAGGGTGCAAGGTATCTTCTATCCCACTAAAAATAAAATCGCCACGATGGGGCAAGGTTTTGAAGTAAATCAAACCATCATACCGGATGGAACATTAACGGACAGAACTTATTCGCTAGATTATTTCATTCACTTTTTAAACACAGCAAGCTTTAATGTGGCTGCAACACGCATCTTTCAAAAATTACCTGAAAATTTTAACCCCATTTATCCAAGGGGCGATTCAACTTATTTAGCTGGGCAACAATTTCAATGGACTGAGTTTAACATGCGATACAGCTCCAATGCCAGAAAGATTGTAAACTATTCATTTCAGGGTTCGGGAGGTCAGTATTATACCGGGCACCGACAACGTTATGGTGGCACCATTAATTATCGTTATCAATCCTATGGAAGTTTGTCGGTTACCGTTGATTATAATAACCTTCAATTGGAGAACCCTATGGTAGTGCAGAGTTTTTATTAATGTCAGTTTCTGGGGGTAAATCCCTCGCCTTAAGGCGAAGACTTTAGTATATTTTAAACAAAGTTTTATGCATTTTGTCTCGACTGATTTTCTCC
>JAYVPS010000196.1:0-18673 GCA_043757225.1 Cytophagales bacterium | reverse complement strand
ATCGTCCCTTCGGGACGTATCGCGGGTAGTAGGGGTGGAAATAAATTGAAGACAGCGTTCCATAGGAACGCCTCGTAAATCCGCGACAATTTGGAATGTACCCTTTGTTAAGTCGTTAATTTAATCCATCGAGAATTTATTCTCATCGGAGTCTCTGCTTCAGGATTCGGATGTTACTGACCTAGACCCTGCACTGAAAGAACGGAGACCAAAATGAGCACTTCGCAAGGAAGAAGGAAGAGAACCAAAACGATGGCAGTTTTTACTCGACCCGTTTCCTAATCTTATCTTTCAGCTTTTGAATACCCAGTCCTAATCCAAAATAAATCGACCACTCACCATCCGCAAAACGAGACGATTCTACTAAAATTTGTGATCCTATTGCAGCATTGGATTTTCCGGTGAACAAATAGTCAATCATCTTATCTGTATAACTGTTATTTTTTCGGAGAGTAATTAATACCCCACTTCGTTTATTATCTTTGCTTTATGAGGAGCATTAAAAATAATTTATGTTAGATTTTCTAAGCAAAATATTAAAAAAAAGAAAACCATTTAAGGAATATAAATTTAAGGAGACAACCTTTAATTTGAAAGATGAAGGGGTTATACAATATGCACAATGGTTGCATCCTGGCGAATTTGGTAATAAGGTGACCCAAGAACATGTTGATTTCTTTAAGTATTACATTAAAAAAGGTGATTTCGTAATTGATATTGGGGCTAATGAAGGTGATACTACTGTGCCAATGGCTCTAGCTGCGGGCATTGAGGGGACAACGTTAGGGCTTGAGCCTAATCCGCATTCTTTTAAGATATTTAAGGTAAATGCAGGTTTTAATAAGGATAGAACAAATATTATCCCTTTAAATTTCGCAGCCACTGTAGAAGATGGAGAATTTACTTTTGGCTCTGGTGACCCCTCTTATGGTAACGGAGGAATTGTAGGATTTACCCACAATGAAAAGCGAAATATCAGATATACCTTTCAGGTTACGGGTAAGAATTTGTACAAATATCTTTTAGCGCAACATGCTAGTCTAATGCCTAGATTAACTTTTATAAAAATAGATACGGAAGGCTACGATAAAGAAATAATTAAGGCTATGCCCGAAATTATCGCTCTTTATCGACCCTATATAGTGACCGAGTGTTTTGGTCCTTTAACAAAACCTGAAAAATTAGAACTTTTCGACTTATTGACTGAGAAGAGGTATTCTTTATATTTCCTTGAAGATTTTAGTTTAAAATCCAAAATTAAGATTGAAAGAAAGAATGCTACTGTCAAAAACACTTATAATATTTTGGCAATCCCTAAGGAAAAGGAATCGGAAAACAAGCACTAAAAAAAGAGGCTTTCTTTTTGATTTGATTTTTGATCAACAATACCAATTGAATAGTAGCTCTTTATTTGGTATATAATGGTTTACCCCATCAGTATACCAGATAATAATGTCACCAACCTAAATTTCGCAATTTGCAGTTAAGGTGCTCAATAAAAAATCAGCAGCATTCTTAAAGCTTCCTAGCTCGTTGCTGTTTTAGTATTGGTTAATTGGTTATCACATTTTTAAATTCAAAATCGTGCACCTGCGCAAACTCACCCTCTTCAATTTCAAAAATATAGAAGAAGCCAATTTGGAATTTCGCGAGAATGTACTTTGCTTTTTAGGGAAAAATGGCAGCGGCAAAACGAATCTGCTCGATTCCATTCATTATTTGGCTTTCACCAAAAGCGCGGTCAATCCTTCCGATAGTCAGAACATTCTTCAAGGCCAGGCGCAGTTTGTTGTGAGGGGTGAATTTGAATTGAATGGCAAACGAAAAGTAGTCACTTGTTCATTTCAGCAAGGGCAAAAAAAAATAATTAATGAAGACGGGCAAGATTACACCAAGTTCTCTGAGCATGTGGGCAAGTATCCCGTAGTCCTCATCGCACCTCAGGACATAGAACTGATTTGGGATGGCAGCGAAATGCGAAGAAAGTTTTTCGACAGTTTGATTTCGCAATTGGATAGACCCTACTTGGAAAACCTGATCGTTTATACCAACCAGCTAAAGCAGCGCAATAGTCTCCTCCGCTCTTTCTCCGAAAGCGGAAAAACTGATCATGATTTACTGGCCAGTTATGATCAAAAAATTATTCCATCCGGCAACTACATTTTTGCCAAGCGCAGAGATTTCCTTATTGAGTTCTTCCCTTTCTTTAAAGAGCAGTATCTTTTTTTGGTTGATGGCTCTAAAGAAGAAGTCGGTATTCATTACCAGTCAGACTTGACGAAATCTGATCTTGCAGAATTGCTCGTTAAGAATTTGCAGCGCGACATCATTCTGCAAAGAACCTCAGCAGGCATCCACCGCGATGACTTTGATTTCAGGATCAATGACTTTGAACTAAAAAAATATGGCTCTCAAGGCCAACAAAAGTCCTTTCTAATCGCACTTAAGTTGGCCGAGTTTCAGGCCATAGCCGAAAGAAAGAAATTCAAACCAATTTTGTTATTAGATGATATTTTCGACAAACTTGACAACCAACGGATTCACCAGCTAATGCTTTTGGTAGCCAAAGGCACTTTTGGCCAGATCTTTATTACAGACGCTCGCGAAGACCGCACACAACGAATATTAAGGGACGCCAATTTAGATGCGAAAGTCTTTTTGGTAGAAAATGGTACTTTTACAAATGGCTAAGATCGGCAACGATGAGGGCAACACCCAGCATATAGGGCAGGCAATCCAACAATTGCTGTCGCGCTATCATATTAAAACCAAGTTTGATGAGGCCAATTTACTAAGTTCTTGGGAGCGGTTGGCAGGGAAACCAGTAGCCAAACGCACCAAAAGGCTATTCATTAGGGGAAAGGTGCTTTTCGTAGAGTTAGATTCTCCAGGAATGAAAAACGACCTGAATCTCCACAAAAGCCAAATTGTAGAAATTCTTCAAAAAGAGTTTGGAAAAGACATGGTTCAGGAAATAATCATCATGTAAGATCATAAATCCTTTCGTGTAGGGTTTGTCTATACCAAAAAACCGTATAATTTTGCGTTCCCGTTTTTTTGATGCTTATCAAATACGGCAGAAGAGCCTTATTGATTAAAAATGAAAGGTTTTTCGATTCGTTCTTAAAAAATTTGAAAAATCGTTGGGGGAGATACTCAAGCGGCCAACGAGGACAGACTGTAAATCTGTTGACTTATGTCTTCACAGGTTCGAATCCTGTTCTCCCCACGAGTAAATACGCAGCACGTTGCGTATCATCATGCGGGAGTAGCTCAGTTGGTAGAGCGATAGCCTTCCAAGCTATAGGTCGCGAGTTCGAATCTCGTCTCCCGCTCAGAGTAAAGTTGTTAGTTGATAGTTTTTAGTTGTTTTGAACTAACAACTAGCAACCAATAACCAACAACTTGAAAACAAGCTGTTGTAGCTCAGGGGTAGAGCACTTCCTTGGTAAGGAAGAGGTCGAGGGTTCAATTCCCTTCAACAGCTCCACTAATTATGTTCATCCTGAAAACGATCAGGTTGATTTTATAGACTTTGAAATTTTAAATTGAATGAATCTTTGATTACCGATGAGTAGCAACCATCTTGAAGTATCAGAGATTCAACGAATAACCCTTATTCGAAAGGCTTACAATGTTTAGGGTGTGTAGTGCTTCTTTGGAAGCTTTGATAAGTAACTTATTAATTAATTATACACTTTTAAACTTTAACTAGGATTTCTAATATGGCAAAAGAAAATTTCGACCGCTCCAAACCGCACGTAAACATTGGTACTATTGGTCACGTTGACCACGGCAAAACCACTCTTACAGCTGCTATCACAAAAGTATTAGCTTCTAAAGGACTTGCTTCAATGAGAGACTTCTCTTCTATTGATAATGCTCCTGAAGAAAAAGAAAGAGGTATTACAATCAACACCTCACACGTAGAATACGCTACTCTCAAAAGACACTACGCACACGTTGACTGTCCAGGCCATGCTGACTATGTTAAAAACATGGTTACAGGTGCTGCCCAAATGGATGGTGCTATTCTGGTGGTTGCTGCTACTGATGGCCCTATGCCTCAGACACGCGAGCATATCTTGTTGGCTCGTCAAGTAGGTGTACCTGCGCTGGTAGTTTTCATGAATAAAGTTGACTTGGTTGATGATGGTGAATTGCTTGACCTTGTTGAAATGGAAATTCGTGAGTTGATGACGTACTACAAATTCCCAGGAGACACCATGCCTGTGATCAGGGGTTCTGCTCTTGGTGCATTGAATGGTGAGCCTAAGTGGGAGGCTAAAGTAGAAGAATTGATGGACGCTGTGGATAATTTTATTCCTATCCCTATTCGTTTGATTGACAAAGATTTCTTGATGCCTGTTGAGGATGTGTTCTCAATCACGGGTCGTGGTACAGTTGCTACGGGTCGTATTGAGCGCGGTATTATCAAAACTGGTGATCCGGTTCAAATCCTTGGAATGGGTGCAGAAAATCTTACTTCTACCATTACAGGTGTAGAGATGTTCCGCAAAATTCTTGATAGGGGTGAAGCTGGCGATAACGTAGGGTTGTTGTTGCGTGGTATCGAAAAGGAGCAAATCTGCCGTGGTATGGTTATTTGCAAACCGAACTCAGTAACACCACACGCTAAATTCAAAGCTGAGGTTTATGTATTAAGTAAAGAAGAAGGTGGTCGTCACACGCCATTCTTTAACAAATACCGTCCTCAATTCTATTTCCGCACAACAGACGTAACAGGCGAGTGTAAACTTCCTGCTGGTGTAGAAATGGTTATGCCTGGTGACAACGTATCGATTGAAGTTGAGTTGATCAACAAGATCGCGATGGAGAAAGGTCTTCGTTTCGCTATCCGCGAGGGTGGCCGCACTGTAGGCTCTGGTCAGGTAACTGAAATTTTGGACTAAGAATTACTAGGTTATTTTGAATCGCTCGCTAGGCAACTGGCGAGCGATTTTTTTTGGCAATGAAACTTGCCAATGAATTTTACGCTTGGTACATTTGAAGACACCAAACACACTTTTATGAAAACTAAACTTGTCATACTTGCGCTTATTGTATTCGGTTCTTCTTGTCAGAACAAGGAACTTGCTCAGCATAAATATTCCCCTAAAGACTTTGAGCAAGTGGGATTGATGCATACTCAAGGCCTTGACTTTGTTATAGCAAGCCTAAATCAAGGAACATTTATCGCTGATAAAAATGGAAGGACGGATGGTAAAAGAACACTACCTGCTATCTTAATTGAAAATCGGAAAGCAGCATTTGCGTTCACAAAACAACAAATTTCGAATTTGACGACCGAACAAGAAAAACTTCTGAATGATAATTTCCTTTTGATTACGCAAAAAGGAATTGATCATGTCAATAGAGTGAAATTGAGAGGTGTCTCAGCAAGAGTGGCTGTAAGTGATCTTGCAAATTCCATAGTTAATGAAGTTTCACAACACCTAACTCAAGGACAAATCGAAAAATTACAATTAATTGCCAATGCCCTTAGCACGCAATCTGGTGATATTGAAGCTATAATGAGCAACCTTGCAGATGTCGAAAATCAGGTCTATAGCCTTCCAACAGAGGAGCAGCCAGTAATTTTTGGAGCAATTTCCATTGCAAGAAGTTCTGCAAAATATTGGAAAAGCAATTATGAATTATGGCAACAGCAAATCAATCAGATGCTAATAGACGATGGTAAGGGTTCCTTAGGTGGTAAGGTTGAGTTAGTAGATTCAGGAGCAGTTGCTGTTTGTGATGTAGGTTGTGGTGCACTTATGGCTCTTGGATGTTATCTCTCTGGTCCTGTAGGTTGGGCTTTTTCAATTAAGGCTGTAGGTGGGGCTGCTGTCGTAGGTTCTGGAATCGCTGCTGCAATTATGTAAAATTGTATATCATAAAGATGAAGTTATGAGTGATAATCCAGTACAGCATATTGCAAAGGCAAGAAAATTGATATTCATTTTCATTTTCCCTATCATCATTATTTACTCAGTTGTTGCTTCATTTATAGCTAAAATGAATCCTGATTATCAATATTGGATTTTCTCATCATTTGCATTGCTCTTCATTCTTCCAGTTTACTTTACTGGAAAACTTATAAAGAAAAACTCGGATGAACTTAAGTAAAAAGTCAAATGATTCAAAATAATAAGGAATCAATTACTGTTGAGGACAAAGCACAAATTCGGAAGAATAGAAAAACGGTTATTAAGTATAGCTTAATCTTAATTATTCTTTTCATAATTTTATTAGGAATAGTCTTGGAATGTGTCGAAAACTACAATCTTAGATTATCCTTCATTGGAGGTTTAACAGTAGTTTTTCTTTTGGCCATTTTTAAGACAGTTGATAGATTTAAATTGGATTAAACCATGCTTTCCTGCACATAAGGCGCGGTCGATTGCCTTCGCAGTAACTGAATTTTTTAACAAAGCAGCACTGATCTGGGCATTGGTATCAAAAACAAATACCTTACTTGAGTCCATTTAAAATTTCGTCCAGTATCGTGTAGGTTCTGGTCAGGTAACTGAAATTTTGGACTAACTTATCAGAAGGATCGAAGTTAGGACAAAGATCCTACTCGTTAAATAACTGATAATCAATGCAAAGACGTTTCCAAGATTTTTCTTGGAAACGTTTTTATTTTATGAGCATTTCCCATACATTTGCAGTCCTTTTGAATTTAGGGTAGAGGAACGAAAGGAAGCCAGCTAGGTAATACGGGTGTAGCTCAATTGGTAGAGTAGCGGTCTCCAAAACCGTTGGCTGGGAGTTCGAGTCTCTCCACCCGTGCAAAAAATAGAACAAACGCCTTTTTTAGGCAAAAAACATATAAAGGGTCAAACCCATCCTAAATGGAAAAGTTGAAAGCCTACATCCTCGAGTCAGTTGACGAGATCCATAATAAGGTCACTTGGCCAAAATTTAATGAGCTGCAGAGCAGTGCCATTTTGGTGCTGGTTGCTTCTTTGATTTTTGCATTAGTTATAGGCTTTGTTGATTTAGGCTTTAAGAATGCCTTGCAGTGGTTTTATAAAGAATTTTAAAGCATGGCAGCGGCAATTGGTGAGTTAAAATGGTATGTGCTGAGAGTGATCAGCGGACAGGAAAAGAAAATAAAGTCTTACCTGGAAACTGAAATCGAACGGTCGAAGCTAACGAGCTTCATTCCACAGGTGCTTATCCCATCTGAAAAAGTGTATGAAATGCGTAACGGCAAGAAAAGAGTGAGGGAAAGAAATTTCTTCCCTGGTTATGTTCTTGTTTCTGCGGACTTAAGTAATGGAGAAGCGTATCATACAGTAAATAATATTCCCGGAGTTATTGGTTTTTTAGGAAACAATGGCTCTAGTGCTACCAATAAAGAACCGGTAGCCTTGAGGCAATCTGAAGTGAATCGCATTTTGGGCAAGGTTGATGAGATCGATCAATTTGAAGTAAAACTGGAAACGCCTTTCATTAAAGGTGAAGGTGTAAAGGTGATGGATGGCCCTTTCAGTGGATTTACCGGAACAGTAGAAGAGATTTTTGAAGACAAAAAGAAATTGAATGTGATGGTTAAGATATTCGGACGCAATACTCCAGTTGAGCTTAACTATATGCAAGTTGAAAAAGCAGAATAATTAGAGGATTAAAAGGAATCAAGATAATTACGGTGTTATGGCGAAGTTAGTAATAGGTTATTTGAAATTGCAAGTAAAAGGCGGAGCTGCCAACCCGGCACCTCCTATTGGACCTGCATTAGGTTCAAAGGGTTTGAACATCATGGATTTTTGTAAGCAGTTCAATGCTCGCTCGCAAGACAAACCGGGTCAAGTTCTTCCGGTTTTGATTACTATCTATAATGACAAGTCGTTTGATTTCGTTATCAAAACTCCACCTGCGGCAGTATTGATTATGGAATCGATCAAAATTCAAAAAGGTTCGAAAGAACCCAACCGTGTTAAAGTAGGTTCTATCTCTTGGGATCAAATCAAGAAGATTGCCGAAATTAAAATGCCTGACTTGAATGCGTTTAAAGTGGACTCTGCCATGAAAATGATTGCAGGGACAGCACGCAGTATGGGAGTGACGGTAAGTGGAACAGCCCCTTGGGATAAATAATAAATAAAATGGCTAGGGAATCAAAAAACAGAAAGGCAGTTACTGCCAAATACGATGCTGATAAAATCTACACGTTAGATGAGGCTGCTAAAGTATTGAAAGATATTACCTTTACGAAGTTTGACTCATCGGTAGATGTGGACATTCGTTTGGGCATTGACCCTAAGAAGTCGGATCAAATGGTGCGCGGTGTAGTTTCTCTTCCCCATGGATTAGGAAAAGTAGTGCGCGTGCTGGTTTTGTGTTCACCTGATAAGGCGCAAGAAGCGAAAGATGCCGGTGCCGAACACGTAGGGCTGGATGAATACATTCAAAAAATTGAAGGCGGGTGGACAGATGTTGATGTGATCATCACCATGCCCACCGTAATGGCGAAAGTAGGTAGGTTAGGTAAAGTGCTAGGCCCACGTGGTTTAATGCCTAACCCGAAGTCAGGAACAGTTACCCTGGAAGTTGGCAAGGCAGTGAAGGATGTGAAAGCAGGTAAAGTTGACTTCAAAATTGACAAACAAGGAATCATTCATGCTAGTGTTGGTAAGGTTTCCTTCAGCGCAGACAAAATCAGAGACAATGCTGCTGAACTTATTAATACAGTAGTTAAGTTGAAGCCCGCTTCTTCAAAAGGAACATACCTTCAAAGTATTTCTCTTTCCTCAACCATGAGCCCGGGTATCAAAGTTGATTCAAGTTCTATTTAAGTAAGGTCTATAATTTTTTAAGACAATGACCAAAGAAGACAAAGGACAGATTATCGAAGCGTTGGCAGAGAAACTTTCTCAGCACAAACACTTTTATATTACCGATGCATCTGGCCTCACAGTAGCTCAGATCAATGCATTCAGAAGATTGTGTTTTAAGGCAGGCGTAGAATATCGCGTGTACAAAAACACTTTGATTCGCAAGGCATTAGAAAAGCAGAAAGGTAATTATGAAGAACTATATAAAGTTCTCCATGGATTTTCAGGTGTTATTTTTTCCAAAGAAGTTGGAAATGCCCCTGCAAAAGTCATTCAAGAATACAGGAAAAAACTGGAAGGTCGTCCCGGTTTGAAGGGTGCTTCTATCGAGTCCACGGTTTTTGTGGGCGATGAGCACTTGAAGACGCTCGTTGATTTGAAATCAAAGAACGAGTTAATCGGAGAAATTATTTCCTTGTTGCAATCACCTGCCAAGAATGTATTATCTGCTTTATTGAGTGGAAGAAATACGGTAGCTGGCTTAGTGAAAGCACTGGAAGAAAGAAAACAATAATTGAATTCAAATTTTTAAACACTTACAATCATGGCTGACGTAAAAGCAATTGGTGATCAACTGGTAGAACTTACCGTAAAAGAAGTAAACGAACTAGCTTCTTATTTGAAAGAAACTCATGGTATTGAGCCTGCGGCTGCTGCCGTGGTAGCTGGTCCTGCGGCTGGTGGCGGAGCAGTTGCTGCTGCTGAAAAGACCAACTTCGATGTTGTGTTGAAAGCAGCAGGTGCAAATAAACTTCAAATTGTGAAATTGGTGAAAGAATTAACCGGCCTTGGCTTGAAAGAAGCAAAAGACATGGTTGATGGCGCCCCTAAAACAATCAAAGAAGGACTACCAAAAGATGAAGCTGAAAACCTCAAGAAACAACTTACTGAAGCTGGTGCTGAAGTAGAGTTGAAATAATTCTTGAAGGCACAGCATATTGTCTGAAAGGTATTTCAGGCCCCATTCCTGTGAAAATAGGGTTGGGGTTTGCTTATTTATACTTATGCCTAACAAGTGGTTTTTTAGTCTTACCGGGAACATTTAAATCGTACGCACCTTGGCAAAGAAGACAGCAAATAACAGGATTGACTTTTCATCCATCGAAAAAGTATTAGAGTATCCGGATTTTCTGGACATTCAACTTCAATCATTCAAGGACTTTTTACAGATCGAAACATCTGCTGAGAAGCGCCAGAATGAAGGGCTCTTCAAGGTTTTTGCCGAGAATTTCCCGATCTCAGACTCCCGCGAAAATTTCGTGTTGGAGTTTGTGGATTATACGATTGATCCACCAAAGTATGATGTGGATGAGTGTATCGACAGAGGGTTAACATTCTCCGTTCCGTTGAAGGCGAAACTTCGCCTCACGTGTAATGATGAAGACAATGAAGATTTCCAAACGCTTGAGCAGGAGGTTTTCTTAGGAAATATTCCATATATGACCGAGAAAGGCTCGTTTGTCATTAATGGTGCCGAGCGTGTAATTGTATCGCAGTTACACCGTTCTCCAGGGGTGTTTTTCGCCATGAGCAAACACACGAATGGTACCAAGTTGTACTCTGCTCGTATTATCCCTTTCAAAGGATCTTGGATTGAATTTGCCACAGACGTAAATGCGGTGATGTATGCCTACATCGACCGTAAGAAAAAATTTCCGGTAACCACATTGCTTCGCGCGATTGGTTATGGAACAGATAAAGATATTCTTGACCTCTTCGGATTGTCTGAAGAAGTTGAGGCGAATAAAAATAACCTTAAGAAAGCGGTTGACCGCAAATTAGCCGCCCGCGTGTTAAGGACCTGGACGGAAGACTTCGTGGATGAAGATACAGGTGAGGTTGTTTCGATTGATAGAAATGAAGTATTGTTGGAGCGTGATCACGTAATTGCAGCTGAAGATATCGATGTCATCATCGAATCAGGTGTTAAGTCTGTGATTTTACATCGTATTGATGTGAACGTAGCCGACTACTATATCATCTTCAACACTTTGGCGAAAGACAATTCGAACTCTGAAAAGGAGGCCGTTGAACAAATCTATCGTCAATTAAGGAATACGGAAGCCCCTGATGAACAAACAGCAAGGGATATTATCCAAAGCTTATTCTTCAGCGAGAAGCGTTATGACTTAGGCGAAGTTGGCCGTTACCGGATCAACAAAAAATTAGGTCTCGACTTAAGCTTCGATCAGCGTGTATTGACTACTGAGGATATTATTCTCATTGTAAAATATTTGATTGGTTTGATCAATTCAAAAGCCATAGTGGATGATATTGACCACTTGAGCAATAGAAGGGTGAGAACAGTGGGTGAACAATTGTATTCTCAATTTGGTGTGGGCTTGGCACGTATGGCCAGAACCATCAAAGAAAGAATGAACGTTCGCGACAACGAAGATTTTAAACCGGTTGATTTGATCAACGCGAGGACATTGTCTTCGGTGATTAACTCCTTCTTTGGTACAAACCAGCTTTCTCAATTTATGGATCAAACAAACCCGTTGGCAGAGATCACGCACAAGCGTAGGATGTCTGCCCTTGGGCCCGGAGGTCTTTCAAGAGAGCGCGCAGGTTTTGAGGTTCGTGACGTTCATTATACTCACTATGGTCGCTTGTGTACCATTGAAACTCCGGAGGGACCGAATATCGGTTTGATTTCCTCTCTCTGCGTTCATGCAAAGGTGAACAAGATGGGCTTTATCGAAACGCCTTACCGCAAAGTAGAGAATGGCAAAGTGAAAGGAAAAGATGTTATTTTCTTAACTGCTGAAGAAGAAGATACGCACAACATTGCGCAAGCAAATGTGAAAATTAAATCGGGCGGAGAGTTAGAAAACGAAAAAGTAAAAGCACGCTTTGAAGGTGATTTCCCTGTAGTAGAGCCGAAAGACATCCGTTACATGGACGTTGCACCAAATCAAATTGTATCAATCGCGGCTTCTATGATTCCTTTTTTGGAGCACGATGATGCTAACCGTGCTTTGATGGGTTCTAACATGCAACGTCAAGCGGTGCCGTTGGTTCGCCCGGAAGCACCGATCGTTGGAACAGGTTTGGAAGTTAGAGTTGCTTTGGATTCGCGCGCTTTAATTTTGGCCGAGGCCAATGGCGTTGCCGAATATGTGGATGCAAAGAAGATTGTAATTAAGTATGATGTATCGGAAGAGCAACAAATGGTTCGCTTTGACGATGAATTCAAAACCTATAACCTGATCAAATTCCGCAGAACCAACCAAGATACGTGTATCAACTTGACTCCGTTAGTGAAGAAAGGTGATAAAGTAACAAAGGGTCAACCCCTTTGCCAAGGTTATGGTACAGCAAATGGAGAGTTGGCTCTGGGTAGAAACTTGTTGGTGGCTTATATGCCTTGGCAAGGATATAACTTTGAAGATGCGATTGTAATTTCTGAGCGCGTAGTGCGCGAAGATATCTACACCTCCATTCACATAGAAGAATTTGAATTAGAAGTGCGCGACACGAAGCGTGGGGAAGAAGAATTGACTTCAGAAATCCCGAACGTTAGTGAAGAAGCCATTAAGCATTTGGATGAGAATGGTATCATTCGCGTGGGCGCAGAAGTGAAGGAAGGCGACATCTTGATTGGTAAGATTACACCAAAAGGCGAAACAGACCCTACTCCGGAAGAAAAATTATTGAGAGCGATCTTTGGCGATAAGGCCGGTGATGTGAAAGACGCTTCGATGAAAGCACCCCCATCATTAAAAGGTGTTGTAATTGATACGAAACTTTTCTCTCGTCCTAAAAAAGACAAAGACCTTCGCACAAAGTCTAAGAAGGAATTGGATGCATTGAAGCACCGTTACAGCAAGCAATTGTCGGAGCTCAAAAATGAGATGATCAAAAAATTCACTTCGCTGTTGACTAGTAAAACAAGCCAAGGAGTGAAGCACAAATTTGGTGATGAATTGATTGCCAAGGGAGTGAAGTTTACTAGCAAGGTGATTGAAAGCAATTTATTCCCAGATAAGAATATCTATCGCGATGAAAGCAACTACAGTGTTCCTGAAGAAGTAAACTTGATTGTTGATATAAGCTTAGATGGCTGGACATCGGATGATGCAACCAATGATTCTGTTGCGGAGTTGGTGAAGAATTACCTCAACAGACGTAACGTCATTGCAGGAGCCTTTAAGAGAGAGAGATTTACCTTAGAAGTTGGCGATGAACTTCCTACTGGCATTGTTCAGTTAGCCAAAGTTTATGTTGCTAAAAAGCGCAAGCTAAAAGTTGGTGACAAGATGGCGGGTCGCCATGGGAATAAAGGTGTGGTCGCGCGTATCGTTCGTGAAGAAGACATGCCGTTCTTGAAAGATGGAACTCCGGTAGATATTTGTTTAAATCCGCTGGGTGTACCTTCTCGTATGAACTTGGGGCAGATTTACGAAACTGTATTAGCATGGGCTGGACAGAAGTTGGGCAGAAAATATGCAACCCCAATTTTTGATGGTGCTACATTAGATCAAGTATCAGCTGAGTTGACGGAAGCGGGCTTGCCTGAATTTGGAAGAACTTACTTATACGATGGTTTGACAGGAGAGAAATTTGACCAGCCAGTAACGGTAGGGATTGCGTACATGTTGAAACTCGGCCACTTGGTTGATGATAAGATGCACGCACGTTCTATCGGGCCATATTCGTTGATTACCCAGCAACCACTGGGTGGTAAAGCTCAATTTGGTGGACAGCGCTTCGGTGAGATGGAGGTGTGGGCGATTGAAGCATTTGGTGCTTCGCATATCCTACAAGAAATCTTGACTATCAAATCGGATGATGTAATCGGTCGAGCAAAAGCATACGAAGCTATTGTGAAAGGCGAGAACATGCGCAAGCCGAATATCCCTGAATCGTTTAATGTATTAGTGCATGAGCTGAGAGGTTTAGCACTTGAGATCACGATGGATTAATTAGTCAACGGTCGATTGTCAATGGTCAATAGCTGCCATCGACTATCGACTATTGACCTTGGACTTAAAAAAAGTAGTTAACTGAAAATCACAAAACATGTCTTTCAGAAAAAATAAAAAGATCAACAACGACTTCTCAAAAATCACCATCAGTTTAGCTTCGCCAGAGTCAATTCTGGAAAGCTCGCACGGTGAGATTACCCAACCTGAGACTATCAATTATCGGACCTACAAGCCTGAGATGGGTGGTTTGTTTTGCGAACGTATTTTTGGACCTGTAAAGGACTGGGAATGTCATTGCGGAAAATACAAACGCATTCGTTATAAAGGGATCATCTGCGATCGTTGCGGTGTAGAGGTCACCGAGAAAAAAGTAAGACGCGAGCGCATGGGGCACATCGAATTGGTGGTGCCAGTAGCTCACATCTGGTATTTCCGTTCGTTACCGAATAAGATTGGTTACTTACTAGGGTTGCCTACGAAGAAATTGGATCAGATCATTTATTATGAAAGGTATGTAGTAATTCAACCGGGTATCAAAGAAGAAGACGGCATTAACCGCCTAGATTTTTTGACTGAAGAAGAATACTTAGACATCGTTGACAAACTGCCTCGCGAAAATCAATTGTTGGATGATAACGACCCAAAGAAATTCATCGCAAAGATGGGGGCCGATTCATTGGAGATGTTGTTGAGCCGTGTGAAGTTAGACGAGCTTTCGTATGAACTTCGTCATCAAGCTGCGACTGATACCTCACAGCAAAGAAAAGCGGAAGCGTTAAAGAGATTGAAAGTAGTGGAGGCTTTCCGCGAAGCGAACACGCGAGTGGAAAATCGTCCTCAATGGATGACCATTAAAATGGTTCCTGTAATTCCACCAGAGCTGCGCCCGTTAGTGCCCCTCGATGGTGGACGTTTTGCTACTTCCGATTTGAATGATCTTTATAGGAGGGTAATTATTCGTAACAATCGCTTGAAGCGCTTGATCGATATCAAAGCACCTGAGGTAATTTTGCGTAATGAGAAACGCATGCTTCAAGAAGCTGTTGACTCTTTATTTGATAACTCGCGCAAAGTAAACGCAGTACGTTCTGATGGTAATCGTGCATTGAAATCATTGAGTGATATGCTCAAGGGTAAGCAAGGACGTTTCCGCCAAAACTTGTTAGGTAAGCGTGTGGATTACTCGGGTCGTTCGGTAATTGTGGTAGGCCCTGAATTGAAATTACATGAGTGCGGTCTTCCAAAAGATATGGCAGCCGAACTTTTTAAACCATTTATTATTCGCAAGCTTATCGAAAGAGGTATTGTGAAGACAGTGAAATCTGCTAAGAAAATTGTGGATCGTAAGGACCCGGTTGTGTGGGATATTTTGGAAAACGTATTGAAAGGACATCCTGTTCTTTTGAACAGAGCTCCAACGCTTCACCGATTAGGTATTCAGGCTTTCCAACCAAAGTTGATTGAAGGAAAGGCAATTCAATTGCACCCGTTAGTATGTACGGCCTTCAACGCTGACTTTGACGGTGACCAGATGGCGGTGCATATCCCACTTGGACAAGAAGCTATTTTGGAAGCTTCTGTATTGATGCTTTCATCACACAACATTTTGAACCCTGCCAATGGAGCACCAATCACGGTGCCTTCGCAAGACATGGTGTTGGGATTGTATTATCTCACAAAAGGAAGGAAAGCAGAGCGAGGTGAAGGCAAATCTTTTTATTCGGCTGATGAAGTAGTAATTGCTTACAATGAAGGCAAAATATCTAAGCATGCCCTCATTAAAGTTAATGCTATTGTAAAGGATAAGAAAACAGGGATACTCTCTAAACAAAAAATTGAGACCGTTGTTGGCCGTGTATTATTCAATCAAGTAATGCCGGAAGAAGTTGGTTATATTGATGAACTCCTTACGAAGAAGAAACTTCAGACCATTATTGCTGAAGTATTTAAAGTGGCAGGTCAGGCAAAGACAGCTAAGTTTTTAGATGATATCAAAGACCTTGGATTCGGAATGGCCTACCGTGGTGGTTTGTCAATGGGCTTGGGTGATGTAAAGATCCCAGTAGAAAAGAAAAAATTAGTCGAAGAAGCTCAGAAAGAGGTTGATTCTGTTTGGAACAACTATATGATGGGTTTGATTACTGACAACGAACGTTACAATCAGGTAATTGATATTTGGACTCGTACGAATACATTGTTGACCAACACGCTGATGAAGCAGTTGGAGGAAGATCAACAAGGATTTAATTCCATTTATATGATGATGCACTCAGGTGCCCGTGGTTCGCGCGAGCAAATCAGGCAGTTGGGTGGTATGCGCGGGTTGATGGCTAAGCCGCAGAAAAACTTAGCGGGTTCAGTAGGTGCAATTATTGAGAACCCAATCCTTTCTAACTTTAAAGAAGGATTAGATGTGTTGGAGTACTTTATCTCTACACACGGTGCACGTAAAGGTCTTGCTGATACAGCATTGAAAACGGCTGATGCGGGTTACTTAACACGTAGGTTGGTAGACGTTGCCAATGACTTGGTAATTACAGAAGATGATTGCGGCACATTGCGTGGGTTGAAAGTCACTGCTTTGAAAGATAATGAAGATATCGTTGAGCCTTTATCAGAGCGTATTGTTGGCCGTGTAACGGTGCATGATATCTATGATCCTCTCACAGAGAAATTAATTTGCGCTGGCAACGAAGAAATCACGGATGAGATTGCTAAGGAAATTGATGAGACAAGCATTGAAGAAGTAGAGATTCGTTCCATCCTTACTTGCGAGACCAAGTTTGGTGGTTGTGCAAAATGCTACGGTCGCAATTTGGCTTCGGGTAGAATGGTGCAAGAAGGTGAAGCGGTTGGTGTTATTGCCGCTCAATCAATTGGCGAGCCAGGCACACAACTTACACTTCGTACTTTCCACGTGGGTGGTACAGCCTCTAACATTGCGGTAGATGCAAACATCAAAGCGAAGTTTACAGGTACAGTTGAATTTGAAGCCATCCGTACTGTTGATACGACCGACAAGGATGATAACAAGGTGAAAGTTGTAATGGGTCGGACAGGTGAGATTAGGATACTCGATGAGGAAAGACGCGTGTTAATTTCCAACAACGTTCCTTACGGTACTTACTTGCGAGTGAAAGACGGACAGAAAGTAGAGAAGGGAACCGAGCTTTGCTATTGGGATCCTTACAACGCAGTTATTCTTTCTGAGTTTGATGGAGAGATTGAATACGAGGCAATCATTGAAGGCATTACGTTCAAAGAGGAATCAGATGAGCAGACAGGTCACAGAGAGAAAGTGATCACAGATACACGTGATAAAACGAAGAACCCTGCTATCATTGTAAAGGGTAAAACAGATAATAAGTCATACAATATTCCAGTTGGTGCTCACTTAGCGGTGGATGAAGGCGAGAAAATCAAAGCAGGTCAGGTAATGGCTAAGATCCCTCGTACCATGGGCAAGTCGCGCGATATTACAGGAGGGTTGCCTCGTGTAACGGAATTGTTCGAAGCACGTAATCCATCCAACCCGGCTGTGGTAAGTGAGATTGATGGTGTGGTTACCTATGGCGGTATCAAGCGTGGTAATCGTGAGATCTTCATCGAATCAAAAGATGCTGTGCAGAAGCGTTACTTAGTGCCTTTGTCGAAGCACATTCTCGTGCAGGACAATGACTTTGTGAAAGCTGGCCAGCCATTGTCAGACGGTGCGATCACCCCTTCCGATATTCTTTCTATCAAAGGCCCAACGGCCGTACAAGAATATTTGGTGAACGAGATTCAAGAAGTGTATCGCTTACAGGGTGTGAAGATCAATGATAAGCACATTGAGTGTATAGTAAGTCAAATGATGCAAAAAGTGGAGATCATCGATTCAGGTGATACTACCTTCTTGCCTGGTGAATATGTAGATAAGTTTGAATTCCGCGAGGAGAACGATTTGATCTTAGATAAGAAAGTAGTAATGGAGTCAGGAGATTCAGGTCGATTGAAAATCGGTCAGATCATTTCCGCTCGTGAGCTACGGGATGAAAACTCTTCCTTGAAGAGAAAGGATCTTAAATCTGTAGAAGTGCGCGATGCCTTATCTGCGGTATCACGTCCTACGTTGCAAGGAATTACCCAAGCTTCGTTGAAGACCGAAAGCTGGCTGTCGGCTGCGTCATTCCAAGAGACCACCAAAGTGTTGAGCGAAGCTGCGATCCGCGGTAAAGCTGATCAATTGATGGGCTTGAAGGAGAACGTAATCGTGGGTCACTTGATCCCGGCCGGTACAGGTCAACGCAGGTTCAACGATATGATCGTTGGTTCTGAAGAAGAGTATCAACGAATGATTGATGCTCCTGAACGTAAGACGAAAGAGAAAGAATTGCAAGAATAAAAGAGCAATAGGCAATGGGCAATAGGCAATTTTGCCTATTGCCCATTGCTACTTGCCTACTTACCCGATGGCTGACGATAAAAACCAACCTCCCCAAAACCAGATCAACATTGAGCTATCAGAAGAGATTGCCGAAGGCATCTATTCGAATTTAGCCATGATCGCTCATTCTAATAGCGAGTTTGTTATTGATTTCATCCGCCTGATGCCGGGCGTTCCCAAGGCAAAGGTGAAGTCGCGTATCGTTATTACGCCTGAGCATGCCAAGCGTTTGCTTGCAGCCCTCAAAGACAACATTAGCAAGTACGAAGCTTCTTTTGGTGCTATCAAGCAAACTAACGAAGCACCTCAATTCCCTATGAATTTTGGAGGGACAATGGGGGAGGCTTAAAAGTAAACCGTTATTGCGGAGCAGCCTCGCCTTTGGTGTTGCGGGCGAGGAGAGAGGGCAGGTTCACCAACAAGATGAAACGAGGGGTGTGACTTGAAAGTGCAGAGTGCTTGTTGGTGAAGAA
>JAYVPS010000195.1:0-4932 GCA_043757225.1 Cytophagales bacterium | reverse complement strand
TTGGTGCTATGGCGGGGTCAAGAGTTTCATTGTTATTAATATACTTAGTTAAATATTGATAATAATTATTTCGAATCAAAAAATCAGTCTTCTGGATTTCCAACCCATCCAGCTTTTCAATTAATCTCTGCACTTCATCACTATTATTAGTAGCGATATTTTTACCCTTAAAATTTTCCAGTATCACCTCAACGCTCTGGAGCGAATCACTGATGTCCTTTAATTGATCATTTATGAAATCAATAGTTCTTGAGGCGGTTTGATTTTTTTTATCGAGATCGTATAATTGATAACGCTTTATTAAACCATTCAAAAAATCAATGTCCTTTTTGGGAGTAGATCCATTGATCGAAAGGTTGATAACCCCCGCACCCTCTTCTGCCCAGTCGGCCGATAGGCCACCAACGTATGAGCCAACCAGAGAAGCGGGTGATTGATACACAAATATGAAAGGACTTTTTAGAACAGATTCTGCACCTTTATCCAAATCAATCCTTAGTTTAAGTCCCTGATATTCTATAATTTGTCCAAACTCAAAGGTACTTCGTGTGCTAGCTGATTTGCCTCCCTCTTCGATTGGATAAAGCTGATACTCACTATTACTCATTATCTGAAAGCGAAATGTTGCGCTACTAAGCCCATGATTATCAAGAATTTTAGCCTTTATTGACAAAGTGCCATAGTCTTCTGTGGTTAAAAAATTACCTTCTTTATAGAAACTAACTTCAAAATTTAAATCCTCAATAACTTGTTGAATAAGAGGATAGGATTTAATAATGTAGAGCTCATTGAGGTAATTTCGATGAGGATCTAACAATGAATTTTTATACAGTAATTCTGCTCCGCTCGTCTCTGCAGCTTCTTTGATTATGACAGATGCAGAAACCGGATAAATTCTTATGGCATAGCGATTTCTAACATACGCTATACTTAAAAAGATGATTAATGAGATAACGATCCAATACCAATTCCTTATAGCATGAAAAAGGATTCTCTTAACATCCATCAAAATAACTTGAGGGCTCCGCTTCAGCGAATTCAAATTAAAGTCTGATTCTTCCACTAACACGTTATTATTTTTTAAGACTTATGATGAGCAATAAAATGGACAACGAAGAAAGGACTATTGTTAAATTTTGAGAGAAATACTTTACATAAGCTCGCTGCTTTAGAGCCGGCACAATAATGACATCATTTTGATGAACATAATAATAGGGAGAATTAATAAAGTCCTCTTTTAGTAAATCAATGTATTGAGTTGTTGTGTGCCCATTTTCCTGCCTAATTATTTTAAGGTTAGCCCTATCTGCAAACTCACCCAATCCACCCGCCCAACCGATTGCCTCTAATAGACTCACTCTATTATTATTAAAGACAATTGTTCCTTCTTTTGATACTTCCCCTAAAACTGTGAAACGAAAGTTCAATAACCGAACTTTTACTACAGGCGACTCCAAATATTGAACTGCTATTTTTTGAAGTTTATCTTGGATTTCGTAAACGGATAGACCGCTTACCTTTATCTTTCCAATAAATAGGAATGGAATTTCTCCATTTCCATCCACCAATTCTCCAATCATCAGAGCCCCTCCAACTTGACCTCCAACGTTTTGGTTAGTCTGATTCTGATTTAAAAAATCAATGTCCTTTGGTGTTAAACTCTCAAATTTAACTGAGACAATATCCTCGGGCTGAATTTTGTACTCGATCTGATTGATGTTGTATGACCTAACTACGGTATCCTTGGGCAAATCTTTCTTGTTAACGTCTTCTTTTTGAAGGTAAACTATTCTCTTGTTTGAGACACAGGCGGACAATGCTGTCGAAAGCAATACTCCATAAAAAAGCCCCTTGGCAACCTTTAACATTTTAGATAACAAGCCACTTTAAATTTTAAGACTAACGCCAAAAGTAGCCTTTTTGTGTCTGTTTACCATATCTAGTCATTAAAATAATCCTCATATACACGATTTTAGTTGGAATGATTCCTAATTTTAGAATTTAATGTAGACACTTGAATGTTCCTTATGAAGATCAGTAAGATTTTATCCTCCACAATTGTAACTTTATCTCTAATTATTTCCCTAAACAATAGCTGGAACTTTGGTACTCCTATCCCTCCACTCGGTAAATTCCTCGACCCCTTTCATGGGTTTTGGCAAAATGCTGAAACGGAAAAAGTAACTGACAAAAATCTTGCAATTGAAGGGTTGACAGAAAAGGTGACCATTGTTTACGATAGCACGCTGATCTCGCATATCTTCGCCAACAATGATTACGACCTTTATCTGGCACAAGGTTATGTGACTGCCCAACATCGCCTTTGGCAAATGGAATTTCAAACACACGCAGCAGCCGGTAGGCTTTCAGAAATTGTAGGAGAAGCCGCATTAGATTACGACCGAGGGCAACGGAGAACAGGAATGGTTTGGGGTGCAGAGAATAGCCTAAAAATTATGCATGAAGATCCCAAAATAAAACAAGCCGTTGGTGCTTATACTGAAGGGGTGAATCAATATATCAAAAGCTTAAATTATCAACAACTTCCTATCGAATATAAGTTATTAGGATACCAACCGGAACCATGGACTGAACTCAAAGTAGGTCTCTTTCTAATGAACATGGCCAAGACTCTTAACTCAGACGAGAATGACTTTGAAATGACCAATGCATTAAAAACTTTTGGAAAGGAAACCCTCGACTTATTGTTTCCGGATCGCGAGGCAGTGAGTGATCCTATAGTAGAAAATACAGGTGGATGGAAATTCAAACCAGTCCCCATTGATTCTATCCCTCTTTCGAATGGGGTAGAAATTGTTTCACTAAAACCGTTAGAAAAGAAACCCAAAGGCATTGGCAGCAATAACTGGGCAGTTAGTGGAAAGAAAACTGCCTCTGGCTCACCATTATTATGTAGCGATCCACATTTGGGTTTAACAATGCCTTCCATCTGGTATGCCATTCATCTTAATGCTCCTGGTGTGAATGTTATGGGAGCTTCCTTTCCGGGAGCACCTACTGTAATCATTGGCTTTAATGATTCGATAGCCTGGGGGCCAACCAACGCACAACGTGATTTAGTAGATTGGTATAAAATTACATTTAAGGACGAGACAAAGAATGAATACCTAAGCGATGGTCAATGGAGGCAATCTAAAAAAGTAATTGAGAAGTTTAAAATCAAAGGGAAACCTGATTTTTTTGACACTATTACATTTACCCATCATGGCCCAGTAACCTTTGATAGAAGTTATCATGGCGATACTCAAAAAAATCATTACGCCTACAGATGGATTGCGCACGATGGGGGCAACATTCTCCGTACTTTTTATGAATTCAATCGTGGCAAAAATCACACTGATTATATGTCCGCCTTAGATCATTACTATTTTCCTGCACAAAATTTTGCTTTTGCTTCGGTTGCTGGTGACATCGCTATTCGCGTTCAGGGCAAATATCCTATTCGCAAAAAAGACGAGGGTAAATTTGTGTTGGATGGTTCAAAAACTTCAACAGAATGGAAAGCATTTATTCCGTTTGACCAAAATATTATGATCAAGAACCCCGAACGAGGTTTTGTAAGTTCGACAAATCAATATCCGGTCGATTCGACTTATCCATACTATGTACATTCAAATAATTGGGAAAATTATCGCAACCGAAGAATCAACAGAGTACTATCAGGCCTGAGTAATATTACTCCTCAACAAATGATGGCGTTACAAAACGATAATTATAACATTCAGGCTGAAGAATATATCCCATTACTATTAGAAGATATAAAAGCCGCTCAGCTTAATGATGAGGAAAAAAATGTAATTGAGTCATTACATAATTGGAATTTCGAGAACAATGCAACCGGCACAGCAAGTTCTTATTTTGAAGCCTGGGTTACGGAATTGCAAAAAGCAATATGGGATGAAATGGAAGATGCTAAAGTAAGCCTACCCTTTCCGTCTGATTACACCACGTGGTGGCTATTAAAGAATAAACCGGAACTTTCTTTCTATGACCACCAAAAGACTCCCGAAAAAGAAGACCGAAAGGCAATCATTGAAATCGCCTTTCATAAAGCAATACAACAAGTAGGAGAATGGGAAAAGAAGCATAATAAAAAAGCGGATTGGGCACTTTTTAAAGATTCGTACGTAAGACACCTTCTTCGAATCGAGCCCTTGGGTATCCACGCCACTAACGGTGGAAATTCTAACACCTTGAATGCCTCTCGTGGCAGCTGGGGACCTAGTTGGAGGATGGTTGTAAGTTTAGAAAAATCAGGTGTAAAGGCTTGGGGCGTTTACCCAGGAGGTCAATCTGGAAATCCTGGTAGCCCACACTACGATGATTTTATTAAACGTTGGGAAGATGCCAAGCCATTCGCGCTGAAATTTATACCAAGCTCGGAATTGCTGGCTACTTCTACCTTTTTCACCACCACTTTAACGCCAACCGCCAAATGAAATTATTACTTCAATTTATAGCAACTCTTATTATCTGTTTTGTTCTTCAAACATTTCTTCCCTGGTGGTCGATGGCCATTGGGGCAGCGGCCGTCAGTTATTGGTATGGCAATAAGGGATTTCAAGCTTTCGCGGTAGGCTTCTTAGCTATAGGATTACTTTGGTTTGGCGTGGCTTTTTATATCGATGTTTCTACGCACTCTATCCTTACAGAAAAAGTAAATAAGTTATTGCCTTTGAATTCCTTTTTAATCACCGCATTGGTGGGCGGATTAGTTGGCGGGATGTCATCGCTTATGGGCGCACTATTAAGAACCAAGTAATTTTGTCACTCAAACCCGCATTCCTTAACGTCAATTAAAAAGAGTGTACCACAGTTTTGTGATTTTAGGGCATGGCCAAGCGAAACGCAAGGCCACCGGGCTTTGCGCTCCAAGTCCGTCCACACACACTCCCAACACACTTCGGGCTT
>JAYVPS010000194.1:0-18840 GCA_043757225.1 Cytophagales bacterium | reverse complement strand
TTGTCGAACCATCAAGGGCATCCCTGATAGGTTGCTCTCCAGCAGTGCCTATTTCCGTTTCACCCTTGACACAGCAAACATAAAAACATGATTTGATTAAACATGCACAAACCAATCAAACATCAAAAATAAACAGCCTAATAAATGTCCATTAGAGACTATCGTCTAAAAATTAGCCTAATAAATGTCCATTACTCCGAGTTATCCATATTTCAACATCTTGTTTGTAAAAACATCCATTTAGTCTATTCCTGTTTACTCCCCAGCTTTTGAATGTGATCCATTTTCAATTCTGAATTCTGAATCTTCAATGCAAATAATGCCGGCCAGAGCTTCCCGGTTATCAACAATAATTTGCTTTTTTTCTCGTAAGCAATGCCATTGAGTACATCTGCGGATGAGTTAAGTGGATACATTTTTTCAGCCAGAGCCGATAAATCCAATCTGCCAACAACAACCCCAGTAGCAGGGTCAATTTTCAAGATATCGCTGGTCTGCCATTGATTGGCAAAAATAAATCCGTCAATAAATTCAAGTTCATTTAACTGTTCGACAAGACTCTCTCCGTCTTTCACATTAATCTCCTTTACGGATTTGAGTGTCAAGGTATCTAAAAAACGAAGCTTGCTGGTACCATCGCTTACAATCAGATTTTTTTCATCAGACGTAATGCCCCAGCCTTCATGTTCATATTGAAACTCTTTGATCTTGGAGAATGTAGCTAAATCATAGATAAACCCAACATGAGTTCGCCACGTGAGTTGATAAATTTTATTATTCAAAATCGTGATCCCTTCACCAAAATATTTGTCGTTCAAAATAATTTTCTTGTCTTGCTTGCCAGTAGCAATATCCACCTCCGCAATCCAAGATCCCGCCTGACCTGTGCTTTCAAACAACCGACCCTCCGCTACTGTCAGTCCTTGAGTAAAGGCTTTGTTATCGTGGGGAAACACTTTGTGAATGGAGTACAAGATTAAATTTTCCTTGGAAGGACTTTCTTTTGGCTTGCCGGAGCCACATCTCATGACGAGAAGACCAATCATAACAAACAATGTAGAAACCCTCATGTTGTAATTTAGATTATTTGATATTCACTACTTTTTCCGATTTTTTTATCAACCTACCAAAAGGTTTTAATGAAAGCCCTTTTCGGTTGGCGAAATCTTCAAACTCATTAGCATGATCTTCCTCCACACACACCAACAAACCACCACTTGTTTGTGGATCCGCTAATATGGCGCGCTCCATTTCGCCTAGCGAACCAATCTTATTCCCGTAACTTTCCCAGTTTCGTTGCGTCCCCCCGGGCGTTGACTTTTGATTTACATACTCCACCAAAAAATTAAATTTTGGAATTTTGTCAAATTCAATCTCAGCCGAAAGATTGCTGCCCTCACATACTTCTACCAGATGCCCGAGTAATCCGAAGCCTGTTATATCCGTCATAGCCGTAACATAACTTAGTTTTCCAAAATCAGTGCCTAATTTATTTAATGTAAGCATAGTTTCAACTGCAATTTTTAAATGTGCATCACTAACAATACCCTTTTTCTGCGCAGTAGTCACGATGCCAATGCCGAGGGGCTTCGTTAAGTAAAGTAACGATCCCGCTTTAGCTGTATCATTTCTTTTAAGATGCACTTTTTTAAGTACACCGGTTACAGCCAAACCAAATACCGGCTCGGGACAATCAATGCTATGACCTCCAGCCAAAGGGATGCCGGCATCAGCGCATACTTTCCGACTTCCCTCCAAAACTTCTTTTGCTACCTCCGGGGCAATTTTATTGATCGGCCAACCAAGAATTGCGATGGCCATTATTGGCTCTCCACCCATAGCATATACATCGCTGATGGCGTTAACCGAAGCAATCGCACCAAATGTAAAGGGATCATCTACAATAGGCATAAAAAAATCTGTGGTACTGACAATGCATGTGCCATCTCCTATATCGAATACCGCTGCATCGTCTTTTGATTCGTTGCCCACGAGGAGCTGTGGAAATTTAGCTTTAGGAAAGTCACTGTGAAGAATTTTATCTAAAATTACAGGAGAAATTTTACATCCACAGCCAGCACCGTGACTATATTGAGTTAGCTTTAGAAAATCCATAATTTGTTTGCTAAAATAATTGCAGTATCTTAATATGAAATACTAATAAGCAAAATTACCATTTCAATAAGAAGGCTCTAAGATATGTACAACTTTTCAGGTGAAATTACCCTTCTTTTTTTAATCATCTTAACGCATGTTTTACTATTTTCGATAACTGCTTTTGATCTATTTACCAAAAGCAGAAGAGCCAACAAACCCTTATGGCTATTCTTTATTTTTCTTATTCCTTTCATTAGCTTGCTTGTGTATCGCTTAACAATGCGCAGGCATAAGTCCGCTTCCTTTAAAAAACCCACTTAAGTTACTTGATCCCTTATCTCCTTAGCGAATGCGGGGGAATTTTCTCCACTCCAAGGTATTGTCTTCAAAATTCTGTCTGTCTTATTTTGCATACTACCCAAATAGTATTTGTCATAATAGGTAAGCAGAATATCAATTGTAGCTGCCATGTCTCCTTCCAATAATTTTTCTTTAGCTGCCTTGTAATGCTGGCCTCCTAAACGCTTTACAATTTTATTCATAGCATCCAAAAATTCATCCCGATCGGCTTGGCCGTATTCGTTTACCAATCGCTGAATGCGGATTTCTTTTGGCACATCCATCTGCACTAAAGGGCTTGTCCTCATTTGTTGCCATAGATCGGTTGGCAAAAAAACTTTCCCTATGGTGATCGATTCATCTTCAACCCAAATGCGTTTGGACAAATCTAATTTAAAAAGTTCTTCAAACAGATCGTTGTGAAATTGCTCGGTTGTCGGCTGAGGGGGCAACATCAGTGCTCCAAAGGCCGAACCCTTGTGGCTTGCTAATTTTTCCAGATCTAGAATTTGTTCCCCAGCTTCCTCCAAGGCCCGCAACACTTCACTTTTACCGCTACCTGTACATCCTCCAATTAAAACAATTTGTAAAGGCTTATTAAAATATTCAAAGACAAACTGACGGTAGGATTTGTAGCCACCCTCAAGGGACCGCGACTTTACTTTTGCCATGCCAACAAACTGGCAGAAGTTATTCGATCGCATTCCTCCACGCCAGCAATGCACCAATAGTTCTTTGCCTTGTGCACTTTTTTCAGCTTCACTAATAATCTCCCCTAGCCGTGGTCCAACCAGCCGGAATCCTTCTCTGATAGCTTCTTGCTGCCCCCTTTGCTTGTAGGCTGTGCCTACAATAACACGCTCATCATTATTGAGCAACGGAATATTGATTGCCCCACGAATATGCCCCTCCTGATACTCGCCTTGAGACCGAACATCAACCAAGGATTGTGATGAACGCAGCAAAAGAAAGTCTTCTATGGAAACAGTCATAGTTCAAAGATCGTGAACTAATGTGATTTAGAAAAAAGGCAATCGAATATCCCAAAGAAACAATTCCAACTCTCGAGACATGTCTATTGCTCTAAGATTTAATCTCCAAAATTTACATTTAAATTTGAACTGATGCCAATACGAAAGCCATAGTTTAGATAATCTCCATTCTGGAAAGAGACAGCCCCCTCTAAGCGGAAGAGGCGAAGGATACCATCCAATCCATATCCTAATTCAGTATAATTTGCAGAAGAAGGAGTTGCTAAATAATTAACAAAGAAATTCTCCTGAACACCCATCAAACGGATAATTGGAATACGCGTGATGAGAAATTTACGAAAATGATAATGCACATTTGCCGAAAGATATTGATCTTTTGAGCTGTACAAATAATAGTCCAATAACCTAAAACTCCCGACTGGGTCTGTTGTGATAAAGGGCGTGCGATTTCCTAAAAAATGTTTATAATCCATGAAATAAATTTTATCAGCATTTAAAAATTTGCCCGCCTTCAGGTTTACATCCAATGTGCCACGAATACCAAATTTGATTTGTTGACGAATACCTGCTTCCAACTGATCGAATTTTACTTCGCTTCCTAGAGTTCCATCAATGCCTTTTCGATAATCGAGCGTGAAAAGGGGTGAAGAATTTTGAATGCGGAATTTATGCCCATTACGGATCCGATACTTTTGCCAAGGGCGCGCTTCTACTCCAACGGCAACCGTAAAAGCAGTATTAGATTTAAAACCAGCGGAAAAATTCTCTGCATTAAAAGGCTCATTAAGGGTATAGTGTTCTTTGTTTCCTTTAAAGAAGGTGTAGTCAGAGTTGTTTGTAAGCTCTGACCGTTTAGCCCACCATACTTGAGTGTGAAAAGTAAACTTCTCATCTAATTTTTGCCGATACCGAAGATCAACGAAGTCTTGTTCATACAATTTCATCCAATTGTCACCAGCAAATAATGATGTAAGCGTATTTACAAACGAATGGATGGGCTCATCGGGGTTAAATTGCTGCACATACCTTCCACCTTCTAACGTAATGCGCTTATCTAAATTTCTAAATTCAATACGAAGTTTACCACTCAGCTTCTCTCTTGCAAAAGCATAACGAGCAATAGGACTTATCTCTAAGCGCGAAGTGCGTCTTTTTGAGGTGTCGCTTGGATCTTTTTTTACCCATCTCTTATATAGGCTAGCTCGGTAGATAAGATTAAAGCCCTCTACGGTATTAAATCCTCCGTAAGGAAAATGAATTCTAAAGTCCGAAGTCTTGGTAACCTTGTAGGTATCTCCAATTAACAGATCCGTAACTTGAAATCCCTTTTTTCCTTTGCCTGATCGCAGCGTATCACCCTCGTCTTTTTTCTTTTGGACAACGGACATACTATCATTTACGTGATAACCTCGCTGCTCTTGTACCGAAAGAGCCGCAGGCCGTATCTCTGTCCAAAAAACAGAATCCTTTTTATATGCCGCGGAATCAACCGTAAAAGTGCTTTCAGAAATTACTTCAGGCTCTTTGGTTTGTTTCTGCTCTTGCTTTTCATACTCTTTTACGATTTGTCGGAGCTCTTTGTTAGTCACTTCTTTCCCTGAAGCAAGTCGCTCCTGTAATTGTTGATCCTTCTTGCTGAATTTCTTTTCAATCTTTTTTGCTTCCTCTTTCTCAATTCGGTCATCAATTACTTTCATCTCCGCCACCACCATCTCAGGATTCAACTTAATCTTATAATCCTTTACAGTAGCTAAATAATTGTACACAAAATCAAACCCAAACACTTTACCTTCTACTTTAAACTGCTGAGAAATAGGAAGCCAAGCTTTGTCTTCGATTGGATTATAAATCTGTTTTATTTGAGCTTTGATCCCAAGCTTTACTGTATTCAAATCTAAGCTGTGAATACTCCACCAATCTTCCACAATAAAAATAATTCCCTCAAAAACATTATCACCTTTGGAGCGAGGCGTAACCCTTATTTTACTAACCTCATATTGGTTGTCTTTGAATGAACCGAGATATTCAAACTTGTAGTACGAAAATGCCTTGGGCGATAAAGGGGATACCGTCTCAGCAATATCAGCTTCATAAAAACTACCGAATACATATTGGTTAGGCGAGGTATTTCGATCTTTGCCCGTTGTATATACAGCAATCACCTTCTCTTCAAATTTTTTGGGCCTCGTATATTTTATTTCACTTACAGACTCTGAAATGAAAAGGCGATCTTTCGTAATACCCTCTTTCTCCAATGCCCTTTTTGCAAGCCAAGGATAATCGCGCAATTGACCTTTGCCTTTTACATATACTTTTGCAGTATAGTAATCGATTTGTTGGGTATGATACTTAGCCTTAGCAATTGCTTTGCGCATAATGGTATAGGCTGGATCTTCCTTGCTGGCTCTCACTACTACATTTTGCAAAACAATCACTTGTGTTTTTAATGTGATATTGATTTCAATAAAATCTGTTCCTACCGTAATTCTCTGCTGAAGTGTTTCGTAGCCCAGATATTGAAACAATACATCGTATTGGCCAGGCGCCAATGTCAATTCATATTTTCCTTGAAGATCAGTAGCCGCACCTGCGGCCGTTTGCTTAATAAAGATACTGGCAAAGGCAAGAGGATTTCCGTCATCGCCCCTTATCGTTCCTCTAATGCCACCTGAAAATCCACAAATCGAAATTACGATAAAGCAAAAAAGTAGAACGTATTTTTTTGAAGACATACGGTATATAGATGGAAAGGATTTGATTTTAGTTGCAGCGTAATTCAAACTACTTATAAAAATATTTAGTTTGAATCATAGTCTCAACTGAATCAGGAACAAGGTATTTAATAGATTTATTATTCTTGATACAATTTCGTATAAAGGTGGCCGAAATATCTAATAGCGGAGCTTCTACCATTTTCACTTTGGAAGAACGTTTGAAATCAGAATTTGTTACATGTGGCCGAGGGTAAACATACAAGCCAAAGTGATCTAAAATTTGTTCGTGATTCTTCCACTTAGCAAAGTTCTCCAAGTTATCTTCGCCTAAGATCACCTTAAATTCCTTGCCCGGATGTTTTTCAGTAAGATGGGTAAGGGTGTGAATGGTATAACTCGGCTTGGGAAGATTGAATTCAACATCCGAAACTTCGAATTTGTAATTATCCGCAATAGCGGCCTTCACCATATCAAATCGATCGAACTCATGTAGCAAACCCTTACTTGGCTTGAGAGGGTTTTGTGGTGAAACAATAAACCAGATTTTTGCCAGATCTGTATTCTCAACCATGCAATTAGCAATGATGAGATGCCCCGTGTGAATGGGGTTGAATGAGCCGAAGAAGAGACCAATTTTCACTTTTACGAAGCTTCTTAAGATGCAAAGTTCAAAAAAATAGCCGAAGGAAAAGGATTATTTTTTTTTGAACTTATTATATAGACTTTGTGCCTCCTCCAATGATTTTTCTAATTCATCGTTGACCAGCACCACATCAAATTTATCTTGAAAAGACATCTCGAATTTAGCCTTGAACAACCTTCCGGAAAGGCTTTCTTCTGATTCTGTGCCTCGGTCTTTCAAGCGTGTTTCTAAAACTTCGAGCGAATTCACCTTTACAAAAATAGCCAATGCCGTATCGCCAAAATATTTCTTTAAATTAATACCACCTTTAACATCTACATCAAAAATTACATTTTTGCCTTCTCGCCAAATACGATCAATCTCAGATTTTAATGTTCCATAAAAGTTGCCGGCATAGACTTCTTCCCATTCGATAAATTCGTTATTGTCTATTCTCTTTTTGAATTCTTCAGGACTTAAAAAATGGTAATCCTTTCCGTCCATTTCTGTTCGTCCACGTCTATCACGCGTTGAAGCAGAAATAGAAAATCCTAAGTCCTTGTTGTTTTGCAAAAGATGTTTTACGATCGTAGTTTTTCCTGAACCTGAGGGGGCAGAAAAAATAATTGCCAGACCTTCCATCAATGAGTTTTTTGTGCTACTTGTGCCTTAATCTTTTCTACCAGATCAGGCGGTGCCTCGCCTCCGCAACATTTAGATTGAATTAATTGCTTGATCGCCATGTCTAAATCATATGTTTTAAAGCAGGGCATACATCCATCCATATGCATTTTAAAAAATGTCTTTTGCTCCTCAGTAGCTTCTCCATCTAAAATGGTTTGGAGCATCTCCATACAGGTTGGTTTTGTGCTACCCTTAGCAAAAGGATTCGATGGCTTGTTCATAAACTATACTTTATTATAACCCATTGATTTTGCATACGCACTTAATTTTTCTTTCAGAAGATTCCTGGCTCTATGCAATCGGCTTCGCACCGTTCCAATGGGGATGTCTAATATCTTTGCCATCTCTTCGTATTTGAAACCTTCCAGATCACATAATATGATCACTGTTTTAAAATCAACATCCAATGAATTCAAAGCGTTCGATATCTCATCACCCATCATATCCTTCAATGACTCAACGCGAAGATCTGGGGTGATCTGCCGATCTACTTCGTCTGAGTTATAATATGACTCAACTTCCTGATAATCGACTTTCGAAGGTTCTTTGCTTTTCTTTCGGTAGTCATTTATAAAACTGTTCTTCAAAATTCGAAACAGCCAAGCCTTGGCATTAGTTCCTTTTTGGAATGATTCTATAAAGCGAAAAGCCTTTAGATAAGTATCCTGCACAAGGTCTTTACCGTCATCGCGATCTAGCGTAAGCCGGTAGCCAAAATTGTACATAGATGTGATATGTGGAAGAAACTCATTATTGAAAATTTCTCCTTTCTCTTTATCGCTATAATGTTGACGAGGCGCTTCTTCGATTTCCATTAAGGGACAAAAGTACTAAAGAAAGCCGATTATGGGATGTGGAAGCTAAACGATTTTGTAATTTTTATACTCGCCTATTCGGAAGCCGAATAGTCTCTTAATCCGCTCTTTGAGGGAATAATTTTTCTTGGTGACATCGTAATCAAATTTCCAGTTCTTTTGCTCGATGCGGTGGCTCAGCACGGCAGGATGAGTATCCTTAAATAGTTCTAAGGAATCGATGTTGCTATAATCAAACTCCTCTGCCTTCGCAATATTGTTTTCAAGCCAGCGATCGTCATGATAGTAGCTACCGAAAGTTCTTTGCTTTTGCTGCATGGCGCGTGGGTCACGTACCCATCCATAGTGATAGATGAAAGCATCGATGAGTTTTACATTCAGTTTATTGTTAGGCTTTTTCCGGAACCCCTGTGCATCTCGATAGGAGAAGATTCTTTTGTTATTTCTGATGATGCGTATTTCTCTCCTATACCAACTCCAGGATTCACCCACATAGTCGTAAGAACCATAGAAATGTTTATAACGAAATAGTAATCCCTCCACCTTGAGATCGTTTCTGTATTTATCCATCGATTGGCGGATGGTATCGTAATACTTTTCGTGAACTATTTCATCTGCCTGAATGTAAAAAGCCCAATCAGAGTCGCTGGCTAACGCCTGAAAAGCTTTATCGGTTTCTAATGCCAAAGTACGGCCGCCTTCGCGTAAGGAGTCATCCCAAACAGAATGTATAATTCTTATTTTGTCGGAATGAATACCTTGAATTAACGCTAAGGTATTATCTTCACAATTTCCGACCGCTACTACAAACTCATCGCAAAGTGGAAGCACCGAGGTAATGGCCTCCACCACAGGGTAATCGTATTTTACAGCATTTCTAACAATTGTAAAGCCACTCACTTTCATTTTGTCCCGATAGATTATTTCTTTTTAAATAGCCGTTTGAATTTTTTCCAAACGACTCTTCCTTCAAAAAGTAAGGTCTCGATTTTATCTAATAAAGAAGGTTGGGTTACTCCCCTTCTTATAAAAACGGTATCGCTGGCATCCTTGTACCAAACCATGTAATCCTGTTCGCTCATCCATCGCCTTATTTCTTTTAGGAATGGATTGGTGTAATACTTTCCATGCGTTTCAACAGAGATGACTTTGGGTCTGCTCCTTAAATTACGAATCACGTGCCATTCACCTCCTTCAATATCAATGCTTAGTAAGTCAATGTTTCCCTCATCAATTTCTGAGAACACAACACATTTCACTTCAAAACTATTGTCAATATTCACTTTATATTTGTCATTCACGATTGCCGGACTGGATTCAAGTTCGGATACAAAAGTAGAAGCAGCGGCTCTTGACAGTCTAATAGTGCCTGATGTTGACCAAACAGCTACTGGAAAAATGGTAACGCTATAATCTTTGAAATACTCTCGGAGAATTGTAACGGTTTCTGGGTCGGCTTCAACAAGGCTTGCTCGAACCCCTTCTTTAATAAAGTCAATAATATTTGATGTCTGTGGTAGATAAACGCCTACCTCACAAGCATGATCAATCCGTATGCCTCTCGATTTTATTTTCCGATGGAGTTTCTTTTGCTCTTTATCGTTCATTTTACTTTGGCGATGGTGGCAAATTGTAAAAAGCGAATATCCCAAAAGCTCCCCAACAGAAATATATTCCATATAAGCGGACGAATCGATTTGGTAGGATTGATGCCCTCCATTTTAACTACTTCGTAGCCATTCGATTCAAACATCTTTCGGATGCTTTTGTAGGTAAAGAAACGAAAATGAGTTTTGTCCATAATGCCACTATCGGTATAGTCCCAATTCTTGTTAAAGAAATAATCAAATAGGTTTCGAAAATATCTAATGTTGGGGATGGAACTTATCATCACACCCTCCTTCTTTAGCTTTGGTCGTAGATTGTTAATTACTGTGTAAGGATCAATGAGGTGTTCAAGAACGTCATTGCAAACAATAGCGTCAAAGTATTGGTTAGGTAAGTTTAGTAGTTGCTCGGCAACATCACCTACAAAAACTTTTGTCAACACTTTTTCAGCAATTTGACCTTGTTCCTTTTCATATTCGATGCCCCAGACTTCTTTTGCCCCATTTTCCAATAGCAGATTACCAAAGTTGCCATCGCCACAGCCAATTTCTAAAATGACTTTAGCCTCTTTAGGCACAAAGGGTAGCATTTCCTTTCGTACTACATTGAAGTAGATTTTTGGTTTAGCTGTAATATCAAAACTCATAATTTTTTAAAGCTTGATTATATTTTGGCTATCAATTTCCACACATAGGTTATCAATAACAGTCTCAATCGGTATGATATTACCGTGGCACATTGTTAAGTGTCTTTGTTTCGATTGTTTGATCTGTGATCGTTTTCCAAGGTACTTAAAAAAGGCAATATGATATCTCCATCGAAAAGCAAAAGCTTGAATAAACAACGTCATTGCTTGCCTCAAATTCCAGACAAGTTTTGATTTAGTGCTCAAGTGAAGCGAGTGAAAAATCAATTTATTACGCTGAGTGATTATCCAAATGCTGCGCTTTTTATTGAACTTATTAATGGTGGTGGATGCCGGGTGCCTACAAATCGCTCGATGTTCATAGTAACATCTCCATCCAGCTCCCCACGCCCTCACAGATAGGTCAGTGTCTTCATAATAAAAAGGTGCGTAGATTTCATCGAATCCTCCCAACTGATTCAATTTTTTTCGATCTACAAGCGCACCTCCTCCAGAAACAAAAAGAGTAGGCACCCAGCTAGTTGGATTTTCTATGTAAAAATTAAAAGGCTGTAGTTTCCTTGAATGTAAGAGTCTGGGGTATTTTCCGGCATCTTGAATGATTTCATCATTTAATCCAATAAATCGACCACAAACACCGAAAGTATCTTCTTTTGTAAAGTATTGAAATAAATTCTCGAAATAATCAAGTAATAAAAAAACATCGCTGTTCAATAATAAAATTAGTTCTTTGTTGGCATGAGCAATGCCGTTATTGATCGTAGGCGAAAAACCTTTATTTTTTTCGCTTGGAATAACTATCACATCCTTGAAGTTCTCTTTCAGAAAATTAATAGATGCATCTTGGGAAGCATCATCGGCAACAATGATTTCAAAATCAGCATCAACTTGTTTTAATGCCTCGTATACAGAAGGCAGATTCTTTGCTAAAAGGTCTTTGCCATTATAATTAGGTATAACTACCGAAATACTTTTTCGCATTCTCAGTGGTTATTTTGATTCAAAGATGTATTGTTTAAGGCTTGCTTGGTTGTTTTGGATGTGTTTCGGAAAACTTTGATCTATTTCTTTAAATAGGCACTGTATATCTTGACCAAAAATACTTCTACCACTTTCTATAAGCTCCTTGATCTTACTTGGATTTTTATGTTCCTCTGTATTAAATTCCGAATGGCCAAATGATTCTATTTTATAGATAATTTTTTCTACACCTCCTAGGGATGTGAAATGCCAACCAGCATCCGGTATTACAGTGCTTCCTTTGTACTTATGTACCTCGCGTAGTACTCTTAATTTTTTAACAGATTTAAAATCTTTAAAGCGAGTCATCACAGAACCGTACCACCACTTGGGCATTTCATGATTAGACTTTTCTACTTCTAGGCAGTTAAGAAAGTAATGGTAGATTCTTTGCTGGAATATTGTGACACCTGGTATGTTTTTGTATTTAACTAGAAGTCCAAGGTTTGGAATTTCATCTACATCAGAGAAGATAATCAGATCATTGGGGGCACAATTAATAAGAGCTTTTTTCACTTGATCTTTTTGGTAATGATCATAATCCATTGCTTTCGGTACTCTAAATTTTGCAAAAAAATTTGGATAGGTGTCTACTACAACATGGTGAATCTTATGATTGAATTTTTCAAATCTCTTCTTATTCTCTTCGTAATAAAGAGGCTTTGGTTTTTTCTGAAATGTTCTAGTGGCCTCTACTAAAACAAAAACATCAACGACTGAATCAAGTTCATTTAATCTTATCTCTAGTAGGTCGAGTTCATTAAAGAATGAAAAGCAATCATACACTTTCATAAATATTTCTCAATCAGGCTTGCTTAACTGCAACAAGCTCTTCAAAAAAAGTTTCCTTTTTACTGAGAGCCAAGGTTAATTCTTTTGCCACTTCCTTTACCGTTATCGATTTAATGCAAGCGCATTCGGCCTTGCGTTTGCAATCAGAACAATTCTTATCTAATACTAGGTAGGAGGTGTGTAAGCCAATAGGCTTCCATCTACCAGGGTGAATTGGTCTCATTGGAGAGTAGAGACCTAGTGAATTTATTCCTAACGCAGCTGCTAGATGAAGTACCCCTGTGCTACCTGCCAACAGGCCATCCACAGAGCTTACAAATGAAACCAGTTCTGATAAGCTTAATTTGCCTGTCAAGTCCGTAACATTGACGGCTTTAAAAATGCTTGGCATTTCTTTCCTCATCAAATCTCCTTCCTCCTTAAGCCCAGTGATAAAAATATTAAAATAATTTGCCGGGAGTTCTTCTATCAGATTGGCAAAATTCTCAAGACCCCACTCCCTGGCACTCCCCTTTGATTTTGGATGAATGATCAGATTAAACATTTTTGGCCTCAACAAATTACTAAAATCCATTGCCTTCGCCTTTAACCCGTAATAAGTTGATACTTCTGCCAGGTCTAGATTTGAATTAAGTCTAAAAGGCCTCAAGAGTTTGAAGTTAAGTTGGCTTTCATGAAGATCTGAAAGCAACCGACTAAAATCAACTAATTGATTGCAGTAAAACCAATTGAACCATCGATGAGCTGTAGCCACTCTTTGAGGGATTTTTATTTTTTTGGCGAGCTGTGCAAGCTGATTATCCGGATAAATAAATAAAATAGTACTTGCTTGAATAGATGAAAGAATCGATGGGTCTTTAATAATTTCCTCGCGATCTAAAAAATGATCCACATAGACACTTTGCTTGATTACTGCTTCCGTATACTTTTTCCCGATAAAATATATTTGAGCTTTGGGGAAAACGGATTTTAAATATCCCGCCATCGGCAAGGTCAATATAACATCTCCTAGATTATCAGTACGACTTATGATAATCCTCTCCCCAATTGAGGAGCGCTGATTGGCCTCGTATAATTTCGAATATTTATAAAAAACATGGTTTGCCTCTGCGGCAGCTACCATTAGCCCCTCGAAGCCATCCCTAAATCCAATCTTGATAAAATAACTTTTGATAAAGGAAAAAAAAGTGTGTCCAATAATTTTTAAGATTGAACTTGATTTTTGGCTTACATTCTCTTTAGCAAAAATGGAAGAATACTGTTGGATTTTAGAAAGTGTTTCAATTGAATCTTGATAGGCGAGATGCATTAAATCGCCTTTAAGATGAACTACTTTACTGCCTCTTTTCAAAATAACTTTATCGTGTGGATTTTCTCCACCCCAGCTACCCATATGTCGATCCCAAAGTCTTATTTTTTGATCAGGATACCAATTCCCATGCTTTATCCATTTGCCTCCATAACTAGAAAGTCTGTTCATGCGATAGGCATGGCCTACCCAGTTTTGTTTTGCATTTAATATTGACTTGTGCAGTTCTTCCGAAAGATATTCGTCAGCATCCAATGACAACACGTAATCGTAAGTGGCTTGAGATAATGCAAAATTCTTTTGTTGAATATGGCCTTCAAATAGATGTTCTATAAACCTAACTCCCTTTTCTAAGCATATTTTCTTTGTATAATCTTTTGAAAAGGAATCCACTACAACAATCTCATCAGCAACATGGCGAATCGAATCAATGCATCGGGCGATGTTTTTCTCCTCATTGAACGTTATGATGACTACGCTAATTTTGATCATTTCCTTACCTAAAATAGTACGGCAAGTTAACTCCTATTGAAAGAAATAAAAAACCTTGTATGGGCAGAAAATTCGCGCCCATACAAGGCATCGGAATTAAAGAACTGACTACCTCATTGCCAACCCACCTGTTGACTTGACCATATTGATAAATTCTGATCGGTATCCATCTTTATCAACGCCACGAGATCCTTGCGCTAATGCCGCTACATCTGATGCTGAAAATCCTTTCACATATTCTGATTCACGCAAGATCATCCCAAAAGCAGCCACAGCAGCAGACCAGCGAAAATCATTGGAGGTCTTTTCTAAAGCAACCTGTTGATCAATCAGGGGATGAACCATCAGCTTACTCACTTCGCTATCTGGATCTTTGTATCGGAATTTTACCGTCATGATTTCATTGGACTGTGAAGTGTTAGTATCAACTTTCGAGGCTTGGTATTTCAACTCATCGATTTTATAGAATTCGCTCTCAACCCCAACAGGAATTATTTCATATAATGCAGTCACAGTATGCCCCGATCCCAATTCGCCTGCATCCTTTTGGTCGTTATTGAAATCCTCATGCTGCAACATTCGGTTTTCATAGCCAATCAATCGGTAGGCTTTCACTTTAGTTGGATTAAACTCGATTTGCAATTTCACATCTTTGGCAATTGTAAACAGGGTTCCTCCAAATTCATTCACCAACGCTTTCTGTGCTTCCAAAATCGAGTCGATGTACATATAGTTTCCATTCCCTTTGTCGGCCAAAATCTCCATTTTAGAATCTTTGTAGTTGCCCATGCCAAAACCCAGGGCGGTAAGGAAAATTCCATCTTTTCTTTTTTGTTCAATCAACCTCTCCATGCCGCCATTGCTTGATTCGCCCACATTAAAATCGCCATCAGTAGCCAAAATAACGCGGTTGTTGCCTCCTTGCTTGAAATTCTCTTTTGCTATCTGATAAGCTAATTGAATGCCTGCCCCACCTGCTGTTGAACCTCCCGCTTGCAAATTCTCTAATGCTTCAATTATCTTTTTCTTTTCTGCACCCGAAGTGCTTGGCAACACCAGACCCGCTGCACCTGCATATACCACAATAGCTACTCTATCTTGCTCCCGCAATTGTTCCACCAACAATTTAAAGGAAGCTTTTAACAACGGCAGTTTGTTAGGGTCATCCATAGAACCAGAAACATCAATCAAAAAAACCAAATTAGAAGCCGGAAGATTTTCTTTTAGAATATTTTTCCCTTGCAAGCCAATGTGAACAAGTTTGTGTTTCAGGTTCCACGGGGCAGAAGAAATTTCTGTATTGATCGAAAAAGGATCATCACGTTTTGGTTGTGCATAATCGTAATCAAAATAGTTCACCATCTCTTCAATACGTACCGCATCTTTGGGAGGGCGTTGACCTAATTGTATAAACCTGCGAACATTGCTATAGGAAGCCGCATCCACATCAATAGAAAAAGTAGAAAGTGGATTTTTCAATGCTCCGTGAAAAATATTCTCATTGATTCCATCATATTCTTCGGTATTGTAAACAGGCTGTTCTAACTCAAATTGATCATTGCTCGCTTTTGGAGGAGCCATTGATTTATTACCCCGAATTGCGGTGGCGTATCCAAGATCTTTTTTCTCCCGAGCAACCCCCCTTCCAACTACTACCACTTCTTGAAGGCGAGTTGCATCGATTTGCATAACGATGTCAATCCTGTTTCGATCTCCAATTTTTACTTCTTGGGTTTTCATTCCAATAAATGAGAATACTAATGTTCCCAACTTTGGGGAAATTTTTAAGAGGTAATTACCTTGAGAATCTGTAAGCGTCCCTAGTGCTGTTCCCTTCAAGGATACGGCCACACCCGGCAGGGGGCTATTGTCTTCCGCTGAGCTTACTTTACCGACAATTGTACGGTCTTGCGGAGCTAAAAATCCTACCGATAGGGTAAGAAAAATGATCATCATCGAAAATTGCTTTTTCATAAACTGTGGATTTAAAATTTTCTTATCAGATGCAATTGGGCTGGCAATTCCATAAAAGCAGTAAAAAATTTTATATTGGGTCGTGCAAAACAAACAAGCCACCGATTTGGAGTTGCTCGAGCTTTATAAAAGCTCAGGCAATTTGATCTTTTGGAGTGACTTATATTCGCGCTATACTTCTCTTACTTATGGCGTTAGTTTAAAATACCTGAAAGACCGCGATGACGCCAAAGACGCTGTAATGCAGTTGTTTGAAAAGCTGGCAACAACCCTAAAATCACACGAAGTCCAAAATTTTAAGAGCTGGCTTTACGTAACCGTCAGAAACTATTGTCTCATGCAGCTTAGAGCCAAGAAAGGGAAACGAACTGAAGAAATATCATCACAGCTTATGGAAAGTGACTTCTTGTTGCATCTTGAAGAAGAACCTGAAATGGAGCAAAATCTTAGTAAATTGGAAAAGTGTATCGATGAATTAGCCAACGACCAGCAACAATGCGTGAGATTATTTTACTTGCAAGAAAAATGTTATAAAGACATTACTGACCTTACGGGATTTGATTTAAACAAGGTAAAAAGCTATATCCAAAACGGAAAACGAAATTTAAAAATTTGCATGGAACGAAATGGCTGAGTGGCAAGACGATATTGAAAAGTACAAAAGAGGTGAACTGACTTCTTCAGAAAGGCATGCACTCGAGAAAAAAGCACTTCATGATCCATTTCTTGCTGATGCGCTGGAGGGTCTTGATCTCGTTTCTGCTGACCAATTTTCTGCCGATCTAAAAGAACTTCAAACTAAAATCAAACAACCTGTAAAAGATATCAGTAGGATTTGGCCTTTACGAATTGCTGCTTCACTAGTCATAATTTTGGGTGCCTATTGGTTAACTATCCAATTTATTAAGCAAGAAAAACCAGAAGTCCTGGCAATGCAAAAGGAAGAGATAAAAAAGGGGCAGTCACAACCACTAAAAGCAGAAAAAAAGTCCATTGATTCCATTGGCAAAAAGGATGGGTTGATTGCTTTCACCCAGTCCAAAACAAAAAACATTTCAAATGAAATAACATCTGCAAGTAAACCTATATCTGTCGCCCCTTCCGGTTCTGGAATAGCTGCGTCACCAGTTTTAGTCGAAGAAACGCAAAATGCCTTGCTTGACAAAGCTGAGGAAAAGGAAGTCGCAAATGAGGAAATTGCCGATCTTAAAAAAGTAATTTCGGAGAATAAGTTAGAAAAAATTGCTACCCAAGAACCCACCGTAACAATGAGTAGAAAAGAGGCTGCGGGTCTTGCGCAGCCGAAAGAGCGAGCGAAGAGATCCGCGAGTATTCAGGCCGTTCAATTAATACAAGGCCAGGTAATTTCTGTTGAAGATGGTAGTCCTTTGCCAGGGGTAAACGTAGTGTTTGCAGGCACCACTCAAGGTACTGTTACCGATTCCAATGGTAATTACCAATTGCAATCTGAGGGTGCCAATCCCAACTTGGTCTTTTCATTTATCGGTTTTCAAACAAAGCAAGTTGCAGCCACCAATCAGCAAAAAGTAAATGTAAAGTTGGAAGAAGATGTTGCTCAGTTGAGCGAGGTTGTTGTTACCGCTATGGGGATCCGAGATGATTTAGAAAGAGTGCCGATCATTAAACTGGCCGAGCCGGCTGGCGGAAGAAAGGCATACGATAAATATTTAGAAAAAAGTTTGCAATTTCCAGTTGAAGCCTTAGCACTAAAAATCAAAGGAAAAGTAGCAATAAAGTTTACTGTGCGTACAGATGGGAGCTTGGACGAATTTAATATTATCAAAAGCCTGGGGCATGGCTGCGATCAGGAAGTACTTCGCCTTGTGAAAGAAGGTCCGGCATGGTATCCTACCACAGAAGACAGGGTACCTGTAGAAAGCGAAGTGTTGGTGCGAGTTAGGTTTGATCCCGCGAAAGCGAATAAATAGAAGCTAAACAATGATTTAACTTTTGAACCAATCTTTGCATTAAAGACTTGCCGAATCCCTACCGATCAAAAAAATTAAGGCTTCCTTAATTCAATATTCTTTCTATTTTTAAGGTTAATATTCACGTAACATACTATTCATGAGTCTCTTTATAAGAAAGCCGTTGGAACAACTGATGGCACAAGCTGGTGATTCCGAAAAAGGATTAAAACGAACGCTTGGCGTTTGGAACCTGATTGCACTAGGAATAGGCGCCATTATCGGTGCAGGACTTTTTGTACGCACAGCCGCAGCAGCTGGTGAGGCTGCTGGCCCGGCCGTTGTGATCTCCTATATTATTGGAGGCATTGGCTGCGCTTTCGCAGGATTATGCTATGCAGAATTTGCTTCTATGATTCCAATCGCAGGAAGTGCTTATGCTTACGCCTATGTTACGATGGGTGAGTTTATGGCTTGGATCATCGGTTGGGCATTGGTTTTGGAATATGCCTTGGCTTCCGCCACCGTCTCTATTGCATGGAGCGAATACTTGAATAGCTTGTTAGGCGGATCGATACCCTATCAATGGTGCCATGGGCCAATGGAAACCTCATTGAGTGGAGTTACGGGGATTATTAATTTGCCGGCTGTATTTATTTTATTTCTACTAACATTGGTCTTGATTAAAGGGACTAGGGAATCAGCCGGCCTCAATTCAATCATAGTAGTCATTAAAGTTTCCATTGTAATTATTTTTATTGTTATAGGCTGGGGCTTTATTAACGAAGCCAACTATACACCATTCACA
>JAYVPS010000193.1:0-18874 GCA_043757225.1 Cytophagales bacterium | reverse complement strand
GTCAGGCAGTACCCAAAGGAAAATATGGTTTGTATTCCATTCCCAATGAAAATGAATGGATCATCATTATCAACAAAGACATTAAGTGGGGGCACTATGATTATACTGACAAGCAAGATGTAGTAAGGGTGAAAGTTATACCAACAAAAACAACAAGCTTCGTTGAGACCTTTTTAATTAGTGTAGAAAATGGCATAGTTGTATTGAAATGGGAAAACACTTCCGTTTCTTTCAAAATCACAAAGGGATAAAATTATCACTTAAAGCACAAGCCCCGTTTGATTCCATCAGGCGGGGCTTTTTTATTCCTATAAAATACAGTTAGTTTGAAGGCTTTATACCATGCAAATACTTGGAAGATCAGATCGAGTCGACTTACCGGGCCTTGGGCTGGTTAATATCCATGCCAAAATCGATACAGGTGCTTATACCAGCAGTCTGCATTGCTCAAAGGTAGAAGTAGTGAATGGCAAACTGGAGTTCGTCTTGTTAGATGAAGAGCATCCCGAATTTACTGGGATGAAATTCACGGTGAAGAGATTTACTCAGCGCGAAATAAAAAATTCTTTCGGTGAAGCCGAAATGCGGTTTGTTATCAAAACAGCTATTAAAATTTTTGATCTCACCATTAAAGCTGAGTTTACACTGAGTGATCGCGAGAAACTACGGTTTCCGGTTTTGTTAGGTAGACGAATTTTAAGAAAACGATTCCTTATTGATGTTACCAAAAAAGACGTGTACTTTGAATCTAAATCGGCATTATGAACATTGCAATTCTCTCGCGCGATTCAAAATTATATTCCACCAAACGGATAAAAGAAGCAGGTGAAAAGCGTGGGCACAAAGTAGAAATCATTGACCACATGAAGTGCATGTTGGTAATTGAAAAGAAAAACCCAATGGTGTGGTATAATGGTCGTAAGCTAGATTATTTTGATGCCATCATCCCCCGCATAGGCGCCTCTGTCACTTTTTATGGTGCAGCCGTAGTGCGTCAGTTTGAAATGATGAAAGTTTTTACAGCCGTTGAATCTCAGGCATTAATTCGATCTCGTGATAAGCTGCGTAGCCTACAGATACTTTCTCGTGCAGGGTTGGGTATGCCTAAAACCATCTTTATGGATTACTCGAAAGATACGGAAGGAGTAATTGAAGCCGTAGGCGGAGCACCGGTTGTGATTAAACTTCTAGAAGGAACACAAGGAATTGGGGTTGTGTTGGCAGAAAATAAAAAGGCAGCTCAATCTGTAATCGAAGCTTTTCACGGAGTAAAGACAAGGATTATTGTACAAGAATTTATTAAAGAAGCCAAGGGTGCAGACATCCGGGCATTTGTCGTTAATGGCGAAGTGGTGGGAGCTATGAGAAGGCAAGCACGGGACGGTGAGTTTCGTTCCAACCTTCATCGTGGAGGAACCGCTATGGTAGTGAAACTGAATCGCCACGAAAAACATGCTGCCATCATTGCGGCAAATAAAATGGGCTTAGGCGTTGCCGGTGTTGATATGCTTCCGTCTAAAAGAGGACCCTTGATTATCGAAGTCAACTCATCTCCAGGATTGGAAGGAATTGAAGGCGCTACCAAAGTTGATATTGGAGAAAAGATTATTCAATACCTAGAAGCCAACGTGGGAAAGAAGAGGATACAGAAAGATAAAATTAATGCTTAGTCTATGCTGATTGAAAAAACCTTGCTGAGTATTTCCTCCGCAATATTTGATGTTCGTCATGTTTCTGGCAGACGCTATTGGTTCAAAATTCCTTTCGTTTGAATTTTGATTTCAACTGTCCTCTATCTTACTGCGGTTCTCTTAATACTAATCGATAAAAGTTAAATGAAGGAAGTAATAATTGCCGATCAGCTCATTAAACCGGGTGAGTTTAAGGAAATCAATATCAACATTGCCCGGTTGCCCTCTCGTACTCAAATCGATACACCCATTTATGTTTATCGTGGGGTAGAGGACGGACCGGTACTGGCACTCACTGCGGGAATGCACGGTGATGAAATCAATGGGATGGAGATCGTGAGAAGAATTATTGATTCTGGCCATATGCGAGTAAAACGTGGAACTGTAGTTTGTATGCCTGTTATCAATGTGTATGGATTTTTAAATTATTCACGCGAAGTACCCGATGGTAAAGACATCAACCGCTCCTTTCCGGGAAGTAAAACTGGGTCATTGGCCGCGCGGGTCGCGTATCATTTAATGAAAGAAGTAATACCCTTTATTGATTATGGCATCGACTTCCATACCGGTGGTGCAATGCGCACCAACTACCCGCAAGTTCGCTGCATGATGGACGATGAAAGAAATGTGGAACTGGCAAATGCATTTCATGCACCCTTCACTATCGATTCGCCTTTTCGTCCACATTCCCTGCGACAATCTGCTTACAAGCACGGGAAAAATATTATTGTTTACGAAGGTGGCGAATCACTTCGCTTTGACCCATATGCTATCGAGCAAGGTGTAGAGGGAACACTTCGGTTAATGAAACACCTAAGCATGATCGACACGGCTCCTGCCCCCAAAGAAGAGAATAGAGTTATTTGGAGTTCATCGTGGGTTCGGGCGAGGAATGGCGGGCTTTTTCAAACCTCGGTCAAGTATGGCGCACTTGTTCAAAAAAATCAATGGATTGGTGAACTTACCGATCCGTTTGGTGAATTTAAGGAGCAAATTAAATCACCCGTTACAGGGTATGTTGTTGGCCTCAATAACAATCCTGTGGTAAATGCAGGAGACGCTCTTATGCATTTGGGGTTGGATAATGTTTGTAAAATTGGGGGGAACTCCGAGGAATAAATTGGCTCCGGTTTCCAATGATTGCATCCTAACCAAAAACTTAAAAGTCCGGACAAGGAATCACCAACTTATCTTTTGGTGGTTTGCGAGGGTCTCGCGTTGACCAAGAATAGACTAAGCTAAATTCATGGGCGCCTCCGCTGCCGGTGCCCAGTTTAGAAATGGTATAGTCGTAGCTATAGCCAATGTTAAGAATGTCTTTCTGTCCCTTTTTGGTGAATCCAATAAGCAACACGATAGATTCGTTGTTAACAATACCGTTCACCGATTTAAATGGTACGCCCCGATACCATGTTCCAATGATCAACGGCTCGAAGGTGTAATACAATCCCAAATCCATTTGGTCGAACTTGCCTTGGTGGCGATATTGGAGAGCCGGTGCAATACTCCGCTCACGTGGTTTCTTATAAAACCCCTCACCCATCGCACCCGGTGTTAAATAAAATTTCCAACCGGCATGCCCTGAAAGTTTCATTGCCAAAATATCTGGTGAACCCACTAACGACTGGTCCGGTTGAGTAAGATGATGAGCTGCAAACCCGAGCCATGCGCGCTGTGAGTATAATAACCCACCCATCGAAATATCCGGAAAAAATATAGACTGTCCTGTATTCAATCCCTCTGCTGAAGCACCTGATTTCAGTTGGCCTGTTGCAGGATCAAGCTGGTCTCCAAAGGTTAGCCTGTCAAAATTGATAGAGCGATTATAAACTCCTGCCTGAAAACCGGGCCGAAATGATAAGCCTTTTATGAGCTGGAGATCATAGGCATATTGTAATGAAATACTCATTGATTGAAGACCGAGCGTTCCCTCTTTATCTCGATTGATTAAGACCCCAACGCCACTGTTCTTACTTTCAATATACGTATCCGCATAAGCGGAAATAGTATTAAAGTTAGCATCAATAGAGGGCCATTGGTTGCGATAGTTCATGCCTACTCTCGCCTGCCCTGTCGATCCTGCAAAAGCCGGATTGAGGTACAAGGGCGCGGCATAGAACTGTGAAAATTGAGGGTCTTGAGCAGTTACCGAAGGCGCAGTAAGCAGAATCAACAATGCTATAACCCAACTCGAACCACCGCGCATTAAAAAATTAGATATATCTTTTTTCAAGTAGGCAAATTAAATTGATTGAAGACATTAAAAAAAGGATTTAGCTACAAATACCGACCTTTTGACTCTTTAACGGTATTTTTGACCAAATTGTATACTTTAGTAGCAATTGAACGTTGTAAATTTGAGTTTACTTTTCTCTATGAATGAATTAAAGGGCGTGAAGAGAAAGAAGAGTTTAATTTTTATCATATGATGCGATCAGCCATTATTATTATTGGGTTGTTATTTTTTAATCTGGGGATATCCCTGGCTCAAAACTTATCTCAACACAATTGGTATTTTGGAAACACAGTTGATGGCATTCGTTTTAACCGAGGAACCAACAAGGCGCAGGCAGTCACCAACCAAGCACTTCCTTTTGGAACTGGCGGAAGTGGCGTAGCTACTGACCCAGCCACTGCTAACCTTTTGTTTTATACCGATGGAAATCGAATTTATGATGGGTGTCATTTATTGATGCCAAATGGAAGTGGCCTACTTGGAAATTCATCGAATAATCAACCGGTAGTTATTAGCCCAATACCAGCACAACCAAACAAATACTTTGTTTTTGCCAATAGTGCCAACTTTACCACGGGCGGCTCTATTACAAGCAGTGTTGTTGACATGGCTCTTTTTGGAAATGCAGCTTTCCCCGCTCCTGCCCAAGGCAATGTGGAAGTCGCCAATAAAAATGCAGCGGTTCCAGGACTCTCTAACAGATCAGAAGCTATGTTGGTTATTCCACACTCCAATGGCACAGACTTTTGGCTTATCACCCATCAAAATAGTTCCACTAACTATATGGCTACGTTAATTAACGCAGCGAGTTATACCGCTGGAACATTTCTTACAACTTCATCAGGGGGAATCGGCCTTCCTATTTCGGTTGGAAATTTCTCGTATAATCACAAGTTAAAAAAGATTGCCATCTCAACTCAGAGCACGAATGATGATGCGCTGATAGCTGACTTTAATCCGACCACAGGTGTAATTGTTTTTGATCGCTACATTTTTAACACAGGTTTACCAACTACTGCCAGCCAATCGATCTATGATATTCAATGGGACGAAAAAGGAGGCCAATATCTTTATCTTTCCAGAGTCGGTGAAGCCGGTATCAATGCTGACCTTCTTCAATATGATTACAAGAACTCAAATCCAGGAACACCTACTACCGTAATAGCTACCATCTTAACTACGCCCATTTTTAGAAGTTATGGTTTGCAATTAGCACCCGATAGTGCTATCTATCATTTGTATCAGGCCGTAAGTGGTGGCTCGTTTCTTATAGACAAATTTACTAAGACTGATACCATTGCCTCTCGGGTAATCCGAACGGCTCAACCTTTTGGAGCTATTGATTTTAAAGCAACTCAGTTTCCTACCTTCGCGCCACCTGCCAATCCTAATTTAACAATTGCTTTTACTACCACTCCTAATAATTGCCAAAATAATAATGTTACATTTTTCCCTGATGTAAAGCCCAATGCCGATAGCTTGCGCTGGAATTTTGGTGATGGCCAAAGTTCGAAGGCCTGGAGTCCGATCCATAAATTCACTAACAATCAAAGTTATTCTGTTACGCTTACCGCTTTTTATCAGGGTACAAAGAAAACAGTTACACAACCTGTTGTCATTAATAAGTTTGATTTGAAGATTCAATTGGTACAAGATACTACCGCCTGTCGCTCTGAATTTCCACCTCCGAGAGGAAGCTCATCGCCAACGCAATTTTCTGTTAAAGTAAAAGTCACACAGGGAACAGCAACATCATACAATTGGTCAAATGGAAATACCGGGCCTACTTTAAAACCAGACTCTGCCGGATATTACTATGTGGTTGTTACCGATGCCACGGGTTGCTCTACTTATGCAGGTGTGAATGTAAAAGAATATAAGCTGCAAGATCAGCGGAGCAATATTTGGTACTTCGGGAACAAAGCAGGAATAAATTTTAATAAGAAACCATCGCCCATTGCTCTCCCCGACCCCAAGTCTCCTGGAAATGTAAGCGCTATGGATGCTCCAGCAGGTTGCGCCATCGTTTGCGACCGAAATGGCATGGCAATTTTTTACACGGATGGTGACAAAGTGTACGACAGAACTAATACGCAAATTGATGTTGGTATTGGAGGCGATCCCAATTCATCGCAATCCTCATTAATTGTTTCTGTACCCGGTGATGAAACTCTTTACTATATTTTTACGACACAACAGATTCCTGACTCCCAAACTTATGAACTTCGCTATTCCCTTTTTGACTTAAAGAAAAATAATGGTAATGGTGCGGTAACGAAAAAAAATATACTGCTATTTACAAAAAGTACGGAGCACATTACGGCCAATGGTAGATGGATGGTTGCCCATGAATATGGCAACAACACGTTTAGAAGCTACCGGATTACAAATCAGGGAATTGGTGAAGCTGTCTATACTGAGATCGGCTCCATTCATTCATTCAAGACAACACAAAATGGACAGGGCTACATGAAGTTAGGCCCCCGAAATAGTTTAGCCATACCACTATCAACACCGGGCACGAGCAATGTCATCGAAGTATTTCAACTCAATGACACTACTGGACAAATCAGGAACTACCGAAAGGTCGATATGAATGAACCCAACGGGCAAGTTTATGGTATTGAGTTTTCTGCCGGAGCTCGAAAGTTATTTGCCACCGTTAAGGGAGCGCCTACTGCAACTGAATCTGAAATTTTTGAATACTACCTAGATAGTTTAGATATTAAACCTCCCGTATTTTTGCAGAAAATTACAAAATCCATGGAGATGGGTGCATTACAACTTGCACCAGACGGACAAATCTATATGGCTTATAACGATGCAGCCAGTAACAAAACGTTGGGAACTATCACCGCTAATGAAAATAAAATTCCGACTAGCTCGTCTGTCAATTTTAATGGCTTTTCGCTTGCAGCTGGTACTAACAGCCGACTAGGCTTACCTAATTTTATACAACAACAAGGTAACGGCTTTGGTGGGCCCGGATTTTCATTTGCTGGAGTTTGTGTTGGGGATACGACTAAATTTAATGGCACACCAACGGATGCCATTGATAAATTTCAATGGGCTTTTGGCGATGGGGCCAGTAGCACTGTTTCTACCCCAAAGCATAAATACGCTGCCTCAGGAACATATACTGTGTCGATGCGATTAACTAATCGATGCGGGTTAGACACCACTATTGTTCAAAGTGTAAAAATAAATCCGGCACCGGCTAAGCCAACTAATCCGCAGGCTTCTCCTCTTTGCAATGGGCCTGTCACGCTCGATGCCGGGCCAGCGACCTCATACATTTGGACTAATGGAGCAACCTCCCGAACTGTAATTATTACAAATCCTGCGGTTATTTCAGTAACTACTACTGATGCTAATGGGTGTAAAGCAACGGCTCAATCCTTGGTAGCCGATAACAGACCACAGGTAAATTTGGGACCAGACTTAGACGTTTGCCAAAATAATGCTACAGCAAATTTAGATGCGAAGAATCCGGGAGCTGTTTATGTTTGGTCACTCAATGGGGCAGGTAATGGAAATAACTCTCAAACTCAGGCAGTAGATACGACATTGCCTGCTTCACTTAATTACTCTGTAACAGTCACCGATCCACTAACGACCTGCAAAGTAACAGACCAAATAGTGGTTACGGTTAAAGTGTCACCATCATTTAGTTTTACTGGGGTCAATCCTACTTGTAACAATGCTGATGGCAGCCTGACGATATCATTTGCTTCAACTACTCCTGCTGGTGGCCCATATTCCTATTTTATTAGTGGCCCAACTTTTACTCAACCAGGAATAGACCAGATTGCGCCCTCTACCATTGGGCCAATTGCAGGTCAGCGAGCCGGCACTTACTCTGGGATTGTAACAGATCAGATTTCAGGCTGTACTATTTCCAGTGCATTAGCATTGTCCGATGCAGTGTTTACAGCTTCCGCAACGTTTACAACGTGTGATCCATCGTTAGTTACAGTAACAGCTACTGCAGGAACTGTGGGTGCATTACAATACACATTCATACCGATACCTGTACTACCACCAAGTTTTATCGTTGTTGGCCCTCAAGTTGGAAACACTGCATCACTTAAGCCCGGAAATTATTCGATTCAGGTTCGTGATGGTGGTGGACTTGGCTGTACATATGTTTTTAATCAGTTAGTTAATCCAATTATCCCTACCGTTACTATCACACCCTCTCTTTGTACTAACCCAGCAACATTGACTGCAACAATAGCTAGTGGAGGGACTTTTATTTGGATCTTACCAAATGGAACAACAACAGCCGGTCCCACAATTAATTTAGCCAATACGAATGCTAGTGGAACTTATAAAGTTGATGCCACGATACCAGGTGGGTGTATTATATCACAATCCACTTCAATTGTATACAATGGTCCCATTATACCCACTTTTACACAAAGTAATGCTTGTGCAACCACTGCATTGCTATCATCTGCGGTGACCCCAGCAGGCAGCTACACCTATCGCTGGTTCCGAAATTTAGTCCTAGATCAGTTAGGGCCTCAAATTTCAATCACGACTGCCGATGATGGGGCTTCTTATGCTATTGAAGTAGTTGACGCTGTCAATGGATGTATTGTACGCTCAGCAGCAACGCCTGTAGCGGTTAGTGGCCTGGTAGATGCCAGTATCACCGCTACCCAAGCTTGTGATGATGGCAAACCCTTTACCATCACTTCTGCAACTACTGCTACAGGCGTTATTACCTACTCATGGTTCTTCAATAACAGCTCAACACCAATTGCTCAGAAAACACAGCCAACACTTAAAGACTCGATAGCAGGCAACTACAAAGTCAAGATCAGCAAGGCAAGCTGTAGTGCGGAAGCGAGCATTCTTATTACAAAAGCTCCATTGCCCCAAGGTGAATTAATAGACAGAGTAATTATTTGTAGCGATCCTGATAACAAAGATCCTAAGACATCGTCCGTTGATTTAAATCCGGGATTGCATACCACCTACGATTGGATGTTTAGAAAGAGTACGGCTTCATCTTTTACTTCGCTCAGTTATTTCACCCAGATTTATAATGCAAACACAGATGGAATTTTTAAAGTTGCCTTTACCAACTCGTTTGGCTGCACGAACTCAGACCAAACAGAAGTCTTGAATGAATGTATTCCTAAAATTGTTGGCCCTAATGCCTTCCGGCCAACCAGTCAGGTAGAAAATGGGATCAATAATCACTTCTTCGTCTATAGTTTCTTCGTTACCGATAATTTTGAAGTAGCCATATTCAATCGCTGGGGCGAATTGGTATTTGAATCTATAGACAAGAATTTTAAATGGAATGGCGGTTACGGAAACAATGCAGGGCAACCTTTACCAGGTGGTACCTATTCGTATGTTATTCGTTACCAAAGTTCTTTCCGCCCACAAGAGGGAACACGAGAACAACGCGGTGGTGTGGTATTATTGCGCTAACTAAAATACAAATCGTAACACTATGAAACTTCAATCTGTCATTTTACTATTATCCCTGATTAGTATTTCATTCACTTTCGACCCCACTCAACTAATTAACACCTCCCTTACGGTTACAGTACGAGATGAGTTGGGCAATACTGTTGAGGGTGCGTCTATAAAATTATTTGAGACGGAAGACAATTATAATCAGGAGAAAAACGCCTTAGCCGAGGGCACTACCGATGCAAAAGGAGTTTTTAGATTTAAAAAAATTAAAGCCATCGCCTATTTCGTTTTAGTTAAGAAAGGTGATAAAGACAATATGGGAGGCGGTGAGAAGATTGGCAAGCTGGAAGATGGGAAATTTAATAAAGTAACAATTGTTATTCAATAGCATATCCTACCTATTGAATCGTAGACAAGGAATGATCTCTCCCAAGGATGAATAAGGAAGGCCTCATCAAATCGCTGGAGAGTTATTCAACCGCTTTCATTGAAGAAAGTAACTTTATCATTCCATTTTTAGCGCTGCTTAAAGATCAGAACGCTTTTCAACGAACTCATTTGCCAGGGCATATCACCGGCTCAGCGTGGATTTTAAATAAGACCTACACCAAAGCCCTGCTTGTTCATCATGCCAAGCTAAACAAATGGGTACAGCCTGGAGGCCATGCCGATGGTGATGAAAATATTCTGGCTGTTGCTTTACGCGAAGCCGAAGAAGAAACGGGCATTAAAAAATTTAATGTAAAGGAAGATATTTTTGATATCGATATCCATACCATCCCCCTGCGCAAAGAGTTTCCTCAACACGATCACTACGACATACGCTTTTTATTAATAGCCAATGAGCAAGATGAAATCATCGTCAGCGAAGAGTCGCACGATGTAAAGTGGGTTGCCCTCGCTGACCTCGAGCGGTTTACCAGCGAGCAATCTGTTTTAAGGATGAAAGAAAAATTGCGCTGAACTTGTAACTTTGCCCGATGGCAGAAATCGGCAAAGACATTCTAAAAGCTAAAGCATTACTGGAACAAGGAGAACTCGTTGCGATCCCCACAGAAACTGTTTATGGTTTGGCAGGCAATGCGTTAGCTGTTGAAGCGGTGACTAAAATATTCAACGTCAAAGATCGCCCTTACTTTGATCCATTAATTGTTCATGTTGCTGAGCTGAAGTTTGCTGAACGGTTTGTGGAGAATGTTCCCGCGAAAGCGAAAAAATTAGTTGACACATTCTGGCCGGGGCCGTTAACATTATTGCTCACCAGAAAAGCCATCATACCGGATTTAGTAACGTCCGGATTAGAAACTGTTGGCATTCGCTGCCCGGATCATTCTTTGACCAGTGAACTACTCCGCACTTTGCCGTTTCCTCTGGCTGCACCTAGCGCTAATCCATTTGGATATGTTAGCCCTACTAATCCACATCATGTAAACGAACAATTAGGCGATAAAATAAAATACATCCTAGATGGTGGTGAATGCAAAGTTGGCATTGAATCAACCATCGTTGGCTTTGACCAAGATGAAGTGACAATCTATCGGTTGGGTGGATTAAGTGTAGAACAAATTGAATCGATTGTTGGGAGTATGAATATCCAACTCAACACCTCGTCCAATCCAAAAGCACCCGGCCAGTTGAAAAGTCATTACGCACCAAACAGACGATTGATCTTGGGTTCTCCATTAGATTCATTAGAGAAATTTGGAGTAAATGAAGTTGCGGTTCTCAGGTTTGAAAAGCTTTTGGCAGGTGTTGATCCTCAAAGGCAATATGTCCTCTCTCCTTCTGGAAGGTTGGAGGAAGCGGCTCAAAATCTTTTTTCCGCTTTGCGGAAACTAGACAAACTAGACATACAAATCATTTTCGCAGAGGAAGTCCCTAACATCGGCCTGGGCAGGGCAATCAATGATCGACTAAGGCGAGCCGCCTCCTAGCATCATTGCAAAATTCTTCCCTCAATCTTCCTTAAGCTGCATTCTTTTGAGTTATTTTATGAATTACTTACAAGCGAGCGATTAAAAATTGTGTGATTATGGAAAAGGCAAAAAAATTATTAATTCTTACTGGCGGTGGTGATTGCCCTGGGCTTAATGCAGTAATCCGCGGCATTGCCAAGCGTGCAAGAAGGGAAAAAGAATGGGAGGTTTACGGAAGTAAGGAAGCCTTCAACGGTGTGTTCAGCGAGCCTCCGGAGTTGATTAAACTAACCCGTGCTAAAACAGCCGGCATCCACGTAAAGGGCGGTACCATTTTAAAGACAACTAATAAAGGGAATCCTATAAACTTCCCCGTTCCACAGGCCGATGGCTCTATAAAATTCATTGACCGCTCAGCTGAATTGGTGAACCGTATTAAGTCATTAGGGTTTGATGCCGTAATCAATATTGGTGGCGATGGTTCTCAAAAAATTTCCCAAGCACTTTTTGAAAAGGGACTTAACATCATTGGTGTTCCTAAGACAATCGACAATGATTTATCGGCTACCGATATGACCTTCGGATTTCAAACCGCTGTGCAAATTGCCACCGATAGTTTTGATAAACTGGTGACCACGGCCGAAAGCCATGACCGCGTAATGATAATGGAAGTTATGGGCCGCGATGCAGGATGGATTGCCTTGCACACTGCCATTGCCGGAGGCGCTGAAATTTGTTTGATCCCTGAAATTCCATACAACGTTAAGAAATTAGTTAAGCGCATTCAATCGAGATATAAAAACGGGCATGGGTTTGTTAATATCGTGGTTTCTGAGGGGGCAAAATTAAAAGATGGAGGAGTCACGGCCACACATGGTTCGAAAGGATCAGAACATGTTCGGCTAGGTGGAGTAGCCTTTCAACTTTCAAAGCAATTGAAAGATGCTGGCTGCACAGCCGAAATAAGAGAAACCGTTTTAGGACATGTACAACGAGGTGGAAGCCCTACGGCATTTGATAGGGTATTAGCGACACTATTCGGTGTTAAGGCTTTTGAACTTTTACTGGAGGGTAACTACGGCAAGATGGTCACATTAAAAAACAATACTATATCTTCCGTTACCCTGGAGGAAGCAACCCGAAATTCTAACTTTGTGTCCAAGGATGGATATCTGGTAAAGGCCGCCAAGGGATTGGGGATAAGTTTTGGAGATTAGGGTAACCCTACCATTAACTTTTGTGTTTCGCTGCTTGTTTCTTTAATTCCTGAAGTTCAGTAATATCAGTTTGAATACCGAGTAATCCAGTTTGATTAAGGTGGGGAATGTAAAATGCCATTTTAGTACTCTTCAGTGTTTTTGTTTTATTGTGTAGAGTCTCATCGAAAATATACGTTTCACTTCCTTTCTCAATAATAGCGAGCTCCTGGTTTCGCCAATCTTGTGCTGTCTTTGCATCCACAAAATCAAAATCACTTTTGCCGATAAGTTCATCAACACTCATGTTGTGCGCCTTTGCTACAATGGTATTTGCAAGGGCCATCTTGCCATCTTTATCTTTAAGAAAAACCTTGTGAGGGAGCTGATCAAGAATATTGAGTAAGGTTTGTTGGTAATTCTTCATATACTTTAAAGACTCCTCTGATTTCTTTTGAATTGCGACTTCTGCATCCATAACTTTATTTTCCATTCGCTTAATTTCCGTTATATCAACCTGATACCCCAGGATACCAATTTTTTTGGTTCCCGGAAAATGAAACGGCATTTTTACTGTATAGAGATTTCTTATCTGTCCACTCGCATCTGGAAAATCTTCATACATTGTGAGTGGCTTACCGGTTGTGATGATTTCTTTTTCTTTTGCCCAAAAGGTAGCTGCGATTTCTTTAGGAAAGAGATCAAAATCACTTTTACCAATCAATTCCGAAACTGATTTCTTATAACCTGCTGCTATCGCACTGTTCAAAAGGATCATACGTCCTTCTTCATCCTTTAAAAATATCTTTTCCGGAAGCTCTTCTATTACCTGGCTCATAATCTTTCGATTTTGATCCATTTCCTTGAGCATGGCATCAGTCTGTTTTTTGTTCGCTTCTTCTATTCTATTGATTTCCGTAATTTTTGCTTTAAGTAATTCTTCATTTTCAATAGATTGATCCAACACTTTACCAATCTCTTTTTCTTTTCTTGCCATTTCTTCTTGTGTGGCTTGCATTTCTTCCATGTTCTGCCGCATTTCTTCCTCCTGTGCATGCAAAATTTCTGATTGGTTCTGGGATTGATCCAACAATATTTTCATTCGGGATGTAACTTTGGCTCCGATAATAGCCGCAGCAACAAACTCGCCAGCCTTTTCCAGAAAATCCATTTGATAGGATTCAAAGAAGTGAAACGAAGCTAACTCCAGTACCGCTTCTATTTTATCGTTATACTTTAATGGAATTATGCATAAACAGGTGGGCGTTGCGTGACCCAGGCCAGACGTAATTTCTACATAGTCTGATGGTACTTCTCGTAAAACAACCGCTTCTCCTTCTAAATAAGTCTGCCCTATAATTCCATCGCCAATTTCAATTCGCTTTGTTATGAACTTCTTTTTATCAAACGCATAACATGCTTTGAGTTCTAAAAATTTCTCCGTATCAGTTTCGTCATTCAATACAAATAGACCTCCCTGCTGCGCATTAATATACTGCGCTAAAAACCGTATAACTTCTTCCGAAAGCTTCGTTAAGTTAGCCTGATGGTTTCGAACCAGCTGAGAAAATTTTGCCAATCCCTCATTGACCCATAATCTCCTTTCATCTTCTTGCTTTGCTAAAATCATCTGATCCCGCATTTTTACCAATTCGCCAGCCAGGGTATTTGAATTCTTTACTGCATTGCCTTGATCGAGATCAACCCATTGCACTTGATAATTTTTAGAGGTAATTCCTTTCACAAATTCAGAAGCTTTCTTAAAATTCCGGATTGAGTTTTCAACAACCTCTTTTGGATTTTTAACTGTGAGTTCTGTTCCCGGATCGAATAAATATTTTCTATTATTCTCAGCTAACTCAATAATTAATTTTCGCCTATCCTTCACATCTTTTCTCGTGACATAAATAACAAATCCAAGAGAAGGAAAACCAATTAATACCAAGATGATCTGAATAAAAATATTTCGATTCAGAGCAGCCTCATAATCTGATTGCGCCTTTTTTATTACAGCATCTTCATATATAATGTGGCTTGCACTAAAGGGAGCGAACACCCTCCATAAATCATAGCCGATGTCTTTATTTAACATTACCACAAATTGTTTCATGCTATCAATCTCCGCCTCCTTTTTCATCAACATTGAATATTTAATGTAGTCAGAAATACCTTTTTTTATTTTATTAAATTTAGCAAAACTGGTGTCCAGTTTTTGTATCCTTAAAAGACTGTCTAATTTCTGAAGGTTTAACTCATTAGCCCTTATACCCGTTTTCAAAGGATCCAGAAGTTGCTCGCTCTTTGTTAACGCGTATCCTCTTAAGCCTAAGTCTATTTGTCGGAGGTGACTTGAGAAGATCATATCCAACCGTTGCTTCACTTCTTCAGCCTGCGACTTTAGCAGGGTAGTTTCTACAATCTTTCTTTTATTAAGCCAGGTAAATATGGTTCCTGTGGCAATCAAAATCATGATGGTGATCATACTGACCATCACCAGATTTTCTTTAATTATTCTACCCAAATTTTTCATATTCTCTTCAATATTTTCTTAAACAGTCAAAACATCACCTTAAAGGTATTTTAAACCTTGCTTTTCTTGGAATAATGATACAGACACAATTTAACATTGAGTCCTATTGCAATATAAACAGCAGATATTCCAAAACAATTGGATTTCATGAAATTAAAACGGTTGCGGAGAAGCTAACGATTAAAAATAGGGCATAGTCCGGTTGGATTCGTAAATTTCGCCCCATAATAAATAAATCAGATTCATGAAAACCATCAATGACATCAACTTTAATGGCAAGCGTGCCCTCATTCGCGTAGATTTTAACGTACCACTAGATAAAAGCTTTGCCGTCACAGACGATAACCGCATTCGTGCCACCATTCCTACCCTTAAGAAAATACTAAAAGACGGAGGCAGTTGCATTCTGATGTCACACCTGGGAAGACCTAATGAAGGGCCTGAGGAAAAATACTCTTTAAAACACGCCATCAAAACTACGGAGAAACTTTTGGGTGTATCTGTCAAATTTGCTACTGACTGTATTAGCGATGATTCATATAAACTTTCTGCCACGCTAAAACCAGGAGAAGTTTTGCTATTGGAGAATCTGCGCTTTTACAAACAAGAAGAAAAAGGAGATCTCGCTTTCGCGGAAAAATTATCGAAGCATGGAGATGTGTATGTGAACGATGCCTTTGGTACTGCCCATCGCGCCCACGCTTCCACCACCATCGTGGCGCAGTTCTTCCAAGAAAAATGCGCAGGCTTTGTAATGGCTGCTGAACTTGACAACGCTAAAAAAGTACTGGGCAATGCCGCGAAGCCTTTTACAGCAATAATGGGTGGGGCTAAAATCTCAGATAAGATTTTAATCATCGAGAAACTATTGGATAAAGTAAACCACCTAATTATTGGTGGAGGTATGGCCTACACATTTTTCAAAGCCCTTGGCGGGAGTATTGGAAATTCCTTAGTTGAAGAGGATAAACTTGATCTTGCCAAAGAGCTAATCCAAAAAGCTAAAGCAAAGGGAGTAGAATTACACTTGCCCATCGATTCAATCGTAGCGGATAAATTCGATGCAAACGCCAATACAAAAATTAGTAACAACAATGCCATTGAGCCGGGTTGGATGGGGCTTGATATTGGGCCGCAAGCAAGTGTGGTCTTTAGTAAAGTGGTGGAACAATCTAAAACTATACTTTGGAATGGTCCCATGGGTGTATTCGAAATGGAGAAATTCGAGAAGGGAACAAAGACCATTGCCGAAGCCGTAGTTCGTGCAACTGCTAAAGGTGCGTTCTCTTTAATTGGCGGTGGCGACTCAGCCGCGGCAGTGGCCAAGTTTGGCTTCGAAGAAAAGGTGAGTTATGTCTCTACAGGCGGTGGCGCTTTATTAGAATATTTTGAAGGGAAAGTTTTACCCGGAGTAAAGGCGTTAGATTAATAACTTTATGAAAAAACTGATTCTTCTATTTCTGATTGTAATCTCTTCCTCGGCATTCTCCCAACCTAAAGATTACTCGGATGATGTGAAATCTGTAGATGCGATCATCGGTACAGTATACCAAATAATCTCAGGCGAACCGGGCGCTACTCGCGACTGGGATCGCTTCAAAAATTTATTTACACCAGACGCCAGACTCATCCCTACAAGAAAAGGTGAATCGGGTGAGCTGATTCCTAAGCCTATGAGTCCAGATGAATACGTTGAACTCTTTAAGTCCAGGATTCCTACGGGTTTCTTTGAAAAGGAATTGAGCAGGAAGACGGAAGCGTATGGAACATTGGTTCATGCCTTCAGCACCTATGAAACAAAAGAGAAAAATGACGGACCTGTGACGAATCGCGGAATCAATTCCATTCAGCTATTCAAAGATAAAAACCGCTATTACATTGTGAACATCTTTTGGTGTGCAGAAAGTATGGGCTTTGCGCTACCCAAAAAATATTTAAAATGATTTGTTAACTATCAGTGACCTGAAATCAACCATGAGATACATACTGTTTTTTTTTACCGTTTTGATTTCTTGCCATTCAGTGGCGCAAAAATCTACCAACTCCAACCTCGATAGAATTGCCGAAAAATTTGCAATAGCTTCATTCAAGGAATTTTATGAATTGCATTCGTTGCCAAATGATGCGCACAACCCCGAAGACATTGAAAAAAATGTGCAATGGTGCGAAGCTGCTTTTGCCAAGCGTGGATTTACCACTCAACGTCTAAAGACTGAAACTGTACCCCTCCTTCTGGCAGAACGAAAAGTAAAAAATCCAAAAAAGACAGTATTGATTTATCTTCAGATTGATGGCCAACCAGTCAATGCCAGTCAATGGGATCAAGAAAGTCCATGGAAGCCAACATTGAAAGAAAAAGATGCCGAGGGTAAATGGGTTGCCATTCCTTTTGAGCGGTTGCAAGAAGGCCTTAACCGCGACTGGCGGATTTTTGTTCGCTCGGCAGCCGATGCCAAAGGCCCCGCCATGGCGTACTTAGCTTCCTTAGATGCGCTAAAAGAACTGAAGCGAGAGCCAAACTTTGATATGAAGGTGATCATGGATTTTGAAGAAGAGCTTGGCTCCCCTCATTTGCCATCAGCCGTGGCACAATATAAAAATGAATTGGCTGCAGATATGCTTATCATCTTTGATGGCCCGCGCCACATTAGCAACCAGCCCACGCTTTCTTTTGGTGCTCGCGGTATTTGTGAAATAACCCTTACCGTTTTTGGTCCTCGTACGCCTATGCACAGTGGCAACTACGGAAATTACACCCCCAACCCTGCTTTGCGGTTGGCGAAGTTACTTTCTTCCATGAAGGATGATGACGGAAGAGTAACACTCCCCGGCTTCTATGATGGAGTGGTGTTAACAGAGGAAGAAAAGAAAATCTTAAAGAAAGTACCAGACGATGAAATTGAAATAAATAAATTTCTCGGCATTGCTGCACGCGATAAAGTAGGCGACAATTTTCAAGAAGCGATGCAATACCCAACGCTAAACATTCGAGGATTAGATGCTTTGTATGTAGGCGAACAGGCGCGCACACTCATTCCGGCAAAGGCCATTGCAGAGATCGACATCCGGTTAGTGCCAAGCAGTGACCCGAAAAAACTGATTGAACTTGTTCGGAAACATATAGTGGATAATGGCTACTATATTATTGAAGGTGAGCCAACAGAAGAAGAGCGATTAAAATATCCCAAGATTGCTTCACTGCATTCCAGCATCTCTTATCTCGCCTTTCAAACACCCTTTGATTCTGATTGTGGTAAATGGTTGAGCAAGGCGATGAATGCTGCTTTTGGAAAAGAGCCTATCAAGATCAGAACGGCAGGAGGTTCAATCCCCATCTCCCCTTTTATAATCACATTAGGAATTCCTGCTGTAGCGGTGCCCACCGTAAATGCCGACAATAATCAGCATGCCGAAAATGAGAACATCCGCGTAGGAAATTATGTGGATGCTGTGAAGACTTTCTTGGCGATTATGATGGAGAAACTTTAATTTGGTCTCTTAGTTCTCTCACCACCATCCTCAACTCATTCAACATCTACGGTAGCGACACACGCCACTTCGCCTTCAATCTCAAAATGTGGTGCTAACATAGGATCCATCTTGGCTCCAATAATTTCATTGGTTAGAATGATGTCTTCATTAATCAGGAACAACTGATAAAACAGATTTGCAAGCTGCCAAACAATGAGGGCATTGCAAATGCCCTTCTCTAACGTTCAACATGCGCTCCATGGCGAACAGCTTATACCCATCGAGTAGTTACTTAGTGGGCTAAAAAGCCCGCTCCATAGCTTGGATATATAGAAATGAATGGGTAGCATTAGGCCTTGAACGCGGCAGCTAAAGTTGAGATAGACGCAACTGGGTTG
>JAYVPS010000192.1:0-5005 GCA_043757225.1 Cytophagales bacterium | reverse complement strand
ACGAACTTCCTTCTGCTCGGCTTTAGACATTTTCAGGTAAGAGATTCTTACTTCTTTTTTCACTTCTGCCCGAGGCATTATTGTTTTTGAAGTAGAGGCAACCAATTGATCAGGTTGAATTTTTGAAGGCTCGACTCTTTCGGAAACAGCCATTTTAACGGGATGATAACCGGTGTTAACATCACTCTTTTGAAAATTTGCTGTATGCCTCGGAGAAGAACAGGCAGCTAATAAGGCAACTACAGTAACATAAAGGATTTTTTTCATAGTGGTATTTATTAATTCTTGGATTTAAAGATAGAAATTATTCTACTAAAAAAACGTTTCTCAAACTCCCAAAAAAATTGGAATTGGCCAAAAGCAAAGCCATAGAAAAGTAAAAATAAGTTATAAACCGGAAGAATAAGAACGTAATACGCAACGGTAGCTGAAGTAGGAATTGAACTAGTGCCAAACCAGTATTGGAAGAGCGGCCTTTTTATTAATAATACGGTAATGCCAGTGCAAGCAAAAACCACCAAAATAATAAGTACCTGATAAAGGCTATTTACTTTCCACCGACCTTGAAGTTTTCCTAGCCAATTCATTATAATAATTCTTTCACGATTTAAAGAAACGAATCAGGGAATTAGTTTCCAAAAATCTTTTTTTGGCAATTCTGCAACAATAGTAGTGAGCTCTTTTTTTACAGGATGCATAAATTGCAATTGACGTGCGTGGAGACAAATGCTAGCATCGTCATTAGGTTTTTGAAAACCATATTTTACATCCCCTACAATAGGGCAGCCCATAGAGGCTAATTGTACACGAATTTGATGAGACCTTCCTGTTACAGGAGTAACCTCTAAAAGATAAAGCCCTGCATGTGAACGAATCATTCGATAGCTTAATTCTGAGCGTTGGCCATCGGGATGCTCTTTTTTGTAGGCTGTAGTTTTATTTTTCTTTTCGTCTTTTACCAGCCAATGAATTAATGTTCCTTCTGATTGTGGAGGCTGATTGGCAACTAAGGCCCAATAAGTTTTTTTGGTTTGCTTATCGCGAAAGAGGGCATTCATTCTTTCCAACGCTTTGGAGGTGCGGGCAAAAACAACTACACCACTCACGGGCCTGTCTAGTCGATGGACTACCCCAAGAAAGACTTCTCCAGGCTTCTGATATTTTTCTTTAATATACTCTTTACAGATCTCGACTAGGGGCCTATCTCCGGTTTCATCACCTTGAACTAAAACGCCAATCGGTTTATTGATGACCAGCAGATGGTTATCTTCATAAACTACTTTCAGGTCTGAGGCTTTCATCAGACCTAAAATTAGTCCTTAAACTCCGAAGTAAAATGAAAATTGATTTCGGGGAAATTATCTTTCACCATTTGCAACCAGGCTTTTGATTCAGCCATGAAGACAAGTTTGCTGTCTTTGTCTAGGGCTATGTGCCTTTGTTTGGAGTCCAGAAATTCTGCCAACTTCTTTTGATTTTTGCTGCTGATCCAGCAAGCTTTGTAAATATTTTGACCGGCAAATTCTACCGAAGCTCCATATTCATTTTTTAATCGAAATTGAATTACCTCAAATTGAAGCGCACCCACAACACCAACTACTTTCTTTTTACCAAGTTCATAGGTGAATAGTTGAGCTACCCCTTCCTCCATCAATTGCAAAAGACCTTTCTCCAATTGCTTAGTCTTCATGGCGTCTTTATTGATTACCTCCTTAAAAATCTCAGGTGAAAAGCTGGGTATTCCGGTATAAATCATTTTTTCGCCATCAGTCAGCGTATCACCGATTTTTAAATTACCGGTGTCGTACAAACCAACAATGTCGCCTGGCCATGCCTCGTCAACCGTTTCGCGGTCTTGCGCCATAAAGGCGGTGGCATTGGAGAAACGGATATTTTTTTCTTGCCTTACGTGATAGTAATTATGACCCCGCTCAAACTTACCTGAGCAAACACGAATAAAAGCAAGCCGGTTTCTGTGTTTGGGATCCATGTTAGCGTGGATCTTAAAAATGAAACCGGAGAATTTTGTCTCGTCAGGCTTTACTTCACGAATCGTTGTTTCACGTGCAATGGGGGGTGGAGCAATACCAATAAATGTATCGAGCAATTCTTTTACTCCAAAATTATTAACGGCACTACCAAAAAAGACAGGAGCAACCTGTCCATCTAAGTAATCTTGAACATTAAACTTTGAGTAAACGCCTTCTACCAATTCCACATCGGCACGAAGTTGCTTGGCATATGATTCACCTACCAACCGATCTACCTCTTCGCTATAAATATCAGATAGTTCTACACTTTCTTGAATGGTAATTTTACTGGGTGTAAAGAGCTGCAAGCTTTTTTCGTACAGGTTGTAAACGCCTTTAAACGTTTTGCCCATGCTGATTGGCCAACTGAGCGGACGAACTTTAATACTTAGCTTTTCTTCAATCTCGTCCAAAAGATCAAAGGGGTCGCGCCCTTCGCGATCAAGTTTGTTGATAAAACAAATCACTGGAGTACTTCGCATGCGGCATACCTCCATCAATTTCTCCGTTTGCTTCTCCACACCTTTTACACAGTCAATCACCATGATGACGCTATCAACGGCCGTTAAGGTTCGGTAAGTGTCTTCAGCAAAATCCTGATGACCTGGGGTGTCCAGTAAATTGATTTTAATGTCTTTGTAATCAAAGCCCATAACCGATGTAGCCACCGAAATTCCTCGTTGTTTTTCTATCTCCATCCAGTCGCTACGGGCATGGTCTTTTATTTTCGAAGATTTAACAGCACCTGCTTTTTGAATGGCGCCTCCAAATAGCAAAAGCTTTTCTGTGAGCGTAGTTTTTCCTGCATCCGGGTGACTGATGATTCCAAACGTTCTGCGCTTTGCTATTTCTTGCTCTAGGGTCATGATCAATTTGTGTAATAAAAAAGGGATAGAAAAGATCCATCCCAATTTGTTAACCGTCATTGCACGTGGCGATGACGATACTATATTGTTTTATGAGTTCGCCTCTAACTTCGCTTTGAATTTCTTCGCGTTTTGTATTTCAGAAGAATCCCAATATTTATCAATAATGATTTGATATGCTTCTTTGGCTTTATCATTCTTGTTCAACTTCTCATAAGCCAGGGCAGCCTTCATCAAATAAGTTGGTGTAAATTCTTTGTTGGGCTTATAAGACGAAGCTTTATCATAAAATTTTGCAGCATTCTCAAAATCCTTTTGTTCCAGGTAGGCATCGCCCATCAAGCTGTAAGCTCTTGGCTGAACCAACAAGTCATCTGATTTGAAATCTTCTAGATGAAATATTGCCAAAGGAAATTTCCCTTGTTTCAAATAGGCAACGCCTGCATAAAAATTAGCAAGGTTTCCTGCAGGAGTAAGGCTATAGTCAGCTATTATTTGTAGAAATCCCAAATTGTTGCCATCGCCATTCAAAGCAAGGTTTAAGCTGTCGGCTTCAAAGTAACGGACGGCCTGAAACATTTCTTTTTGTGCTTGCACATCCTGTGTGTCAACATAGTAGCGGAATCCAAAGAATCCTCCAGCTGCCAGCAGAACGGCTGCAACTATACCAATTATTAGCTTGGGGTTTTTCTCCACCCAATGCTCGATGCCTTCCAGCTTTTCTTGAATTACTTCGGGGTTCTCTAATAATTCCTTGCTTTCTTCCTTCTTTGCCATGATTTTCTAAAATAAAAAGTATTTCCGATACTGATGCCCATAGTTATCGACATCGGGAAATTCGGGATGCAAAACTAAGAAATATGCTTATTAAACAAAAGGCTTTGATTTAGTCCAAAATGAAAGGATAATCCCGTTGCTCGTAAATATCCTTCAATGCTTCTGAAGGGTCGGGATAGTTGGATTCTTCTGCAAACTTCACGCTTTCTTCCACTTGGGCATTCACTTTCTCCTCAATAGCGTCAAGATCTTTCACGGTGGCAATCTTTTTATCAAGGATGGTATGCCTTACCTGCTCGAGCGGATCGCGGTGCTTATATTCCTCTACCTCTTCTTTACTGCGATATTTCTGAGGATCTGACATTGAATGACCTTTGTAACGATAAGTACGGAATTCTAATAAGCTAGGCCCTTCTCCTGCTCGAGCTCGGTCAGCTGCTCTAGCCACTGCCTCGTGTACAGCCTCTACATTCATGGCATCCACTGGTTCCGAAGGCATATCGTAGGCTTCTCCCAAAGTGTAAAGCTCCGTTACATTAGAAGTTCGCTGTACAGAAGTACCCATCGCGTATCCATTATTCTCGATTACAAAAATTACTGGAATTTTCCATAACATGGCCAAATTTAAGGCTTCGTGGAAGGCTCCTTGTCTTACTGCTCCATCACCCATGTAGCAAATACAGAGGTTACCCGTATTGTTGAATTTTTCAGCGAAACCAATTCCAGCCCCAAGTGGCACTTGCGCCCCTACAATTCCATGACCACCAAAGAAATGATTCTCCTTATCAAAAATGTGCATCGAGCCGCCTTTGCCCTTTGAGGTACCGGTCTCTTTGGCAAATAATTCGGCCATTACTTTATTGGGGTGAGTGCCTAAAGCCAGCGGATGGGCATGATCGCGATAAGCGGTAATGTATTTGTCCCCCCTTTTCAGTGCACTTACGGCTCCGGCCGCACACGCCTCTTGGCCGATATATAAATGACAAAAGCCCCGGATTTTCTGCATCCCGTAAAGCTGGCCTGTCTTTTCTTCGAATTTGCGCATCAATAGCATCGACTCAAACCAAAACATATAAGTTTCTTTCGAGAATTCAGTTTTCTCTTTTGTCTTGCCCTTTGCCGCAGTAGATGTTGCCATGTTTTAATATCAACTAAAGTGAGTCGCGAAATTACATCACTCCGCAACAACTGCCAAACGGGGGTTTGTTAAGGGGTGCATTCCAAATTGTCGCAGCACGAAACGTTCCTAACGGAACGTAAAATGCACTCTCGCTATCTTTTCTACCCACCAATCGTCCCTTCGGGACGTATCGCGGGTAGTAGGGGTGGAAA
>JAYVPS010000191.1:0-19128 GCA_043757225.1 Cytophagales bacterium | reverse complement strand
GCTTTTGGAAATCGGAATGTACAAAGGCAACGCAGGTGAATTACTAGGATTGAAATATGATAGTCCGGTAAATATTTCGTTTGACGAATAGAGTTTGTCCTGATTATCGGCAACAGGAAGTTCTAATCGGGACTTAAACTTTTAATTAGCAGAAAATTATGATGACCCGTATTGTTCGTATGCATTTTACAGAAGCCGGTGTTGATGAATTTTTAGAACTATTCAACGCTCATAAAGTTGCCATTCGGAATTTTCCGGGATGTTCTCATCTGCAATTACTAAAAGATTCGGATGATGCCCTTTGTTATACAACACTCAGTTATTGGGACAAGCCGGAAAGCCTTGAGAAATACCGTAAATCAGAATTGTTCGGTCAGGTATGGGGGCGCGTAAAGACGCTATTCTCAGAACGCTCCCAGGCATTTTCGCTGGAGAAGTTTATTGTGATGGAATAACTTACACACAATCCCTCAACCCTATCACACCTTTTTTGGAGGAAGCTCAAAAGCCTTTGCCTCGTGCTGAAATTTGTCTCTGTGAGAACCATCACAAAAAGGCTTGTTGCTTGAATGACCACAACGGCAAAGAGAAACAATCGTTCTACCTTGCAATCCATAAGTGTCCCCTTGCATATCGACTATTTCAAAGTCGCCATCAATTTTAATAGAACCATTGTTGTTGATCGTTATCTTAGTGCTCATGAAATTTTTACGTTTGGCGAAAGATAACAATTATATAGTACTGTCTTGCAAAAGACTTATTAGACCGAATCAATAAATTGAATTATCCGTTAACTTTACTTGTATCTAACCAGAATAACAATGAAAAATATCCAGTCTATTGCCTTGGGCATCATGTTCCTTATCTTCTTTACCTCGTGCAATGCGCAACGGCAAAAGGGCGGCAAGGAAATAATTAAAGTTAACCTGGCTGCACCTAAAGGAAAAGCCATTGCCGCTTTCGCTGAAGGATGTTTCTGGTGTGCTGAACATATTTTCGAGGCCGTGGTGGGTGTCGATTCTGTCGTATCGGGCTATGCGGGCGGCACCATTGCCTTTCCAACATATGAATTAGTAAATACGGAAACTACAGGGCATGCCGAAACAGTATTGGTCTATTACGATCCAAAAATAATAAGCTACGCTGAACTCACGAAAGTGTTTTTTACTTCACATGATCCTACAACGCCCGATCAACAAGGCCCCGACCACGGCAATTCTTATCGCTCTATCTTATTTTATTTGACACCGGAAGAAGGAGTAGCCGCCAACAATTCGTTGAAAGAATTTGCGGCTTCCGGCACGTTCAAAAAGAAAATCGTTTCTGAGATAAAAAGGCTCGATACATTTTATCGCGCAGAAGGATATCATCAAGATTACATTGAGCACCATCCTGAAAGCGGATATGTACAAGGAGTTTCCATTCCTCGCTTCCAATTGTTCAAACGAACCTACAAAGGGAAATTGAAATAGGCCTTTCAAAAAAAGTCAATGCCCAAAACATTCTTACAGGCCGAGTGGAGAAAATTAGTGATGGCTAATTATTCGATTGATAAAAAAATACTCAACTCCTATCTGCCTCACCAAACAGAAATTGATCTTTGGAATAATACCTGCTATGTAAGCTTGGTCGGCTTTATGTTTCTTGATACCAAAGTCAAAGGATTTAAAATTCCCTTCCATGTAAACTTTGAAGAGGTGAATTTGAGATTTTATGTTCGCTACAACCGCAATGGAGAATGGAAGCGAGGGGAATTATACTACACAAAAAAAATATTGACCTTACTTACAAAAGATTTCTTGACAGACGTTATACAATCGCATCGAAGTTTCAGAAAACAATAACTCATGATTTCTATTTCCAATCTTAGAAAGGACTATAATGAAGCAATGGTTGTTGATATAACAACATTACAGATTTCAAAAGGCGAAAGTTTTGGTTTAGTTGGCAACAATGGAGCTGGAAAAACAACACTTTTTAGAATGTTGCTGGACTTGGTTCGCCCAACAAATGGGGAGATTTTCATCAATGATCAAGATGTAAAAAATAGTAGCGAGTGGAGATATTACGTTGGATCTTTTCTTGATGAGAATTTTCATATTCCATACCTGACGCCAGATGAATATTTTGATTTTGTTGGAGAACTTCACGGTTATGGAAAGGAGGATTTAAAAATCTTTTTAACTCGGTTTGAGGAATTTTTTAATGGTGGAATAGTAAAAAAGAAAACGCAAAATCAGCTTTAGATTTATGATAGAATTCGTTTCGTTAAGAGCTTTCTTGTTGAAGCAAATAATTTCTGATTTAGATTCTGACTCCCGCCTTGCGGATGAAACAGACTAAGGCAGAGCAAACGCTACATAAGCATCACCTGACTTTGTTCTCAGCTTTCCACCACCACAAGCAATTACTAAATATTGTTTTCCATTCAATTCATAAATCGCAGGCGTAGCAAAGGCGGCAGCAGGCAATGTATATTCCCAAATTAGTTTACCATTCGCTTTATTGAAAGCACGCAACTTACCATCGCGTGATGCACCAATGAATACAAGTCCCCCGGCCGTTACCACAGGGCCTCCATAATTTTCGGTTCCGGTTGGCGGAATACCTTTGGCCTTCAGTTCAGCATATTCACCTAATGCTGTTTTCCAAACAAACTCACCCGTGTTGAGGTTGATGGCATTTAAAGTTCCCCATGGTGGACTGATTGCTGGATACCCATCAGGACTTAAGAACTTTGTATACTCGGTAAGTTTGTAAGGCATAAAATTCACGCTGTCCATTTTTATTTCACTCAGAGGAAATTCCCTTTTCTGATCATTTTTTAGATCAAGTATGAAAGAAGCGATCGCGTTCTTGTCATCATCGTTTAGGTGCTTGAATGCGGGCATCATTCTACGGCCACTATTTACTAGCGTTAAAAAATCTTCCTTCTTATATTTTGATTGAATGTTGACAAGTGTTGGATTGTTGCCTGTACCTTTTCGATCGGCACCATGACAAGCAGAACAATTTTGTTTGTATAAGCGCTCGCCCGCCTGCAGCCATGATTCCTTTTTAGGTTGTTCCATTTTATTTTCTTTCATCTCCATGATCCACGCCATCTCATTGGCATTTACATAGAGGATTCCGGTTTGTGGATCAAATGCAGGACCGCCCCATTCACCACCACCATCATAGCCAGGAAAAACGATGGAAGGTATTTTTCCTGGAGGCGTGTACATATGATCGTGTCTAAAAATTTTCAATTGATTTGTTAATCGTTCTTTCACACTATCCTCTAAATAGGGATTGATGTCATTATCAGTTAAGTGTTGACGAACAAATGGCTCTGGCCTTTGTGGAATGGGTTGTGTTGGCCATACTTCTTCTCCTTCAAGATCAGTTGTTGTATCCATCTTCACTTCATCGACATCAAATAAGGGTTTTCCAGTTTCGCGCTCGAATACATAGACCATTCCATTCTTTGTTGTCTGAGCAACGGCATCAACTTGCTTACCGTCTTTCGTAATGGTGATAAGTGCTGGAGGTGCAGGTAAATCCTTATCCCACAAATCGTGATGCACCAATTGAAAATGCCAGATATATTTTCCAGTGCCAGCATCTAATGCGAGTAAGCAATTAGCAAATAGGTTTGCTCCTTTGCGTTTGCCTCCATAAAAATCGTACGCAGCAGATCCTGTAGGAGCAAAGAGAATTCCTCGTTTTTCATCCAACGAAAACCCACTCCAGGTATTAGCACCACCAATATGTTTCCATGCATCCTTGTCTTCCCAGGTTTCATACCCAAATTCTCCGGGCTGTGGTACAGTATGAAATATCCACTGCAGTTTACCCGTTAACACATCGAATGCGCGAATGTGACCGGGAGCGGAGGGGGGTGCCTCATCTACACGTGTTCCAAGAATGATCAGGTTTTTATAAACAACTCCAGGAGAAGTATTCACTACAAACAACTCTTTTACATCACGTCCAAGTCCATCATGTAAATCAATAGAACCATCGTTGCCAAAGGAGGCGATTGGCTTACCTGTGTTGGCGTCAATCGCGTATGTATTTGAACCCGCTGTAAAGAAAATGCGCTCATTCTCCTTTCCGTCCGACCAGTACGCCACTCCACGACTGTTGATCATAACGTGTTGGGAAGCTGGATTATCCTTGAATTCAATAGTTGAATTGGAATCAAACACCCATTTCTCCTTTCCATTTAGCGCATCAACAGCAAACAATTTCATTTGAGGGCCAACCCCATACAAGACTCCATTTACCATAATGGGATTGCATTGAATTTGCGAACCGTGCACAGTATCCGCATCACCTGTATGATAAGTCCACGCTACTTGCAATTGATTTACATTAGTTGTATCAATTTGTGTGAGTGAAGAATATTTCATCGATTCCTTTCCTTCGTTATAAACTTCCCAGGAGTTATATTTTTTATTGGATTCGTTACAGGAAAACAAAATAGTCAGAGTTATCAGAAAGATGACAGCTTGAAGAAATGAATTTGGCTTTTTCACTTATAAAAATTTAAAAGAAAATAAATGTAGTCAATTAATGCGATACGAAAGCGTAGTCTATATAATAGGAAGCACAGAGTGATCAACATTATTTTAATACAAAAGAAATAGTTGTTACTTGCTATCGTAAGCAATATCAGGCTTACAACTCTATGCCATGAAACAGACATTCATTTTATTATTTCTCCTTACTATCGTCATTGATAGTCCAGCCCAAAACAAAAGCAGCTCTGGCAATCCTGTATTTCCAGGTTGGTATGCCGATCCGGAAGGTATCATCATCCAAAATAAATTCTGGATTTATCCTACATACTCAGCACCATTTGAACAACAAATATTTATGGATGCTTTTTCGTCATCGGACCTTATCACCTGGACCAAGCATCAACGAATAATTGATACCACCTCTATTAAATGGGCGAAGAAAGCCATGTGGGCTCCCGCCATTGTTGAGAAGGATGGTAAATATTTTTTATTTTTTGGAGCGAACGATGTTCATGAGGGTGAGGTAGGTGGAATTGGTGTAGCCGTTGCCGATCAACCACAAGGTCCATTTAAAGACCTGCTCGGAAAACCCTTGATCAATGAAATTAAAAATGGCGCACAACCCATCGATCAGTTTGTGTTCAAAGATAAAGATGGACAATACTATATGATTTACGGAGGATGGGGTCACTGCAACATCGGCAAGTTGAAAAATGATTTTACGGGTTTCATTCCGTTTAGTGATAGAACAACATTCAAAGAGATTACACCGAAAGACTATGTTGAAGGACCTTTCATGTTCATTCGAAATAATAAATATTATTTCATGTGGTCAGAAGGAGGGTGGGGCGGACCGAATTATAAAGTGGCGTATGCTATTTCAGATTCAATGTTTGGCCCGTTTGAACGTATCGGAACAGTATTGCAACAAGATGCTTCAGTGGCAACAGGAGCGGGTCATCATTCCGTAATGAAGCATCCAACAAAAGATCAATGGTACATTGTATATCACCGCAGACCATTGGGAGAGACCGATGCCAATCATCGTGTTACGTGTATTGATGAAATGCAATTTGATGAAAATGGATTTATAAAACCTGTGAAGATTACCTTTGAAGGCGTAAAGAAACAGACCTTGAAATAGTTGATCCTAATTCTCTTTGTAAACCTTAGTGCCCGAGTGGCATATTTCCTTTTTGCCAAGAAAAAGATCTTGAAATAAGTTGAGCCGAATTTCTTTGTGAACCTTAGTGTCTTAGTGCCCTTGTGGCATATTTCCTTTTTGCCACAAAGACGCCAGGACACAAAGAAGGCACTAACGGTTTTAATTTATCGATGATGTAAATGAATATGAACCAGAACCCACTGTGATCACAGCGTAGCCGTTTTCAAAACGAATTCCCTGTACTTCTTTACCATCTTCAGTTACAGGTGAATTCTCTTTGCTTCTGATCCATACCTCTGCGGTTGTGTTCGCTGGAATAGAAATGCTTAACGAACATTTTCCATTCTCTACTTTCCACTCGCTGCTTATTTTTCCTTTCACGGATTGATAACTTCCTTTAGCCCAAGTCAGATCTCCAGCGGGTTGGGGCTTGATGATGATCTTTTCAAAACCCGGTGATGCTGGATTGATACCTAACAACGAACGATAAAACCATTCATCAATGGAACCAAACATCGGATGATTTTGCGATGGTGCATTATCCGGATACTCCCATGTTTCCCACAAGGTTGTTGCACCTTTTGAAAGCATGTAGCCCCAACCCGGAAAATCTTTTTGATTGGCAATGGTGTAGGCAACGTCATTTTGATTTTGTTCGCGCAATACATCAAACATCATCATCACACCAAAGATGCCAGACGATACATGATTATTGTGGCGTTTAAATTCATTCATCAATACATCAAAACTTAATTCTTTTTCAGGTGAGAGATTATACCACAATGAAAAGAGCTGTGCGGATTGCGTTCCGTTATCAAATCTACCCGTGTTGGGGACAAGGTATTTTTGAATGATTCTTTCTTTGATCTGTTGTGATAATTTAGCATATTTAATTGAGTCTTCTTTCTTTTTCAGTATTCCTGCAAATTCCGAAGCAAGCAATGCATGATGATGATAAAACACAGCTGCACTAAACGCTTCTGGTCTTGGATCAAGGGCTTCATGATCACTGATGTCCCAATGAAATAATCCACCAACAGCTTTCGCTTGAAGAAAACTCATTTGCTTTTGAAATGCTTCGTAGTTATCGGCTATGATTTTCTTGTCGCCATAAAATGTGTACAACTGTTTTTGCAAATAGGGGAAAGCAAGTTCCCAACCGAGCGGACCCGATCCATCACCATATCCCCGATCTTCAATACCATAATAAGGCGCGGTCTCTGTAATACCACCTTCAGGCCGTTGTTCATTAGCAAAATCGCGAACGGCTTTACGATAGAAGTTGGCCATATCAAAATTGTAGATGAATGAATTAGCGGTAACGACAAGGTCAGCACCATAACCCATTTTCTCTCTTCCTGGACAATCACTCTGCACACTGAATACGTTGCTTAAGAATGTCCAGTTGATGGCAGTGTGAATTTTATTAAACATTTCATTTGAACATGCAAATTCGCCCACAGCAGGTAGGTCAGTATTCATACGCAAACCCTCAATTGAATTTACATTCAGCTTACCAGGCCAGCCTGTAACTTCAATATATCGAAACCCATGAAATGTAAATCTTGGTGACCACACTTCTATTCCTTTTCCTTTCAAGGTGTATCGATCCTCCTGCCACGCAGTGGGTGGTGAACCTAGCCCTCCGTTCATATGCCAGATTTCTTTTATTTGTCCGGCTACAGTTGTTAAATAATTCAATGTTCCATCCGCATGAATATTCTCCCCATATTTTAATTTGATTTGTGTTCCCGCTTTGCCTTTTACTTTTATGCGAGCAACACCTGCAAAATTTTGCCCCATGTCGACAAGATATACTCCAGAAGAAATTTCTTTAACACCAATGGGTTTGATCACTTTTGTAATCCGAATTGGGGGTTGCATTTGTACGGTCAACGCTCCTGAAGGACCTTGTGTTTTCACTGCGCTCTTCCAGTTTTTAGTATTGACTTGAGGAGCAAACCAATCTGATTGTTCCAATCGCGCATCATATTGTTCTCCGAGGTAAACGTTGTTGCGCACAATAGGACCTGGCGATGCTAACCAACTTCCATCCGTAAGAATTATTTCTTCAGTATTATCTGAGTAACGAATATGAATCTCAGCTTTTACACAAGGCCTTCCTGTTTCCTGAACATCGCGAAGGTTGAATCGGGAAAACATTTTTAATGGAAGTGGATTGTACCAACCATTACCCAACATAATTCCACTTACATTATTTCCTTCTTTTACAAGGGATGTAACATCATGTACAACATACAACACTTCTTTTTTATAGGTTGTCCATCCCGGATCTAAGAACTGATCTCCGATTTTCTTTCCATTTAAATACGCTTCATAATATCCAAGCCCTGCAATGTATAACCGTGCCGATTGAATTTTCTTCTTTGTAGTAAAGGATTTTCGAAACAAAGGCATGCGATCATCCTTATAAAAATCTTCATCACGTTCAAATTGTTTGCTACCATCTCCAATCCAATTTGCTTTCCAATCCGTTGGATGAAGCATGGCCATTTCAAAACTTGCAATTTCGCTCCAGTTTGATGCTTCTCCTTTTTCATCAAACGAGCGAACACGCCAGAAGTATTTTGTGAAAGATTGTAATTCCTTACCATCGTATTCGATGTGTGTGTTTTGGGTAGATGGCATTGCCGAATTCCACTGCGATCCTTTGCCCGAACTGATCTCACTAATATTATCACTAACGATGATTTCATACGCAGTCTGCTGCTGATTTTTTCCTTCTAAAATAAACTGCCAACTGAATCGGGGATGAGCAACATCAAGGCCTAATGGATTGTGTTGGTATTCACACGTAAGCGTTATAGGCTGAAGAGCAGCAAAAGCAATATTATAGAAAGAGATAACAAATGCAGATAAAAAAAATCTCATAAGAAATCAGGAGTTTGATAGTGATAATCTTTTTTTGAACACTTGACGATTTCCTGAAAGTTACAAGAATGAATTCGTTAATGGAAGAGCTACAAAGGTGAAGTGACCGAACATGCACTCGATCCAACATTGACTAAGAAACAATGCTCCTTCCTATCTCTCATTTGCTAATCTGATTTTAAATCGCAAAATTCGTGAATACCAAATCTCGAAACTATGGCACACAAAAATGCAATCAGCTGGTTTGAAATACCAACTACCGATTTAGGTCGGGCACAGAAATTTTACGAAACGATACTTGGTGTAAAACTAACATCTCTTGATACACCGAATATTAAAATGCGAATGTTCCCAATCGAAGATCAAATGGGGGTTGGTGGCTCCCTCGTACATACTAATGGTTTTCATATTCCATCATTAACTGATGGCCCGTTAATCTATCTTAATGGGAATCCTGATGTTCAACTCATTTTGGATAAAGTGGAAAGTGCAGGTGGCAAAATAATTGTTCCAAAAACTCAGATTTCACCAGAGTTCGGATACATGGCGGTAATCAACGATACCGAAGGAAATCGAATTGCTTTTCACTCAATTCCGTAAACAAGAAAACTCATAGGGCTCGACATCATTGAATGAAGGTTCAAATAAAAAAGCCTTCGAAAATGATCGAAGGCTTTTTTGTACCTAAGGCCGGAATCGAACCGGCACGCCCGAAGGCACACGATTTTGAGTCGTGCGCGTCTACCAATTCCGCCACTCAGGCAAACGGGGTGCAAATATGTCCAAAAGTTTGGAATTAGTCTACGACCAATAAAAAAAAATTAAACGCAACCTAAAATCACTTGTCACAACCAATTGTTTAGCTTCATCCATGCTTGCAGCCGATTGATCCAGCCATCGCTTGTGCTTGGGTTTTTTAGTCCAAAACCATGCCCGCCTTTTTGATAGATGTGCAACTCGGCTGGCACTTTGCTTTCTAGCAAGGCCTCATAAAATACAATGCTATTCATAGAACTTACACCCTCATCATCCGAGGCGTGCACCAAAAAAGCCGGTGGTGCCTGATGAGTGATTTGCTTTTCGCTGGAGAATTCTTTCAACTTTTCTTGTGAAGCATTCTTCCCCAGTAGCTTTTCAAAAGATCCTGCATGAGCAATGGCTAAGTCAGAACTGATGACAGGATAAATCAAAATCATAAAGTCAGGTCGTAAGTTGATATTGTCTTTATTTTCAATGGTAGATTGATTGAATTTTGTGCCCACTGTCGAAGCTAAGTGCCCTTCAGCCGAAAAGCCCATGATGCCCACTTTTTTTGGATCAACACCAAATTCTTTGGATCTCTCTCGTATCAGTTGAATGGCACGCTGCGCATCTTGCAATGGCGCCAACTCTGGGGTTACTTGAAGTTGTGGATCAGGCAGTCGGTATTTTAATACAAATGCCGTTACACCCATTAAGGCAAATTCAGTGGCCACATCGGCACCTTCGTGACCAGCAGCTAAAATCCAATAACCACCACCCGGACAGATCAAAACAGCTGTACCATTCGCTTTTTCCTTTGGTGGTAGAAAAACCATCAGCGATGGCTCCACCACATCGCTAATCCGCAGAATTCCATCCGCCCCCATTTCAGATTTTTCCTTTTTTGAAGAATTAGCTTTTGAATTAGGGATGATCGTTGAATAAAGTGGAATATTTTGCTGAGCCATTAGTGAATATTGAAGCAAAAACGAGGAAATAATGATTGAAAAATAACTTCATGTTTACGAAAGTTTATAAAAAATAGCAACTTGCATTTCAAAATGTATAACCTATGCAAATTACGAAAAACAAAGTTACCTCCATTCATTACACTCTTACTGATAATACCGGAAAAATTATAGATACCAGTTCCGGTAAAGAACCACTTGTATACATTCAAGGTATTGGCAATTTGATCAAGGGTATGGAAGATGGACTTGAAGGAAAATCCAAAGGCGATAAATTCAATATCAAAGTAAGTCCTGAAAATGGCTATGGTGTAAAAGACGAGACCCTAACACAGCGTGTGCCTCGCGCATCATTTGGTAATCAGCAAATTGAAGTTGGCACCCAATTTCAAACTAACCAAGGCGCAGTGGTAACCGTAACGCACGTTGGCCTTTCAGAAATCACGGTTGACTCTAACCACCCTTTGGCAGGAGTAGAATTAAATTTTGAGGTTGAAGTCATGGAGATACGCAATGCCACCGAAGACGAAATTGCACATGGTCATGTTCATGGTGCCGGTGGACACCATCATTAAGTCCGCTAGGGTATGGAGCGCTATTAAAAAGTCGTAAATGAAAGTCGAAGAAAGCAAGCCTCTCAACATCAAAAGCTGGAGCCCCGAAGACAGGCCCCGCGAAAAACTATTGTTGAAAGGAACATCCGCGCTTTCTGAAGCTGAATTGATCGCGATTTTGATTGGCTCCGGCACAGCCAACATGAGTGCAGTAGAAGTCGCTAAAAAAATTTTACTACAAGGAGGCAATAATCTAAATGACCTTGCCAAACTTTCAGTAAAAGATTTGATGAAAATCAAAGGAATCGGAGAAGCCAAGGCGATCACTATTGTGGCGGCTCTTGAACTCGGTCGCAGACGCAAAGAGGCTGACATGGAAGAGAAGCCTAAAATAAATACCTCCAAAGAAGCGTTTGATCAATTGAAAGCTGATTTAATGGACTTGCCACACGAAGAGTTTTGGGTACTACTATTAAATCGCGCCAATCGCGTAATAAAGAAAAAGAAAGTAAGCGAAGGTGGAGTATCTGGCACCGTGGCTGATCCGAAGATTATTTTTAAAATGGCATTGGAAGAATTGGCTTGTGGTGTAGTAGTGGCGCACAACCATCCCTCGGGCAACCTTACTCCAAGCCAAAGTGATATTGGATTGACAAAAAAATTACAAGAGGCAGGAAAGTTTTTGGAAATTCAATTGCTCGATCACGTGATCATTGCCGGCAATAAATATTTTAGCTTTGCTGATGAAGGATTGATTTGAAACATAATTTAATGCGATATGGCAGCTTATATAATCGTAGAGGTTAAAATCCAAGATAAAGAGACTTACGAGGAGTACAAAAAATTGACTCCAGCATCCATGGCTCCTTTTGGTGGAAAATTCATTGTGCGTGGTGGATCTACCGAAACGCTAGAAGGCGACTGGCAACCTGAAAGAGTGGTAATTCTTGAGTTTCCTTCCGTTGAAAAAGCGAAGGCGTGGTGGAGTTCTGACCTATACGCTCCTGCTAAAGCAATACGGCAACGCACTGCAAAGACAAGAATGATAGTATTAGAAGGTGTAAAACCATAAAGCGAGCAATGAAATCCAAAAACATTATCGTTGCCGCTCTACTCGCTTTCATCGCTACCATTATATACTATTCCATCACAGGTGGAGAATCAAAAGAAGACTTCTCAAAAGCGATTTTAAAAGAACGCGGGGAAAAAGAGCTCTTTATGAAAAGCGATAGCGGATCGCCCTTCGTAAATCAAAAAGAAAAATTTACTCACCTTAATTACTTTGAGCCAGATTTAAAATATAAAATCAGTGCTGACCTTGTGCCCATCGAAAATAAAAAGGTAGTAGTGCTGCCCACCAGCGATAGCAAGAAAAAAAAATATTTAGAATACGCCTTCGCGGAATTTAAATTGGAAGGAAAGAAAACCAACCTGCTTATTTTAGAAATTATGGATTCGGGTCCATACCGCGGCACTCTGTTTTTAGCCTTTGCTGATGATACGAGTACAAAAGAAACCTATGGTGCCGGGCGCTATATCGATTTAAAAAAAGTACCGGGTGCTACTTCCATCACCCTCGACTTTAACAAAGCTTACAATCCTTATTGCGCCTATTCAGATGATTTCTCCTGTCCCTTTCCTCCTAAGGAAAACATCTTGCCAATTGAAATAAAGGCGGGTGAGAAAAGTTATCATGAATAAATTTATCAGCAACTCCATTACAACATCGTAGTCTTAGGGTTCACAAAAGACCTGCTAATTCAGAACACAAAAATTGTACTTCTAAATCTTTATATTAGCTGAAATAACATTCTATAACCAAATGATCAGCCGACAGCTTGCCTTCCTTGTCATCGCTATATTCTTTATATCGCGAGAGGCTCATTCGCAAACGTTCCCCCATAACAAGCATGTTGCCAAAATAATGGATGATGCCATGCGCACGAGCGATCTGCCCGCTATCGTGGCGATTGCCGTAAATAAAAATGGACAGCAACTTACCTATGCATACGGTAATGCTATTTGGACCAAAAGCTCAAAAGTAACAGAGGATCATATTTTTAGGATTTATTCAATGACTAAAATTATAACCAGTGTTGCCGCGATGCAGCTGGTTGAAAAAGGACTGATTCAGTTAGACGAAGACCTGTCTATTCTACTTCCTGAATTGGCAAAGATTCCAATTTTATCTGACGGGAAATTAGTTGCCCCTAAAAAACCTATTACGCTCAGGCATTTGCTTACCCATACATCTGGACTCGGCTACTCATTCACTGACGAACCGCTATCAAAGTTTGATACCACTAAATGGGGATACAAAGATTTCCCAAGGCGATTTGAGAGCGGCACTCAATTTTTATATGGATCCAGTACCGATTGGGTGGGGCGATTGATTGAAAAAATATCAGGAATGGATCTTGAAAATTATTTCAGAAAAAATATCACCGGCCAACTTGGCATGAACCATACCTGGTTCAACCTACCTGACTCGCTAAAGTCATATATCGTTTCAAGAGGTAATCGCGGTGATGATGGAAAGCAGCCATTGACGGAACTACCCAATCGCATTCCGGCTAAACCGGTTAAAAAATTCAGTGGTGGAGGAGGATTGTTTTCATCCCCGAGTGACTTTACGAAATTTTTACAATGTCTATTGAACTACGGGGAATGGAAGGGAACTAGAATATTGAAAAGGGAAACGGTTGAAGAAATGAATAGGAATCAAATCAGAAATATTTCAATGGCCAATGCCGGAAAGTACTTTGTACCGGGCACCTGCTGTAACTTCACAGGCATCACATCAAGCACCACCAAGTGGGGGCTTGGAGGCCTGATCGACAACGAAGACAAGTCTTATGGAAGAAAGGCCGGTACGATTTTGTGGGGAGGGTTGTTTAATACCTTCTTTTATATCGATTTCAAATCAGGTGTTGCTGCTAGTATCTATACTCAACATCTACCTTTCAATCATTCAGCAACAATTGACCTTTTTAACAAATTCTCAGAAGCGATCTATTTGAAGTAGAAAGGAAGAAGATGATCTCTTTCTGCATGTTGTCATTCCGTATAATCCTGTTAATTTTGAGATTCTATTTTTAGCAACCCATGAAGATTTCTTACCACTGGCTCTCGCAATACATCGATATTCACGAATCAGCTGAAGAAATCGGCCAAATTCTCACCGACACCGGCTTAGAAGTGGAAAGTGTAGAACCTTTTGAGACGGTAAAGGGTGGATTAAAAGGCCTGGTCATTGGGGAAGTAATTACTTGCACTAAGCATCCCAATGCAGATAAACTTTCAATCACTACTGTAAACGTAGGTGGTGCAACCAACTTGCAAATTGTTTGCGGTGCACCTAATGTGGCTACAGGACAAAAAGTAGTAGTGGCAACTGTCGGCACAACAGTCAACCCAACGAAAGGCGAACCGTTTTTAATTAAGAGTGCAAAAATCAGAGGTGAGCAATCAGAAGGAATGATTTGCGCTGAGGACGAAATTGGCTTGGGCGAAAGTCATGCGGGCATTATGGTACTCAACACTACTGTAACTAATGGAACATCAGCAGCAGAATTTTTTCAGGTTCAATCAGATTATATCTTAGAAATTGGCTTGACACCTAACCGTGCAGACGCAGCTTCTCACTTTGGCGTAGCGCGCGATGTCAAAGCCGCCAAAAAAAGAACTTTAAAACCGCCTTCCGTAGAAAATTTCAAAGTTGCCAATACAACCCTCACGATTCCAGTAACGGTAGAAGAAGCTGAAATGTGTCCACGATTCTCGGGGGTTTCAATTGCTAATGTAAAAATACAAGAGTCACCGGCTTGGCTGAAGAATAGACTGAAGTCGATTGGCCTTGCTCCTATCAATAATGTAGTTGACATCACAAATTTTGTCTGCCACGAATTGGGTCAACCGCTACATGCCTATGACGTAGCCAAAATCAAGGATAAAAAAATAATTATTAAAAAATTACCCACCGGATCTAAATTCAAAACACTTGATGGTAAAGAGCGCACGCTGTCTGCTACAGATCTAATGGTTTGTGACGGGGAAGGTGGTATGTGCATGGCGGGTATATTTGGGGGCATTAATTCGGGCATTACTGAAAAGACTACTGATATCTTTTTAGAGGGAGCTTATTGGTTGCCAAGCTCCATTCGCAAAACAGCCCTCTATCATGGATTAAAGACAGATGCTTCCTTTCGTTTTGAACGTGGCGCTGATGTAAATCAAACTGCATACGCTGTAAAGCGTGCAGCGATGTTAATCATCGAAATGGCAGGCGGTGAAATCGCATCGGAATTGGTTGATCTTTATCCTAACAAAATCGAGAACAAGATCATCAGCGTAAAAGACAAAAATGTAAACCGACTGATTGGCAAAACACTTCCGCGAGATCTAGTTTTTTCAATTTTAGAAAGTTTAGATATTAAAATCGCTGACAAAAAAGAAGATTGTTTTACAGTTTCCGTTCCACCTTATCGCGTAGAGGTAGTGCAGGAAGCTGATGTAATAGAAGAAGTACTCCGCATTTATGGATTCAATAATATCGAATTAACAGAAATAGCGGGCACAGATTATTTCGCCAGCTTCCCTGAAAAGGATACTAATAAATTTAAGAAATCGGTGGGTGAAATGTTGGCAGCAAATGGGTTTTATGAAATTCTCACCAACTCGCTGACGAATTTGGCTTATCAACAAAAACATCAACTCACTTTTACAGGCGAGCCTGTTGAGATGTTGAATAAGCTAAGTGAAGAACAAGGTATACTTCGGCAGACGATGCTCTTTACCGGATTAGAAGTTTGCTCTCACAACATCAATAGAAAGCAAAAAGACCTCAAACTTTTTGAGTTTGGGAAAGTGTATTGGAAAAATCAATCTGCAACTACCACTGAAAATAAATATCAGGAAGAAGAAAGACTTGCCTTCTACCTGACAGGTAATTTTGAAACCGAAAACTGGCAAAACAAAACACGCGCTGTAACTTATTTTGACTTAGCCCAACAAGTAGCACATCTTTTACAGAAGTCGAGTATTGAAAACACTAAGCAAGAGGCGTTGGAAGATCCGTTGTTTGAATATGGGATAAAAATAGTAAAGGGAAATAAAGAAATTGGTAAAGTGGGAAAGGTAAAAACCGCCTTGGCAAAAGATTTCGGCCTGAAACAAGAAATATTTTATGCAGACTTATCTACGGCCTTGCTTTTCAAGACGGCAAACCCTAAGTTCGTTGTGAAGGAAGTGCCCAAGTTTCCCGAAGTAAGGCGTGACTTGTCGCTTGTATTGGATAAACAGGTGACATTCGCAGAAATGAAGGAGTTGGTGCTTGCCACTGAAAAGCGTTTGATCAAAGACATTATTGCCTTTGATGTTTATGAAGGCGATAAAATGCCGCAAGGAAAAAAAGCATACGCGCTAGGTTTTACATTGTTGGACGAAACCAAAACGCTAACAGATGAAGAAATTGATAAGACCATGACCCGATTGATGGGAGCGTTTGAGGAGAAGATGGGAGCGGTGATTAGGAAGTAGAAGACAGAAGTTAGAAGGGGGGTGATCGGTCAGGGATAGAAGCGGCACCCCGCAGCCAAGGTTGGTAAGTGTGTAGACGCGAGGAGTAGAGCGGATAGCCCGGCTCGAGTTGTAGGGAATGTGTGATGAAACGAGGGGGACGCAGAGAAAAGTAGAATTCAGAATGTAGAAGTAAGAGGAATTTAGATAGAATTTAGAAGCTTGAGGCCCGAAGCCTGTAGCTTATAGCCTAAAAAAATTTTAGCATGGATCAAGAAGTATTAAAAACCAACCTTAACGGCTTAGAACGTAAGATTTTAGTGTTACTCAACGAGCACAAAAGCGCCAAGGACGAGATTAAAGGGCTGAAATTGGAGAACTACGAACTAAAGGGTGACTTGAAGAAGCGTGAGGATCAGATGAGTAATTTTAAAAATCAGATTAAAATCACTAAAATTGTAGACCATATAAACCCGGAAGACGGAAGTGCTTCAGAGTTGAAAAGGAAAGTAGACGAGTACATCCGAGAAATCGATAAGTGCATAGCTCACTTGAGCAGATAACCCGGTTAAGATTAAGTTGATGGACGAACTTTCAGTAAAAATAAAAATTGCGGACCGAGAATACCCTATGAAGGTAAAGCGCCAGGAAGAAGAAAAAGTGCGCGCGGCCGGCAAGCTCATCAACGAAAAAATAAAGCGTTACCGCGAACAATTTGGTCTTGACGATAAGCAAGACTTGCTCGCGATGGTAGCCTTCGATTGCCTGGTAGATAAAATGGCAGAAGAAGAAAGCCTTCAGGTAATAGATCAAACCGTAGTGGAAAAGGTGAATTACCTGAACCAACTGGTTTCTCAAGTGCTTTAGTACTCTCTCCTCATTTTTCAATTCCCATTTCTTAATTCGTTGCTAGTTGGTGGTGAATAGTGGTAGATGCATTTCTACTCACTAGCAACCTCGAACTACCAACTCATAGTGAAGGGCATGGCACACTAAATTTTTTAACCTATGGAAATGGAAATAACCGTCATATCACTTATTGCTGTGGTGGCAACCGTATTGTTAAGCCTGCTTTTTGGCAGTCTTTTGTATAAGCGTAAAATCAACAGAAACGAGCAATCTGCCAATGAAAAATCGAAGCTTATTCTCAAAGAAGCGGAGATGCATGCTGAAAATCTGAAAAAAGACAAAATTCTTGAGGCTAAAGAAAAACTCCTGAAAATGAAGCTAGAGTTTGAGGAAGAAGCTAACCGCAAGAAAAACCAAATCATCAGCAACGAGCAAAAAATTAAACAACGCGAAGCCCAGCTTTCTAAAGAGTTGGAGCAGGTGAAACGCAAAGAAGTTGACATTGACGAAGAGCGTCAAAGCTTGGCTCAACAACACGAGTTGGTTAAAAAACGCAAAGAAGAATTGGACAAGTTCAACGCACAAAAAGTAGCGATACTTGAAGGTATTTCAAAACTTTCTGCTGATCAGGCTCGCGATCAATTGGTAGAATCGATGAAGGAAGAGGCTACCACCAAAGCAAGCTCTTACATCAAAGACATTGTAGAGCAAGCCAAACTAACGGCTACTAAGGATGCAAAGAAGATTGTAATTGAAACCATTCAGCGCACCGCCACGGAACATGCCGTTGAAAACTGCGTGTCGATCTTTAATATTGAAAGTGATGACATCAAAGGAAAAATAATTGGTCGGGAAGGAAGGAACATCCGTGCCTTGGAAGCAGCGACCGGTGTTGAGTTTATTGTGGATGACACACCTGAGGCAATTATTATTTCAGGGTTCGATCCGGTAAGGCGCGAAATTGCGCGACTATCCTTACACCGCCTGGTGCAAGATGGGCGTATTCACCCGGCCCGCATTGAGGAAATCGTGGCGAAGACTACCAAAAATATTGAAGATGAGGTAATGGAAATTGGTGAGCGCACAGTCATTGACTTGGGTATTCACGGCCTAGCGCCAGAGCTCATTAAAATGGTCGGGCGCATGCGCTACCGTTCCTCCTACGGACAAAATTTATTGCAGCACTCACGTGAGGTTGCCAACCTTTGCGCCATCATGGCTGCTGAGTTAGGCCTGAATGTAAAGCAAGCGAAACGCGCAGGTCTCCTCCATGATATTGGAAAAGTGTGGCCCGAAGAATTAGAGAAGCCCCATGCTATTGTGGGAATGGAGTTGGCCATTAAGTATAAGGAACATCCCATCATATGCAACGCCATTGGTGCTCACCACGATGAAATTGAAATGACGAGCATTATCTCCCCTATTGTTCAATCGTGCGATGCCATCTCTGGTGCACGCCCGGGTGCAAGGCGCGAGGTAATGGAGCAATACATCAAGCGCTTGAAAGATTTGGAGCAAGTTGGTTTGAGCTTTGAAGGCGTAGAAAAATGTTATGCCATTCAGGCTGGCCGTGAATTGCGCGTAATGGTAGATGCTGAAAAAGCAACAGACGAGCGCGCTTCTGAACTTAGCTTTGCTATCTCTCAAAAAATCGAGAAAGACATGCAGTACCCGGGACAAATAAAGGTTACCGTGATTAGAGAGATGAGGAGTGTGGCGTATGCGAAGTAGATTTTGAAAAGTCCTCCCACTAAAAGCTTCGGAGAAATAGCAGATTGCAATACTTAGTTAGAAGACTCTGGAAACGGAGTCTTTTTTTATCTTTATTTCAAATTAGCTAATCACTACTAAACGACAAAAAGCAGAAGATCAATAAAATGTTCCTTCTGCTGCTTATGTAAGTAGATTATTGCGGAATTACAAAACTGACCTCCCCC
>JAYVPS010000190.1:0-19281 GCA_043757225.1 Cytophagales bacterium | reverse complement strand
CAATTTTGATAAATCAAAAATACACCATCGTAACGATTACCCCAAATACTTCACCATCATTTTGTTATCTGAAAAATTTCTAAAAGCGATTTCCCTGTTAAACAATTAAAGCGACACGCCTCTTTCAATTAATAATGTTAAATTGCACGAATGAACAAATTGCTATTTTCCTGTTTGCTGATTTCGTTCGGAAATTTAGCCACAGCCCAGCAAAAGTTCAGCCTGAACAAAGGCCAAATTCGTTTTACATCAAACGCTTCCCTTGAAATTATTCAAGCATCAAGTAATGAAATTCAAGGTCTACTAGATCCATTTTCTAACAAGTTCGCCTTTTCAGTTAATGTTCATTCGTTTAAGGGTTTCAATAGCACGCTACAACGAGAACACTTTAATGAAAAATATTTGGAGAGTGAACGCTTCGCGAAAGCAACCTTCTCGGGCAAGATTATAGAAGAATTGGATTTAAAAAAGGCAGGTACTTTTGAAATAAGGGCAAAGGGGGAATTAGATATTCATGGAGTTAAACAAACAAGAATTATAAAAAGTCAGATAACTATTAATGGTGACAAAATTTCAATTGATACTAAATTTTTTATTCCACTTTCCGATCACAATATTTCAATCCCACAAATCATAAGACAAAAAATTGCTACCGAAATAGAAGTGGTTTTTACAGCAACCATGATTTTAAAATAAATTTCTCAGCTATGAGAAACTCCTTTGTATTTATACTGATCTACTTAATCTCCCATTTGACAAAGGCTCAGACTCCTTTTTTCCAAAATTATAATCTTGCCAATAAAAACGAAAAAATTGAGGTAAAAACTATTTTTCAGGATAGTCATGGTTTTATTTGGGCAGGAGCAGATAATGGTCTCTATCGTTATGATGGGTTTGATTTTTTACACTTCACTACTCATGATAGTTTGCCTGACAATCAAGTAACGGCTATTGCACAAGATTCGCTAGGTAGAGTTTGGATGGGACACTCCAATGGCCGCCTCTCCTATTTTGAACACGGCAAAATAAAAGCCTTTACTACCCGCGAAGGGTTGGGTACTAAAGAAATTTCCGATATTATTTTTGATAAGAAAGGCGTGCTTTGGTTCTCAACACTCAATGATGGACTTTACTACTTTATCCACAACCGGTTATACCGACTAGACGAAGAAGATGGAATGCCTGATCTCTATATTTATGATCTTGCAGAAAGTCCAGATGGAAATATTTGGGCCGGTACCGATCGAGGGATTGCCATCTGCGAGCTAAATAATGATAAGCCAAAAATACAGGTTGTCAATCAAAAACTTGGCTTGCCAGATAATATTGTAAGGAAAATTGGATTTAAAAGCTCAGACTCAATTTTGCTAGGCACTCAGGATAGCGGTGTTATCCACTATAATCCTTCATCAAAAAAATTCACCTCCGTTTTAGCAAATTGGGAGTTTGGAACCATATTAGATCTGATTATAAAACAAGATCAGGTTTGGGTTTCATGTGCTCAAAAGGGAATCGTAATGATCGATACCAAAAACTCAAATACTTACAACAATTTCTTTTTCGAAAACCTTTCCAGTTCATTATTACTCGATCATGAGGGCAACATTTGGATTGGTAATAAATCAAAACTTATTCGTACTCAGGGTACAGAAATCACTTTTTTTGGGAAACTTGCTTCTAGCATTAATCAAAATATCATCGCTATAACAACAGATAACGAACAGAGTATTTGGTTTTCGAATAGTGAAGGCTTATTTAAAATTAAAAAAAACTCCAAAGCTGAAAAGATAGGAAAATCAGAATTCGTAAACCCGCCTGTCATTAGTCTTCATTCTGATAGCCTAGGAAATATTTGGGCTGGAACTTTCGGGGCTGGCGCCTATCTTTTAAACACAAAAGGCGAGGTTATTCGTTATTTCAAAAATGATTTACGAAATGGAAACATCTTAAGTATCAATAGCCATGGCAACGATATCTGGTTTGCAACCCTAGAAGGAGTAACCCAACTAAAACGGAAAGGAAACAGTTACGAAATAAAAAACTTTGGAACCAAAGAAGGCTTATCATCAGATTACATATACCAGGTCTTTCCGGATAGTAGGGGTCGCGTCTGGCTTGCTACTGATGGCCAGGATATCGATATGTTAGACAAGGAAGGTGTCCACCATTTTATGACTGGTGATAAGCCTAAGGTAATCTACGGATTTACCGAAGCCGGTAATCATACTATCCTTGCTAATGTGCAAAACGAAGGTCTTTATCAATTGTTAAAAGATACGTTCTCCCCCGTTAAGAAATTACGCAACAATAACATCCATAGCCTCACTGTTAACTCGTTAGGGAATGTGGTGGTAGTTCATGACTTGGGTGTAGAAGTTATTGATATAGAAAAGAATCAATTCCGGCTTTTGGGTGATGAAGTAGGTATAAAAGAGATGAGAGGAAATTTGAATTCGATCTGCAAAAGCCAGTCGGGGGAAATATTTATAGGAACAGAAAATGGAATCATAAAATATCAGCCATCAACCATTAAGGAAGAAATTGAGCCTAACCCTTTTGTTTATCAGCTAAAAGCAGCAAACAAAATTTTTACCGCCATCGATCACCTCGTTTTCTCCTATAATGAAAACGATATCGCCATAAGCTATTTAGGATTTTGGTATCATAATCCACAAAATCTTACCTATCAATATCAATTAGAAAACTATGACAGAAATTGGATCAACAGTAAAAACCGGGAGGTAATTTATTCTCGCCTGCCCCCTGGTCAATACACTTTTCGCCTGCGGGCATCCGACTCTGAAGACTTTAAAAATGCAAAAGAGGTCACTATCCATTTTAAAATCAACTCCCCCTTTTGGCAACGAGGTTGGTTTTATTTACTAGTCATTATTCTGGTCATATGCATCGGTTATCTTTACGTTCAGTTCAAAGGAAAAAAACTTTTAAAAGAAAGACAGGTTCTAAAGCGGAAAGTGGAAGAACGAACCAGGGAACTTAACACCCGAAATGAAGAAGTGGAAGCACAAGCCGAAAAATTACAAGCGCAAGCAGATGAAATAAAAAAAATAAACGACCACTTGGAAGAGCTTGTTAAAAGCCGGACAATCGAGCTTGAAAAGAAAAACAAAGCATTAGAAGAATATGCCTTCATCAATGCGCATAAATTGAGGAGCCCCCTTGCTACAATTTTGGGTCTCGTCAACCTAATGAAAAGACTACCCCATACAGCAGAGTCGAAAGAATGCACAGAACATTTAGGAAAATCCGCCAAAGAACTGGATGAAGTGGTAAGTTCTATTACACAAGCTATTGAAAGGGCGGAGTAGCATCAAAATAAGTCACAACGATTTTGTTTGACTATTGAAAAATGAAAACAATATTGCAATCAGTCTAAATCCTTTTGATGAGCATGACAAAAGAACTTATTTTTGTTTACAATGCAGATTCTGGAAAGTGGAACGCTTACATAGATATGATGCATAAGGTGTTCTCACCAAAAACATATCCCTGCAGTTTGTGCGACATTACTTACGGAATTTTCTCAATCAAAAAAGAATGGCAAGAATTCATTAATAATTTTCCAATTAATATGAAGTTTCTTCATCGCAATGAGTGGCTAGCTGAATTTAGCGGCAATAAAGAAACATTACCTGCGATATTTCTGAAGGAAGGCAATCAAATAACTACCTTTATTAATTCAAGTCACCTACACTCACTTAGTCTAAAAGAATTAATTAACGAGTTAAACTCTAAAGTAAATTAAAAGGGTTAATTCTGCCGTATTGTGGTCGATCGGATAAACTTGCTGCTGGAAATAAGTACTCTTAAACACAACAAAAATCATAAATTGCCTGAACTATTTTCACTTTAACCGTAAACAGCTTTCATGGAACACACCTATTACAACCCCGAAGACTTAAAAAAATTCGGGGCCATTGCCGAATGGGAGAAAAATCTGGCCGATAAATTTTTTACATACTATGGCGATGTATTTAAAGAGGGCGATCTCACAGCGCGCGAAAAATCATTGATTGCTTTAGCCGTAGCTCATACAGTGCAATGCCCTTATTGCATAGATGCATACACTCAAGACTCACTCGAAAAAGGCGCCACCGAAAAAGCCATGATGGAAGCTATCCATGTAGCAGCAGCTATCCGCGGTGGAGCCACGTTGGTCCACGGTGTAATGATGATGAACAAAGCAAAGAAACTATCTATGTAGATTAGGCGTTAGTAGATCGTTGTTGGTAAGGCTGCTAAATAACGGACAACTAACAACAACTATCCTATGATAAAAAGCCTTCACGCGCGTCATCACCACCTTGCCAATCAGGAGCGGCAGATGGAGTTTTTGCAAAATGGTATTTTCAAATCCGGTAGGCTTCCTACGTTTAAGCAAAAGATTCAGCCTTTGGGATATTTCCCTTTGAACCCGGGAAAAATTGAAATATTTCAGGTAAACATTGGCTACATGTGCAACCAGGTTTGTAAGCACTGCCATGTAGATGCAGGCCCAGATCGCAAAGAAATAATGACACGCGAAACCATGCAACAATGTTTGGATGTGCTCAGAAAAACGAAAATTAAAACACTTGATATTACAGGAGGTGCTCCTGAAATGAATCCCGACTTCCGTTGGTTTGTTGGTGAAGCTAACCAATCCGGTATTCAGGAAATTATCGTACGGTCAAATCTTACCATCATCCGATCAAATCCGAAGTATCATGACTTACCAAAATTTTTTAAAGAAAACCAAGTAAGGGTATGTTCATCGCTACCTTTCTACACTAAAGATAAAACCGATCGCCAGCGCGGAGATGGTGTATTCAAAGATTCGATAGAAGCCTTGAAAATGTTAAATGAAATCGGATATGGAAAAGAGGAAAGCGGGCTGATCTTAGATTTAGTTTACAATCCCACGGGCGCCTTTTTCCCTGGAGACCAAATCCAATTGCAGCGCGATTTTAAAAATCAACTAAAGGAACATTTTGATATTGACTTCAATAATTTATTTACCATTACAAATATTCCTATCAGTCGGTTCCTTGATTTTCTTATTGAATCGGGAAACTATGAAGACTACATGGAAAAGCTGGTGAATGCTTTTAACCCTGCAGCTATTGCGGGAGTCATGTGCCGTAATATGATTTCCATCGATTGGCAGGGAAATCTATTTGATTGCGATTTTAATCAAATGCTGGGACTAAAAACTGAAGCCAAAGCAGGGCAGCACATCAGTACATTTGATATGGCAAAATTAGAGGGTCGCGAGATTGCTATTGGCAATCATTGTTTTGCTTGCACTGCCGGGGCGGGGAGCAGTTGCCAAGGAGCTACAATCTAATTTAAGGTTCCCGATCAAAAATTTGAAATACTGATTTAACTTCTATACATGGAAACTTATTTAGAGACAACCCACAACATTTACAAAGCTGCTGCCGAAAATCCTCAGAAGGGATTGTGTTGCACTACCACGCCAGTTTGGCAATTGCCCGGATTGAAGATTCCCAAGAAGATGCTGGACATGAACTATGGCTGTGGAAGCACGGTAAACCCCCGCGACTTGGTAAACGATCCTTCGATTTTATATGTGGGTGTCGGTGGCGGCATGGAGCTGCTACAGTTCTCCTACTTCAGCAGAAGAAAGAGCGGAGTGGTTGGTATTGATATCGTAGATGAAATGATCGCAGCCAGTCGTGAAAATTTTGTTGAGGCTGAAAGACAAAACCCGTGGTTTAAATCAGAGTTTGTGGATTTACGCAAAGGCGATGCCCTCAGTCTGCCCGTACCAGATAATTCCATTGATGTAGCCGCCCAAAATTGTCTGTTCAATATTTTCACGCACGAAGATTTGAAATTGGCATTGAGCGAAATGTACCGCATATTAAAACCTCATGGTCGCTTGGTTCTTTCTGATCCAACTAGTGAAGGTGAAATGCCAGAGTCATTGAAGAAAGACGAGCGGCTTCGGGCACTTTGCTTAAGTGGCGCATTACCACTAAAAGAATACATTAAAATAATTACAGATGTTGGCTTCGGCACGGTAGAGATCCGTGCGAAACGACCTTACCGCATACTTGATCCTGCACATTACAATACTGACAAACTAATCTACCTTGAAAGCGTAGAAGTCTGTGCTATCAAAGATCCCATGCCGAAAGATGGTCCGTGCGTATTCACAGGCAAGACTGCCATTTTCTTTGGCCGTGAAGAATATTTTGACGATCGCAAAGGCCATACCCTCTTGCAAAACCAACCGCTGGCTGTCTGCGATAAAACCGCAGGAGCCTTAACTTCCCTAAGGAGGTCTGATATTTTTATATCTGATTCTACCTATTTTTATGATGGTGGAGGATGCTGTTAATTGTATGAGCAAGGTAGAAGAAACTCTTGGAGAGTAGGCTTACTACTACAAGTTGAATTGCGCCTAAAAAAATTCGCTAAAGAAGAATTAAAATGACTTAACTATGAATTGGATCGAAATAGTAGGGCTTGCCGGAGCCGCATTAAGTAGTATCACCTTTATCCCCCAAGTGTACAAAGCCTGGCAAACCAAACGTGTGGGCGATCTCAGTTTATCCATGGTGATGATTGTATTCACCAGCACCATCGTCTGGCTTATTTACGGCATTGCGCTTGGTCTTTGGCCCGTGATACTGGCCAATAGTTTTATCTGTTTTTTGAGCGGTCTGCTGATTTACTTTAAGTTAACTTTTCCGAAAAAATAACCTATGTTAAACGAAATACAAGAAGCAACTGACTTTTTAAAAAAAAATGGCATCAATCAACCCGAGGTTGGTGTTATTCTTGGTACTGGATTGGGGAATCTCTTTGTTAAGGAGATCAAGAAGCCAATTGTGATCAACTACAATTCGATCCCTCACTTTCCTGTATCTACTGTAGAATTTCACAAAGGCAAATTAATTTATGGCGAGGTAAACGGGAAGAAAGTATTAGCCATGCAGGGCCGCTTTCACTATTACGAAGGCTACAGCATGCAAAAAATAACGTTGCCCGTTCGGGTAATGAAAATGCTTGGCATCAAAAATCTGCTAATTTCCAATGCGGCTGGCAACATGAACCTTAAATGGAAGAAGGGCCAGTTGATGTTGATTGATGACCACATCAATCTGCAGCCTGACAATCCATTACGGGGAGAAAATTTTGAAGTACTGGGGCCTCGCTTTCCCGATATGAGCGAGCCATATTCCAAAAAAATGAATAAGCTCATAGTTAAAATTGCCAAGGAGAAAAAAATCAAATTGAATCAAGGCGTTTACGTGGCCGTAATGGGTCCGAACTTAGAAACTCGGGCGGAATATCGCTTTCTCCATCGCATTGGAGCCGATGCTGTGGGTATGAGCACCGTGCCAGAGGTACTTGTAGCAAACCACATGGGCTTACCTTGTTGTGCAATTTCTGTTTTGACTGATGATTGTGATCCTGATAATTTAAAACCTGCCGTGATTTCAGAAATTATTGAAATCGCTCATAAGGCTGAAGCTAAGTTGACAGAACTTTATGTGGAGCTAATTTCAAGGCTTTGAACCTTAAAATTACTTCTTAAAAAACCACTTGAAAAGGCTTCGTTTGCCAGTCTCTCCATCACAAATTTTAATCGCTTGCTTGAGTGAAGCCAACTTATCTGGCTTGCTTGGAATAAACTCTTGTGCCACATATCCTGTAAAGCCTGTCGTCACAATCGCGCGCATAATTGCTGGGTAATACAACTCCTGAGTTTCGTCAATCTCGTGCCTGCCTGGAACGCCTCCCGTGTGATAATGAGAAATGTATTTGCTATTTTTTTTAATGGTGGCAATCACATCGCCCTCCATAATTTGCATGTGGTAGATATCGTAGAGCAGTTTAAAATTTTCCGACCCGAGCTTGTCGCACAAACTCACTCCCCATGACGTATGATCGCATTGATAATCTTTATGATCTACTTTGCTGTTGAGCAATTCCATGCTTACTGTCATATTATATTTAGCCGCTATTTTCAAAACAGGCTCTAACCCACGAGCACAATTTTCCAACCCCTGCTCAGAAGTAAGTCCATTCGTATTACCGCTAAAACAAATTACATTTTTCAATCCTGCCTCAGCGGCTTTGGGAATATTGGTGGTGTAATCTTTTAACAATTGCTCATGTAGTGCTGGGTTATTAAACCCTTTCGATAAACCCAAATCATTGGCATAGGCCATTGCGCAGGTTAACCCATACTTTGCAGCCGTTGCCCATTGAGTTGAATTCAATAAGTCGATGGATTTAATACCAATATCTTTAGCCTCTTCACAAAGTTTTTCCAACGGGATATCATTGTAGCACCATTGACATACAGAGTGATTGATATTTCCCTTCACATCATCGGGCAATGCATTCATTGAATTAGCAATTTGGGGAAGGGTGAACGAGGCAACAGTGCTTGCTGCTATTTTTTTTAAGGCTTGATTTCGGTTCATGCTATTTTTCGTTTCGAGCAATATATCCATCTTTCATTACAAATTTAACTTTTCTCAAATCAGAGATTAATTTGGATGGATCGCCAGACACAATCAGTAAATCCGCTTTCATCCCTTCTCTCAGAAATCCCACCTGATTATCTAAATGAAATGCGCGAGCGTTGACACTAGTAGCTGCTTTCAATACCTCCATTGGCTTCATCCCATACTCTACCATTAATTCCATTTCCAATACATTTTCTCCATGTGGAAATACGCCAACATCACCTCCCATGCCAATGGCCACGCCCGATTCCATCGCAGCTTTAAAACTTTTTTTCTTGTTGACTACATTGGCCGGATCGGGCTGCACGCCCTTTTTCCAACCTCGGTATTGCGTTATCATATCTACGGCTGCTAGCGTAGGAATGAAAGTCACATTATTTTCTTTCATCAATTTGCCCGTTTCTACATCGATAAAATCTCCGTGCTCAATGGTTTCTGCACCGGCCAACACCGCACGCTTAATCGCTTCTTTTGATTTAGCATGACACACCATTACTCTGCCACTGCTACGCGTTACTTCATTAATCAGTTTTAATTCCTCCAATGTAAACGAAGGCTGATCTTCTCCTTGCAGACCCCAACGGTAATCAGCATAAATTTTTATGAAGTCTGCACCTTTGCCAATTTGATCTCGCACCACGCGTATCAAATCATTTCCGTCAGCAGGCTCTGCCCCCAACATAATTTGCTGATCATTATCATATCCTTTGGGGCCATACGATCCGGTTGATACAATTGCGCGGCCGGCTACCATCATCCGAGGACCAGGAATAATGCCTTCATTGATAGCGCGCTTAAGTGCCACATCAGAATAGCCTGCACCTTCAGTCCCTAAATCTCGCGCTGTAGTAAAACCCGCCATCAGGGTATTCTTAGCGTGAACGGTGGCTCTTGCTGTTCGATAGGCATCGCTCTCTTTCAGCACTTGGGTATCCCAATCAGTAATGTTGTAAGGATATAAAAATAAATGCGAATGCCCTTCTATTAGACCGGGGGTCAGAGTAGAATTTGGGTATTCTATTTTGGTAGCGTTAGCAGGAGCGGTGATTTTTTCTTTTGGCCCTATAGAAATTATTTTATCGTTTTCAATCAATACAGCCCAACCTTCATGCATTGCTTCCCCATCAAAAATACGGTCGGCCGTAAAGTAATACGTTTTAGAAGGTTGCGCTTGGAGAATAGTGCCGGCCAATAATAACACAAAACATATCTTCTTCATAATGGTAGTTTGAGGAACAAAAGATACTGGAAATAGTATAAACAAAAAACCCTTTCAATTAGGAAAGGGCTTTTGTGATCTTTAAAGGTTGAGATTAAATAGCCTGCAAAGCCGCTTCATAATTAGGCTCATCACCAATTTGAGGGACTAATTGATTGTATTTTACTTTTCCTGTGCTATCTATTACTACAACTGAACGAGCAAATAATCCTGCAAAGCCAGAGTCAATTAGTTCTACGCCATAGGCTTTTCCAAATCCACGTCCGCGGAAATCAGATAGGGTAATCGCCTTATCTATTCCTTCAGCTCCGCAAAATCTTTTCTGCGCAAAAGGTAAATCTTTTGAAATGCAAAGCACAACCGTATTATCAAGGGATGCCACTCGCTCATTAAACTCTCTTACCGATGTTGCGCATGCCCCTGTCTCAACACTCGGGAAAATATTAAGAACTACATTTTTGCCTGCAAAGTCTTTCAATGAAATGTCCTTCATGTCATTACCTGTGAGTATAAAGTCAGGTGCTTTTGTTCCAGCTAATGGAAGTTCACCCAATGTGTTGGCTGGGTTAGGGCCTAGTTTGGTTTGTGCCATAGTAAATTTAGTTTTTAGATTAAGGTCATAGATTTATCGGAGGCGATCGGAATCCCTTACCAATTTTTCGTCTCTACGTATGAAACGGTTAGCAACCATATTACAAATCATGGCAATGCCTGGAAGAAAAAGGGAATAGCCATACTCGCCCGCTACTTGCTGCTCTTTCATCATTCCGGTAGTTAACCAAACCGCTGTACCCATTGATAGTGCCATAATCAACGAATTCAAAGCTCCGAGCTTCATTTGCAACAAGCGGTTTTCAAACTTTCCTATTGAAATAATGGCAATGGTAGCTGCGGCAATGGCAAAGATTGCAATAAGGGAATACGGAAAATAACTAGTGGTGGTGACATCTGCATTCTTAACTGAAAAATGAAGCGGAAAAATCGATAATTGAGCTGCATCCTTCTGCGCCCTCCAAACGGGAAAAAAAATCATGATTATCAAACAAAAAGCTGCAATTGCCAGAAATACTGTTTGTTTCCTTTGCCACATAACGAGGTTGATTTAACTTGCTCGCAAAAATAGATTATTTAGATCACTCTTAAAACTCGCATCGTTGATATGAAGACTGCCTACATCGTTGATATTCTCCGCACGCCCATCGGAAAATATGGAGGAACCCTTGCCTATATAAGACCCGATGACCTTGCTGCTCATGTAATAAAAAAAATAATGGAGCGCAACCCTATTGTCGATCCAAACCAAATTGAAGATGTGGTGTTCGGTGCTGCCAACCAAGCTGGTGAAGATAACCGCAACGTTGCTCGAATGGCATTGCTTTTAGCCGGGCTACCGCCTTCGGTAGGAGGAGTTACCGTCAATCGACTTTGTGCCTCCGGCTTGCAAGCAATTATGGATGCAACGCGCGCGGTATTGAATGGCGATGGTGAGATTTATATTGCGGGTGGAGTAGAAAGTATGAGCCGGGCTCCCTTTATTATGGCTAAAGCTGATGAATCTTTTTCGCGCAAAGCGGAAATAGTTGATAGTACGCTGGGGTGGCGATTTATTAATTCAAAATTATCCACCCTCTATCACCCCTATTCAATGGGAGAAACGGCAGAGAATGTAGCAGAAAAATGGAAGATCACACGTGAAGAACAAGATGCATTTGCTTTTTCTTCCCAGCAAAAATATTCAAAGGCTCACCAATCGGGAAAATTTGCTGACGAGCTTGTGCCTGTTTCCGTCTCAAAAGGAAAAGAGATCATCGAATTCAAACAAGATGAATTTCCTCGCGAAACTTCAATTGAAAAATTAGCGAGCCTTAAACCTGCTTTCAAAGAAAACGGAAGTGTCACCGCTGGAAATTCTTCAGGCATTAATGATGGGGCTGCCTCCTGTTTAATTGCCAGTGAAGAAATCATAAAAAAGTTAACCCTAAAACCATTGGCAAGAATTATTTCAATGGGCATTGCCGGTGTTGATCCTGCTTATATGGGCGTGGGACCCGTTCCGGCCATTCAAAAAACATTGAAACGAGCGGGCTTAAAAATTTCTGATATTGGCTTAATAGAATTGAACGAAGCTTTCGCCACACAAGCATTGGCTTGCATCCGTGATTTAAATTTAAATCCGGAAATTGTAAATGTAAACGGAGGAGCTATTGCCATCGGTCATCCATTGGGTTGTAGTGGAGTGCGCATCAGTGCCACACTCATTCACGAAATGAAAAGAAGAAAAGTTAAGTATGGAATTGCAACGATGTGTATTGGAGTGGGGCAAGGGGCGGCAGTTATTTATGAGCTTGCCTAACTTATTTCAAAATACTGCCGTGGCCTAAGATGTAAGTTTTTCTAAAATTATCAACTTTTAGGCAAATAGATTCAATTACCTTTATCGGGTTAGAGAATTACCTTTCCTATGTTTCGCAGTAATCTAAAAATAATCCTTCGGCAGTTTCGAAACATTTACTCATTTCTAAACCTGATTGGGCTTACCGTTGGACTTACTGTATTTACCCTCATTTTTTTATGGGTTAATGACGAGCTATCGTATGATCGATTCCACGCAAATTATAAAGGAATTTATAGAATACTAGGCGATCAAACGGTAGAGGGGCAGAAGCACAATCTGATGGCAGCCACCTCCGCGCCACTCGCAGAATATCTCAAAACTAATTTCGAGGAAATAAAGGAATCGTGCCGAGTAAGAGGGGTAGAGTTCTTTCTAAAGTATAATGAAGAGGGGTTTTATAAAAAAGGACTCGTAGCCGACCCCTCATTTTTTAAAATTTTTACCTTTCCTCTAAGGCACGGGTCTCTATCCAGTTTTGAAGAGGGAACCAACAAAATAATTATTAGTCAACGATTGGCTGAAATCTATTTTGGTCAATCCGATGCAATTGGTAAAGTATTTGTGATTGCAGGCACTGATGTGCAGGTAGTAGGTGTAATGGAGAATGTTCCTACCAACTCGCATCTTCAGTTTGATTATGTAATTCCATTAGAATTTGTTAAAACCATTCGGATGTACAACTTGGACAGTTGGGATTTATATTTTGTGAATACATACATCAAAACGAGCGTAGGTGATATTTCTAATTTGGAAAGTAAAATTAAAAATGTAGTCAACAAAAATAGTCCTGAGGCAGCTAGCAGCCTAAAGTTGCAACCACTTGTAACTATTCACTTGAAATCAAGCGATATTAATAATGACATCAAAGGTCATGGAAACATTGTTTATGTTTATTCGTTTGCAACCATCGCGCTCTTCATCCTAATCATAGCGAGTATCAATTATTCCAATCTGGCAACTGCCAGGTCTATTAAGCGAGCAAAAGAGACAGGGGTGAGGAAAGTGATGGGGTCAAGTCGTTTTCAATTGGCTTCTTTCTTTTTTTCAGAATCCATATTCTATTGCCTAATCGCTTTTGCAATAGCCTTACTACTGAGTTGGTTGTTGTTACCCAACTTCAATACCTTAACGGGTAAACAACTTGTCTTCCATTTTCTTTCTCCCAAGATTATAGGGCCCCTATTGTTCTTTACTTTTCTCTGCGCAATCTTGGGTGGCATCTATCCGGCTCTTGTCTTATCGGGACAAAATCCGGTAATTGTTTTTAAAGGCATGGCAAAGGCGGGAAGTAAAGCGATTCTGTTTAGGCGCGTGTTGGTCGTGTTTCAATTTATTCTAAGCATTGGTTTGCTAACCGGAACATTGGTAGTCAAACAGCAACTGGACTATATAACAAAAAAGGAATTGGGTTACGAAAAAGATAATGTCATCGCATTCACCATGGTAAGAAAAATAAGGTCTAATTACGCTACCATTAAAACCGAGTTGCTTGCATTACCAGCCGTAAAATCAGTGACGGCCAACAGCGACAATATTTCCTTTAATGACAGTTGGACAGATGAGTTGGTATGGCCGGGCAAAAAACCTGACGAGAAGAGAATTTTTTATCAATTTGTTGTGGATCCAGATTTCTTAAAAACATATAACATCTCCCTGGCATCCGGAAGAGATTTTTCGAGCGAAATGGTTTCTGATTCTTCTGCCTTGTTGATAAATGAAGAAGCAGCAAGCCAAATGGGAATAGTAAACCCAGTAGGCACAGCTATTAAGCTTCATGACATTCCATATACCATTATTGGAGTGGTTAAAAACTTTCATTTTAAGTCTATTCATAAAAAAATTGAGCCCTTGATTATGTTTATTGATCCTTTGTCTTTTTTTCAAACTTCTATTAAACTAAATGCTGGCAATTTGCCCGAACAAATCAAGAGCATTGAGGCTATATTTAAAAAGCTTACACCAGAAAGACCGTTCGATTATACGTTTGTGGATGAAGACATTGAAAAGCTCTATTTGACCGATAACAGAACTGGAAAAATCTTTACCTACTTCTCAGCCTTCGCTATTTTTATTTCCTGCCTTGGATTGTTGGGGATCATACTGTTTGTAACTGAGCAACGAGCCAAAGAATTGGCTGTGAGAAAAATACTAGGTGCGCCTGTTTTCAAGTTGATGATGATACTCTCATTAGAGTATGTGATCATGGCGGGCATAGGATTTTGCATAGCGGCTCCCCTCATGTATTATGCTATGGGTAAGTGGCTCTCCAATTTTGCATACCGATCCGAACTAACTGTTTGGGTTTTCTTACTAGCCGGTCTTCTAACACTTCTCGTTGCTTGGCTGACAGTTGCTTATCGTTCATTTCAAGCGGCAACCGATAACCCTGTAAAAAGTTTAAGGAGCGAATGATTGTTTCGGCTACATTTGCGCATAATTCTAGTTTTGAATGCGCTTCTTCTTTGAAATAGCTTACAACGGCACCCGCTTTCACGGCTGGCAAAATCAAGCTAATGCCATTGGTGTGCAACAAGTGGTGGAAGAGGCAATGGTAAAAATATTCCGCCAACCGATTCCAATTGTTGGAAGCGGACGAACCGATACGGGTGTACATTGTACTCAGCAATTTTTTCATGCCGATATTGAAAAAGAGTTTGACGAATGCACATGGCTGATCAAACTCAACTCCTTGCTCCCGCGCGATATTGCCATTCGTTCTATCAAACCTGTAAAAGAAGACGCCCACGCTCGTTATGATGCTTTTGAACGGGCTTACGAATACAAAATAACAACTTTCAAAAACCCCTTGTTGATTGGTCAGGCTTATTATTTTTTTAAACCGATCAATATCAAAACTATGAACCAGGCAGCTGCGTTACTAGTAGGCGAACATGATTTTGAATGCTTTAGCAAAGTGAAAACCGATGTAAATCATTTTGTTTGCACCATAAAAAAAGCAGCGTGGAATCAAAAAGGTGACTTACTTGTTTTCAGCATCGTAGCCAATCGGTTTTTAAGGGGCATGGTGAGAGCAATCGTGGGTACTTTGCTTGAGGTTGGCACAGGTAAAATTACATTAGAAGAATTTAACCTCATTTTGAAAAGTAAAGACCGTAAGAAAGCAGGTATGAACGTGCCACCAGAAGGGCTCTATTTGATAGGTGTAAAGTATCCAAAGAAAATATTTTTGAGTTAGGAAGGTCGAGTCCATGGAAAAAGAAAAAGTAAGCAGCGGAAATATCATAGATTTTAAAGTAGTAAAGCGCATTATGCAATTTGTGCGGCCCTACAAAGGACGCTTCTACTTGGTAATCGTTTTAACTTTCTTGTTGGGGATACTCACCCCTTTACGACCGTTATTGATTCAATACACATTAGATGAACACGTTCAGTATGGAAACTACTGGGCAATGGTAAAAATCATGATCTTGATAGTAGGGTTGTTGGTGATACAGTCAGTTGTTCAATATGCTCATACCTATATTTCGGGGCGCATTGCGCAATTTGTAATCCGTGACATACGCATTCAATTGTATAACCATTTAATCAACTTGCGTTTACGGTTTTTTGATAAAACTCCAATCGGCCGATTAGTTACAAGAACAATCTCCGATGTAGAGACATTGGCCGATGTATTTAGCGAGGGGTTAACGGCAATGGCCAGCGACTTGTTGCAAATTGTTTTTATCCTGGCATTTATGTTTTACATCGACTGGCGATTGACGCTAGTAAGTTTATCAACCATCCCGTTGATGTTACTGGCAACCTATGTTTTCAAGGAAAAAATAAAAGTGGCTTTTAATGATGTACGCAATGCTGTTTCTAACCTAAATGCATTTGTTCAAGAACATATCACGGGTATGAATGTTGTACAAATTTTTGGCAGTGAGGAGAAGGAATTTAAAAAATTCAACGACATCAATAAAGATCACCGTGATGCCAATCTTCGCTCGGTACTCTACTATTCAATTTATTTTCCGGTGGCGGAAATAATTGCTGCCATGGGCACGGGCCTATTGGTTTGGTATGGAGCAAAAGGCGTTATCAACCAAGAGGTAACACAGATTACAGTAGGCAAGTTGGTTTCATTTATTATGTTCATTCAGTTATTCTTTCGCCCTATCCGAATGATTGCCGACCGTTACAACACCTTACAAATGGGTATTGTGGGGTCATCCAGAATTATCAACCTACTCGATGATAAAACAGATGTAATGACGAATGGTACCCTCGCTCCGGAGAACATAAAGGGGGAGGTAAAATTTGATCATGTTTGGTTCGCTTACAATGAAGTAGACTATGTGTTGCGTGATGTAACCCTGGATATCAGACCTGGCGAAACCATTGCCTTGGTAGGAGCAACAGGGGCGGGCAAATCATCCATCATTAACTTACTCAATCGGTTTTATGAAATCAATCGAGGCTCCATCTTGATTGATGGTTTCGATATTAAAGACTTCGAATTTTCTGCATTGCGAAAAAATATTGGCGTGGTACTGCAAGATGTATTCCTGTTTTCCGATTCGATTCGTAATAACATTACTCTTGGCAATGAAGAGGTAACGGATGAGATGATCCTGCATGCCGCTGACCTGGTGGGGGCCCGGAAATTCATTGATCGATTGCCGGATGGGTTAGGCTACAATGTAATGGAGCGCGGAGCAACCCTCTCCGTTGGTCAACGTCAGTTGCTTTCCTTCATCCGTGCTATGGTATACAAACCTAAAATTTTAGTATTGGATGAAGCCACTTCCTCCGTGGATACTGAAACTGAAGAGATGATTCAAAATGCCATTGGCAAAATGATGAGTGGTCGTACCTCCATTGTTATCGCACACCGCTTAAGCACTATTCAAAAAGCCGATAAAATTATTTTGCTTGATAAAGGAGAGATTAAAGAAATTGGACGCCATGAGCAGCTCTTAGATAGTAACGGACTCTATGCTCAGCTATACAAAATGCAATATAAAGAAGTAGTCTAGCGTTCAACCCAAAATTTGGCAGCTCAACCCCGAGTTTTCACAAAAGGGTTATCTTTGCGCTAATGCGCTGTATAAAAGCACTTTTCTTAATTGCTGTCCTGTCTCTTGCCACTGGAAAGTTAGCTTTTTCGCAAGGCGGAAAGAAGGTACCCACTAAACGCTACCGCGTGCCAACTGTAACGCGCAGCAAGGCAATTATCATGTGCCCTATTTTTGTAGAGAGTAGGTATCCATACCAAGGCATTGGCTTTAAGTTTGGTGATCCCTTTGCATTGACCTACAAATTTTATCCTTCTAAAAGCTGGGCCTTTGCAGTAGATGCCGGCAAAGCCGCCAGTGGGCTTTATAATAAATATCACAGAGACAATTTTAGCAGCTACATTCCCGACACGCTGGGGAATAGCAAAGATAAATCCATTCAATATTTGACTCATAAGGTTCCTGCTGATTGGTTCTTAGAAGCGAAATTTTTATACCAATGGGATGCAGAAAAAATATCCAAAGGCTTACAACTTTATGTTGGCCTAGGATGGCAATGGCGCAACACTTCGCTAGAGTATGATTATCTATATAGTAATGGCCGCTTTGATGGAAAAACTGGTCGGTTCTCTGAAAATCGTTTTACCTTCGGTCCCGTTGGACTGGTTGGTTTTGAGTATTCCTATTTTTCCCTTCCTGTTTCTGCTTTTATTGAAGTAGAAGTTTTCACAGATTCCTTTATAGATCCTGGCTATCAAAAAGTGCAGGGCGGTGTGGGGCTACGTTATATTTTTTAAATCTCTTTCTTTTGCGTTTTATGGGAGGGGAATGAATGTTAAATAATCAAAAGAGAGTGTAAAATATGAACCCTGCTAAATGCGAAATAGGCGCAACCCAGTTGCGTCTATCTCCTATATTTGGGGGTAAAGGCGTAACGGAGTTGCGGGATTACTAATGTTGTGGGCAAGTACCAAAGAAGTTACGGTTAACAATTGAGAATGAAACGACTTATTATCTCGACAACATTTACACTGACAATTATTATTCTCTATCAGTTTATTGACATCAATTTATTTACAATAGACTTACCTCGCAGAGTAAGCTCTGAACTATTTAAAAGCTTAAGGGCTGACCTAGGAGTTGAAACAGAAATCGTCCTATTGGACATTGGATATGTTCACTTAGATACAGTGAAGACTTACATTGAGTTATTGGAATCCTTTGAGCCAAAGTCGATTGGAGTTAATCTTTGCAATATTACAGACAAGAGCGAACTCCTTGATAAGTATCTTCGTCAAAGTAAAAACATAGTTACATGTGACTGTGACAATAAATCAAATAAAGGAACAAGTGGAATCCTCACTCCTAAAAATGAAGTAACTCAATTTAAAACCGACAAGGACTCCTATTTTGAATCACAACTTTCCCACAATTTAAATGGACTTAAGAAACGGGGAAACAATAAAGAACGAATCAATTTCAGGGGAGTAGATAGATATTTTCGTGCACGATTAAGTGAGATTGAGAATGTAGATCCAGAAATTATAAAGGACAAAACTATTCTTGTTGGGTTCTTGCAGGACAGTTTAGTAACACCAATGAATGATTGGTATGGTAGACCTGAAGATATCCAAGGGGACATGTCGGACGCACAGATTTCGGCTAACATAATTTCAACAATAAACAGAAATGAATTTATTAATGAAGTTAATCTACTGTTCCGGATATTAATTATCTTGACAGTAAGTCTTGTTTGTACCGGACTAATTAGACTTGTTCGGACAAAACAGAACGCGATTAACATTATCCTCGGACTGGTAATTCTGATTATTCTTAACGGACTAAGTTCTTATATAATTGTCTTTGCCTTTTCGAGAAACTATTTCCTTGAGCTCCACGAGATGACTGTCGTTTTGATCATATCAGCAATTGCTTCAATCTACTGGAATACAAAGGACAGACAAGGCACCAGCCCACAACAATGTGTATAAAACATAGCGCTAGTTCAGTGTTGCATTGAAGTTTCAGTTTCTTAATTCGGTGTTGTCACCGACCATCTACGTCCCTTAGCCAAAGCCCGCTTCATCAATTTGACTTACCTATTATCTTTAATTTTTATTTATAATTTAGGCTTAATGGACATTTATTAGGCTGAAACCCTCACAAGCCATTGATTCATATAGCTTTAGGCCAAAT
>JAYVPS010000189.1:0-19305 GCA_043757225.1 Cytophagales bacterium | reverse complement strand
TTAGGGGGAGGTCAGTTTTGTAATTCCGCAATAATCTACTTACATAAGCAGCAGAAGGAACATTTTATTGATCTTCTGCTTTTTGTCGTTTAGTAGTGTTAAAAAACGTATTTTCGCAAGATTATTAAAATCCCAAAATGAACGAAGAACAAGTAAAGAAAGAGTCTAATTATTCAGCAAGCAATATTCAGGTTTTAGAGGGGTTAGAGGCCGTAAGAAAACGCCCCGCCATGTACATCGGTGACATTGGCGTAAAGGGTCTTCATCATTTGGTCTATGAGGTAGTCGATAACTCAATTGATGAGGCTTTGGCGGGCTATTGTGAGGACATTCACGTGACGATCAATGAGGATAACTCAATAACAGTAGAAGATAATGGCCGTGGTATTCCTACAGATATGCACGAGAAGGAAAAGCGTTCGGCTCTGGAGGTTGTAATGACTGTACTCCACGCGGGTGGCAAGTTCGACAAAGACACTTACAAAGTCTCGGGGGGTCTGCACGGAGTGGGTGTTTCGTGCGTTAATGCACTTTCATCAACATTAACGGCAACCGTTTACCGTGAGGGAAAGATTTTTGAACAAGAATATCACCGTGGTGTTCCCCAGTACCCTGTTCGGGTAATTGGCAACTCTGAGCGAAGAGGAACTACGGTGCATTTCAAGCCCGACAACGAAATATTTCTACTTACGCTAGAATACAATTATGAGACGATTGCCGCACGCCTTCGCGAATTGGCTTTTCTTAATCCAGGTATTAAACTTAATCTAAAAGACCAACGCGAGAAAGATGAAAAGGGAGAGCCAAAATCTACCGCTTTTTTATCCGTAGGTGGCTTGCGTGAATTTGTGGAATACTTAGATTCTACAAGAGAAAAATTGATCGCCAATCCAATTTATATTGAAAATGCTGTTAAGAGTGATATCCCTATCCAAGTTGCGATGGGGTACAACACATCCTATAGCGAGAACTTGGTTTCGTACGTCAATAACATTAATACCCACGAAGGTGGAACACATGTGGCAGGTTTTCGCAGGGCATTGACACGAACGCTTAAGAGCTACGCAGAAAAGTCGGGATTGCTGGATAAAGCAAAAGTGGAAATCAGTGGTGATGACTTTCGTGAAGGATTGACAGCCGTGATTTCTGTTAAGGTTCAAGAACCTCAGTTTGAAGGTCAGACGAAGACCAAACTGGGGAATTCGGAAGTAATGGGCGCGGTGGATGTAGCAGTAGGAGAGATGCTCCAAAACTTTTTGGAGGAAAATCCTCGCGAAGCGAAATTGATCGTAAGCAAAGTTATTTTAGCGGCTCAAGCTCGTCTCGCGGCCAAAAAAGCTCGTGAGATGGTACAGCGTAAGAACGTACTTTCGGGCACAGGGCTTCCTGGTAAACTAGCTGACTGCGCCAGTTCTGACCCCGCAATCTGTGAACTTTATCTGGTAGAGGGTGATTCTGCCGGTGGCTCTGCCAAGCAAGGGCGTGATCGAAATTTTCAGGCTATCCTTCCATTAAGGGGAAAGATTTTGAATGTTGAAAAAGCACAGGAGCATAGGATCTATGAGAATGAGGAGATCAAGAATATGATCACTGCCCTCGGGGTAAGTTTTGGAACCATCGATGACAACAAGGCATTGAATTTGACGAAGCTGCGCTATCACAAAGTGATCATTATGACAGATGCGGATGTTGACGGTAGCCATATTCGCACATTAATACTTACTTTCTTCTTCCGCTATATGCGCGATTTAGTTGACCAAGGCTATGTCTATATCGCATTACCCCCTTTGTATCAACTCAAGAAAGGAAAAGATGAGCGCTATTGCTGGAACGAAGAAGAACGTGATGCGTTGATTAAAGAAATGAGCAAAGAAGGCAAGGAAGATAGTGTAGGGGTGCAACGCTATAAAGGTTTGGGAGAAATGAATCCTGAGCAATTGTGGACCACTACGATGGATCCTAGCAAAAGAACGTTGAAGCAAGTGAATATAGAATCGGCCGCAGAAGCGGACCATTTGTTCTCTATGCTGATGGGCGATGAAGTAGCTCCAAGGAGGGATTTTATTGAGAAAAACGCTAAGTACGCAAAGGTTGATATTTAGTTAAAATAAAAAAAAGGATAAAGCACAAAGCTTAAAGCAGAAAGTCGAAGCATAGCTTTTCGCTTTCTGTTTTAAGCTTTTAATTTTGGAGGAAATGGCAGAAGATTCAATTGCAAAGCAAATTTTTGAGAGCCCATACGTTAGCCGCGACTTAAGCTGGCTACAATTCAATTTTCGCGTATTGGATCAAGCCAAGCATATCGATAGGAGTATTTTTGACAGGCTGAAATTTTTAGCGATCACTGCTTCTAACCTTGACGAATTCTGCACCATTCGTTTAGGAAGTCTTTATAATTACTTAGACTATGGGAAAGAACGTTTTGATTATAGTGGTTTGAGAGAAACTCCTTTTCGTCAACATCTCCTTGGAGAAATCCAAAAGATGGTCAAGGATCAGAATGATTATTTCATTAAAAAATTAAAACCTCTTTTCGAAAAGAACAATTTTAAGATTGCTCCTTATAAATCACTATCACCAGACGATACTAATCGGGTTGAGCAATACTTTCAGCGCACCATCTACCCGATGCTGACGCCAATGCTTTTTGATAATTATCACACTTTTCCCGTTCTGAAAAATAACCGGTTACTGTTTGGCGTAGTTACCAAGGCACCGCAAGATCTCAACAATCAATTGCGATTTTCTTTTATTCAGGTTCCTAGCAACATTCCCAGATTTTATGAAATATTAGGAATGGATAGCGTCATTTCATTTGTTCCTATTGAAGACATCATCCGCCACAATATTCATAACCTTTTTAGGAACATTGAGATTAGCAGTATTAATCTATTTCGAATCAATCGCAATGGAGATTTTACCTTAGAGGAAAGTGAGGACATCGAATCCAACTTTTTAGATGAACTGAAACGAAAACTTCAAACGCGTAGATCGGGCAGGGTCGTTCGGCTAGAAATTGAAGAGAACCCCGATCCTTCCATTGTTCGCTTGCTAAAAATTCAGTGGGATTTGGATGATCTTAATATTTTTCAAATTCCCCATGAGAGTATGATTGATATTTCTGGGATCAATCAAATTGTTAGCCACAAAGAATTTAAAAGTAAGCGTCATCAATTGCCACCTCAGGTAAAGCCGGTTTCATTTCCAGAGTTAGGTACACGTGATCTTTTTGAGGTTTTAAAAGAGCGTGACATTCTCATGCACCATCCCTACAATTCGATGGAGCCGGTATTGGAGTTGCTTGAGAAGGCGGCAGATGACCCTTATGTGTTGTCAATTAAGATTACTATTTATCGGCTGGCCAAAGGGGATTCGCGAGTCAGTGCTGCACTGTTGAAGGCTGCGGAGAATGGAAAGCACGTTTCGGTTTTATTCGAAGTGAAAGCAAGGTTCGATGAAGAAAATAATTTAAAAGAAGCACAGAAATTGCAGCGAGCAGGCTGTTTTGTGATTTATGGCGTAAGTAGTTTAAAAACACACACCAAGCTTTTATTAATTGTGCGCAACGAGCCACATCGGGTGTATCGCTATGTACACTTGTCAAGCGGAAATTATAACGAGACAACTTCTCGACTTTATACGGACGTTGGGTTGTTGAGTACCAACGAGACCTATGCTAATGATGTGTCTGAATTTTTTAATGTAATTACTGGGCACTCTCATCCAACTACCTATCGTAACCTAATTACTTCTCCACGCGATATGCGCAACCAGCTGATTTACCTTATGAAGTGTGAAGCTGAGAATGCGCAGAATGGAAAACCTTCAGGCATTGTTATCAAATTTAATTCTGTTCAAGACAAAGAATTTATTGATAGTTTATATGATTCCTCCAAGGCAGGTGTACCAATCAAATTAATTGTGCGAGGCATGTGCTGCTTGCGTCCGGGAAGGCAAGGCTTGAGTGAAAACATTGAAGTGATTTCGATTGTGGGCGAATATTTAGAACATTCACGTATCTATTATTTCCATAATGCTGGAGAGCCGAAGATTTACATAGGAAGTGCCGATGCAATGGTTAGAAGCTTTGATCGAAGAATTGAATCGCTCTTCTTGCTTGAGCAAGATATGTTACGCAAGCAAGCGATGAATATCTTGCGCTACAATCTAAAAGACAATGTGAATTCATACACTATGAAAGAAGATGGCAGGTATGTGATCAAGGAGCAGAACGGAGAACCCCCTTTTAATATTCATAAAGAATTTTATAACGTAAGCAAGGAGATTATTCAGGATGTAAAGTTGTTTTAAACGCTTGCAGGCTTAAATTCAATTTTCTTCTGTTTGATATTCCTCTCCAGCAAGTGAAGCAGAATTCCATCTTTTAGCCCAACATCGGGCACTATAATGCTGTTGGAATGTGCCCACTCCATTACTTTAATATAGATGCCACTGGCGGGCACAATAACATCTGCTCGGTCTGGGTTCATTTGCAATTCGTAAATCCGCTGATCCATCGAATAACTTTCAATCATTTCTTTAATTTCTTTCACTTTTTTCAACGAAACAGCTTGTCCCGCTTTTTTCTGCGCAAGCTCGAATATCTTGCTAATGTTTCCCCCTGTTCCTACAGAGGTGACCTTTCCATATTCTTTTTTTACATTATCGCGCACCCACTTTTCCATGTCTTGCCACATCACAGGCGAATCATGATGCTCTAAAATTCTCACAGATCCAATTTTAAAAGAGCGCGTTTTTATCTTCTTGCCCTTCACAAAAAGATTAAGCTCAGTACTACCTCCACCCACATCAATGTGCAAATAGGTTTCGTCTTTTAGGTACGAGGCAATGGCTTTATTGATCAAGTCTGCTTCTAGGTGCCCGTCTATAATATTGATGGTGATGCCCAGTTCTTCTTTAACTGCGTCTGCCAAGGCTTGTCCGTTTTCAGATTCGCGCATGGCAGAAGTAGCGCAGAACATATAGTCATCAATCTCATATAGTTCGATGAGCAGCTTATAAACCTTCATCAACTTTTTAAACTTCTCAATACTCTTGTCACTGATTCGGTTTGTGGTAAATACATCGTGTCCCAGGCGAAGCGGAAAGCGCACGTATTCTAACTTTTTGAATAGTAGTTTATCCCTTTTGTCGAGAACTGTAGATACTTGTAAGCGGATGGCATTGGATCCTATATCGATAGCAGCAAGTTTCAAGGTTGGCAGTGGCTAATGAACCACCAAAATACACATTTTGGTTTTTTATTTACTATAAGATTACGTTTCTTTGCATCGCTTATCCAGAAAGACGGAGGGACGGGGCCCGCAGATGTCTTAGCAACCTTGCCAGTAACATGGTGCTAATTCCCTTCCTGAATCGATTGCATCGATATCTGGAGAAGATAAGCGGCCATTCTCAAGGCTCTTTCTGGATACCAACATAACCAACAGAAAGAGTGAATATTCATGACATTTTAAAAGAACGGATTCTCGTATTGGACGGTGCCATGGGCACGATGATTCAAAGGCATAAGCTTGAGGAAGTTGACTTTAGAGGCAATCGATTTAAAGATCACAAGCATTCGCTTAAGGGAAACAACGATTTGCTATCAATCACGCGTCCCGATATAATCAAAGATATCCATCGCCAATACTTAGAAGCAGGAGCTGATATCATTGAAACAAATACCTTCAGCAGCACCACAATTGCTCAAGCTGACTATCATCTTGAGTCGTTAGCGTATGAATTAAATTTTCAATCAGCGAAGATTGCGAAGGAAGCCACTGATGAATTTACTAAAAAGGAACCTAGCAAGCCTCGTTTTGTGGCAGGGGCACTCGGCCCGACAAACAGAACAGCTTCACTTTCTCCTGATGTCAACAATCCAGGTTATCGTGCAGTTTTATTTGATGACCTTAGAATAGCTTACAAAGAGCAGGCGAAAGGATTGATTGATGGAGGTGCTGATTTACTTTTAGTCGAAACCATTTTTGATACACTAAATGCTAAAGCATGTCTCTTCGCTATTCAAGAATTATTTGAAGAGATAGGGAAGCAATTACCTATCATGGTTTCAGGGACGATTACTGATGCTAGTGGAAGAACATTATCAGGGCAAACAACCGAAGCCTTTCTCATTTCCGTTTCACATGTGCCTTTGTTGAGCATTGGGTTGAACTGCGCATTGGGCGCCTCCCAGCTTCGTCCCTATTTACAGGTGTTGAACGAGAACGCACCATTCTTTGTAAGTGCGTATCCAAATGCCGGGTTACCTAATGCTTTTGGTCAATACGATCAAGGCCCTCATGAAATGGGAGAGCAAATGGAAGAATTTTTGAAAGAAGGGCTTGTAAATATTGTGGGTGGATGTTGTGGCACGACACCTGATCATATTAGAGCCATTGCTGATTTAGCAAAAAAATACAAACCGCGTGTGGTCAATAGTCGATAGTCGATGGTCAATAGTCGATAGCAATTAGGAGAATACTGAAAATTATGGCGTTCAAGTTTGAAAGTTTAAGAGTTTGGCAACGTTCAATTGATCTTTCTGGTGAGATTCATGAGTTGACAGAATCCTTTCCGAAAAAAGAGCTTTACGTTTTGACTTCTCAGATACAACGAGCAACCGATTCAATAGCACTGAATATTGCCGAGGGTTCAACTGGAAGGACCAATCCTGAATTCAAAAGATTCTTAAGCATAGCATTAGGTTCCGCCATTGAAGTAGTTTGTTGCCTTCACATTGGCAAAAGACGGCAACTTATAGTGCCAGAACGATTTGATTATTTTTATAATTTCTTGACTGAACTAATTAAGGGCATTCAGGCTTTACGAAATTCTATCCGCTGATCTAGCCCCTCGACTATTGACCATCAACCATTGACTACTGACTACTGACTATTGACCATCGACTATTGACTACCGACCATCAACCATTGACTACTGACCATCGACTATTGACTACAGACCATCGACCATTGACTATGAACCATCGACTATTGACTACCACCATCGACTATTGACTATGAACCATCGACTAAAACTAAGCGGCCTCGAAGCGGTGATTATCGGCCCCAATTCCAATTTTGTAAATATTGGAGAGCGCACCAATGTTACAGGTTCAGCGCGATTTTTAAAGCTCATCAAGGAAGACAAGTATGATGAAGCATTAGAAGTAGCCTTAGATCAAGTACGGGGTGGCGCACAAGTAATTGATGTAAACATGGATGAAGGCATGCTGGATGCTAAAGTAGCCATGCCAAAGTTTCTAAATCTGATGGCTTCTGAGCCTGAGATATCTCGCATTCCAGTAATGATCGATTCTTCCAAATGGGAAGTAATAGAAGAAGGATTAAAATGCTTACAAGGAAAGGGAATTGTAAACTCCATTAGCCTAAAGGCTGGCGAAGAAGAATTTATTAAGCAAGCTAAATTGGTGAAACGCTATGGTGCAGCTACTGTAGTGATGGCATTCGATGAGAAGGGGCAAGCGGATACTTATGAGAGAAGAATTTCAATTTGCCAGAGAGCCTATGATATTCTTGTCAACCGAGTTAAATTTCCACCACAAGATATAATTTTTGATCCCAACATTTTCCCTGTTGCCACAGGAATAGATGAACACCGAAACTATGCACTGGATTTTTTCAAAGCTACAAAATGGATTCGCACTAATTTACCAGGAGCGCATGTAAGTGGAGGTGTAAGCAATGTGTCGTTTAGTTTTCGCGGAAATCAATTGGTACGGGAGGCGATGCATTCTGCCTTTCTATACCATGCGATTAAAAACGGAATGGACATGGGCATTGTTAACCCAACCATGTTAGAGGTATATGATGAAATTCCAAAAGAATTGTTGGAACGGGTAGAAGATGTTTTACTGAATAGGAGAGAAGATTCTACCGAACGATTATTGGAATTGGCCGAGACCGTTAAGGGAGCCGGAAAGAAAAAGGAAATAGATGATACCTGGCGAAAGGGAACGGTTGAAGAACGTTTGAGTCATTCACTCGTAAAAGGAATTATTGATTTTATTGATGTTGATACGGAAGAAGCTAGGCAAAAATACGGCAGGCCATTGCACGTTATCGAAGGGCCGTTGATGTCAGGAATGAATGTAGTGGGTGATCTTTTTGGAGCTGGGAAAATGTTCTTGCCTCAAGTTGTAAAGAGTGCGCGAGTAATGAAGAAGTCCGTATCGTACCTAACACCATTTTTGGAAGAAGAGAAGCGCCTAAGCGGTACCACCAGTCAGCCGGCAGCTAAAATTTTAATGGCCACGGTGAAAGGCGATGTGCACGATATCGGTAAGAATATTGTAGGCGTAGTGCTTGCTTGCAATAACTATGACGTAGTCGATATGGGTGTAATGGTGCCAGCAGAAAAAATTATTGAAAGAGCAAAGCTGGAGAAGGTCGATATTATAGGATTGAGTGGGTTGATCACACCTTCGTTAGACGAGATGGTTCATGTTGCCAAAGAAATGCAGCATGAGAAAATGACGATACCACTATTGATTGGCGGTGCTACTACCTCACGACTTCATACGGCTGTAAAGATTGATCCTGTTTATGATGGGCCTGTAGTTCATGTTTTGGATGCTTCTCGTTCGGTGCCGGTGGCGAGTGAATTTATAAATGCAGCCTCGCGAGAAGGTTTTAAGCAGAGGGTTAAAAAGGAATATATTGAACTGAGAAAAGACCACGAAAGCAGGCAACAACTAAAGAACTATATTTCGTTGAAAGAGGCCAGAAAAAATAATGTTAAAATAGATTGGGAAACATCGCCTATTAAAAAACCGAGTTTCCTCGGCAAGCGTGTTTTAAACAACTATCCTTTAGACGAGATCGCAAAGTACATAGATTGGACACCCTTCTTTCAAACGTGGATGCTATATGGTCGCTACCCAGATATTTTTAAAGATGAAAAAGTAGGAGTAGAGGCAACGAAACTTTACGAAGATGCACAGATAATGCTTGCTAGGATTATTGCAGGTCGAAAATTGTCTGCTAACGGAATAATTTCTTTTCATCCTGCGCAAGGCACTGAATCGGATGACGTGATTCTTTATCAAAAGGATGAAAAAGAAGAGTTGTCTCGGTTTCATTTTCTTCGTCAGCAAAATAAGAAAGCCAAAGACCTTCCTAATTTTTGCTTATCGGATTTCATAGCACCCAAGAGCAGTGGTAAAATGGATTATATCGGAATGTTTGCCGTAACAGCAGGAGTGGGGCTAGAGAAAATGATTGAGGAGTTCAAAGCAAAGCAAGACGATTACTCAGAAATTATGGCCAAAGCATTGGCAGATCGCTTGGCGGAAGCCTTTGCAGAATTACTTCATGCTAAAACCAGAAAAGAATTCTGGGGGTACGCCCCTAATGAGAAACTTGATACGGTAGATTTAATTAAAGAAGAATATCAAGGAATTCGTCCGGCTCCTGGTTACCCGGCTTGTCCAGATCATACCGAAAAGCAAATAATTTTTGATTTGCTGGATGCCGAGAAAGAAGTCGGGATAAAATTGACGGAGTCTTTTGCTATGTACCCAACGGCAGCTGTGAGCGGCTATTACTTCGCCAATTCAGAATCTAAGTATTTCGGATTGGGCAAAATTGAAAAGGATCAGGTAAGGGAATATGCGGAGCGAAAGGGGATGTCCTTAGAGGAAATGGAGAAATGGTTATCTCCGAATTTGGCATACTAAATTTGATGATTCGTTGATTCGATAATTTTAAATCAACGAATTAACTAGTCAACGAATTAACTAATTAGAAATGAAAGTAACAGATCACATCAAAAACGCCAACGGGAAAACCCTTTTTAGTATTGAAATTCTTCCTCCTCTCAAAGGCGAAAATATAAGCATGTTGTTTAACAACATTGATCCATTAATGGAATTTAAACCCCCCTTTATTGATGTCACCTACCACCGTGAGGAGTATGTGTATAAGAAAAAGGAAAACGGGTTGTTAGAAAAGCGTTCTACTCGCAAACGCCCCGGCACTGTTGGTATTTGCGCTGCCATTCAAAATCGCTACAAAGTGGATACTGTTCCACACATTATCTGTGGCGGATTTAACCGCGAAGAAACAGAGAACGCTTTGATTGATTTACATTTTTTGGGAATTGATAATGTGTTGGCACTGCAGGGTGATGCAATTAAATCAGAGGCTAAGTTTATCCCAGACCCTGATGGACATAAGTATGCTTCGGAACTCGTAGGGCAAATCGTTAACATGAACAAAGGAAAATTTATTGACGAGGATTTAGAGAATGCCGCTCCCACTAATTTTTGTATTGGTGTATCGGGTTATCCGGAGAAACATTTCTCTGCCCCCAATCTTAAAACAGATTTAAAATACTTAAAGCATAAAGTCGACCTAGGTGCTCAATACATTGTGACGCAAATGTTCTTTGACAATAAACCATATTTTGAGTTTGTTGAAAAATGCAAAGAGGCAGGGATTAATGTTCCAATCATTCCGGGCATTAAGCCAATCACCGCTAAAATACAAGCCAATGTACTCCCTACTATTTTCCACATTGACTTGCCTGAGGAATTAGCCGATGAAATTGAGAAGTGCAAAGACAATGTAGCCGTAAAGCAAGTAGGTATTGAATGGGCTGTTAAACAATCTAAAGAACTGATGAGGTTTGGCGTACCATTAGTACACTTTTATTCCATGGGTAAATCTGATCCTATTTATAAAATAGCGAAGCAATTATTCTAGTAATAATTTCTAATAGAAAAGGCCGTCTCAAACTTTTGAGACGGCCTTTTCTATTAATTGGAATTAATTTTTCTTACGGATTTACAGGAAGGCCTGTTCCCTTATAAAGAGAGATATCAACTGCAGGGATTGTAGCCCCAAACTTAAGGTTGATAGCAGAAATAAATGCGTTTGCCATGAAGGCATACCCTCTACTGTTGGGATGCACCCCATCTTCAGAGAAGACACCAGTTGGTGGTGCTAAAGAGGGGGTAATTGTAACCCCATTATAGACCCCTGCTTTGTTTGTGACCAAGGTGGTAAAAGTTGCATTTACATCTGCAAAAGCAATCCTGCCATTGCTACCATCGGCAGCCGCCTGGATAATACCATTAAAAGCAATTGTTCTCGCTTTTATTTCATCTTTCTCAGTTGGAATGAGTACATATTTGTCACCAACAGGAAAGGAGACTCCATATACCGCTGTGCCTCCTGTGCCCGGAACTGCTGTGCCTAATATGGACGCAGCGGATAAAGGAATTAAATCAGCCACGGTAGCCTGTCTTGCCTGCGCATAAGGTATTAGTGGAAGAGTGGTAGGGCTGGCCGACATATAGGGCGTTAGATCAGTTAACGTTTCATCAGTTAGAAGAATTCCATTCTTACCAGCTATATATGTTAGTTTTCTTTTATCATATTCTTCTTGCTTAATTTTATTGATACTTAGCATGTAACTTAAAAAGCCATTGTAACCAGTTGCTACTTTGGAGGTAAGTAAAGTAGCAGTAGGTTCATCTAACGCTATAGAGTTCCAGGCAACGAGTTTAAAATATGGAATGGTTGTTACATCTGGGATATTAGCAACGACACCTTTTCGAGTTGCATTAGAACCAAGAATTGCACCGATCGCTGAATTATAATACGCTGTAAAGGTTCCCACAGAAGTAAATATTGCTGAATTAGATCCACCGCCTACGGCATACCCTAATACATCATTGTTACCCAAATCAAAGAGGAAGAATGTTGGTTGGGCAGCTAACGCATCACCAAGTATGGTAGATGTTCCAGGGCTAGAAGCAAATCGCGCATAGAGTGGATTAAAGGCTGGATTACCTACAGAAGGGCCGCCTGTCGCAGGTGTTAATGCTTGCCCCAATAAAATACCCGGTACTGCAAAGTTATTTAATTTGGTTTTATCCCCAGCGAAAGGTGTTGGGACAGTCCCACCAGTTGAATATGGAGCAGGCATGCCTGGCGTTCCTACCGGAGCAGGACCAGCTGATTTGGGACCGGCAGATCCGTCAGGGTCAAAAAGTATAAGCCTGCCAAGAATAAGAGAACCGGCAACACCATAATATCCATAATCAGAATTTATATCCGGCTGGTTAAATGCGAGTGTTGTGCCTTGAGCCAATGAAAATTGCTTTGACAAAATCAACGGCAATGAGTTCGCTTGACCTTCATTAAATAAAGCACCTGCCTGATAGCCGGCAGTAAGTGAATTACCTATCGCTACAAACTTGGTAAAGTCTGCAGACCCCTTAGTGGGGGTAGCAACCTCAGGTATTACAGGAACTAGTGCCTCCGGTATAATTGGTTCTTGCTTACACGATCCTACTACTAGGATGACTAGGGCGATATAAATTATCTTATTTAGTTTCATAGTGTTTCTTTTTGATTGGTTTATTTCAAGAACTCATCAAAGGTGATCGATATATAATATTGTTGACCAATAAAAGGAGAACCAATGTTGGTGCGATAATCACCGCCACCAATGTTGGTCGCCCCCACTTTAATCATGGATTTAATGGTTGATACTTTGTAGTTCAATTGAGCATCTACCACTCCGAATTGAGGCACTTGCCAAACACCAAAAGACGATTGCCATTCAAAGGCTGTTTGCCACCGGTAGTTGACATTGAAGCCTAGATTGTCAATGATCTTTCTGTTGCTAAGACCGACACTAACTTTATTCTTTGGTGTATTAAAGTTTGATTGGAAATCAGATGAACTTCCGGGGGCTTCAAATTCTGCCCAGTTCCAACTTCCATTAACAATAAAGTTTTTAGGCAAACTGTAAGAGAGCCCTAGACCAACTCCATATGACTTTACTTCTTGAGGAAGGTTGGTGTAAGGAGAATAAAGAGAACCTGCATTTACCTGTTTACCTTGATGGGTTGTAGATTTTTTGCTCGCTATTGTTTGCTGGCCGATAAAGTTTGTGTAGGTCGAATAATAACCATTTACATCAACCAATAACTTGCTTGCAACAAGCCCTTTGTAACCTAGCTCAAAGGATTTGAGTTGTTCTGGTTTAACAAAGGTTAATGTTGCTGTGTTCAAAAGAGTAGTATCTCCCGAAATCTTCGCTCCGGTAGTTGGATCAAGAGCTCCACCATTCAATCTAAAAGTGGTAAAAGATGAAGAAGTATAGGCTCCGCCATTCATCACACCGTATCTTCCGGCATTTGCCTCAGTACCTCCTAGCAATATCCCACCAGTGGATGGGAAGTAAATAAATTGTGCTTGAGTATCAGGATTTCTAAAGCCTGTTTGGAAGGAAGCACGCAGATTGCTTTCTTTTGAAAGTTCGTAAACAGCAGCAAGCCGAGGTGTAACCTGTCCGTCAAAATTTTGGTTTTTATCATAGCGAACGGATCCTGTCAATTTTAATTTTTCAGCAAATGTTTTAGCAATTTGTGTGTAAGCACCAAACTCGTCTATTACAATTCTTTTAAAATTCACGCCATCATCAGGTGCTTCATTGAAAATTGTTCCATTAGAGAAAAGGCTATATTCTCGAAAGTTTCCACCCACTTGAATTTCTGCCCATTTAATCTGATTAAAGAATTTGTAATTAAACTCTGTGTGGAAAAGTTTAGAATTATCGCTGAAGGAAGAGCCTGGCGGTGTCCCTTGAAATTTTTGACCCCGAATAGTATTCATCAGGTCTGTGTAGGCCTGAGAACCAGGCTGTGGTCTATCGCGATCGGCATAAGCCCTGGCAGCGTCATGAGCAGCTGAAGTATTTCCAGCGGGAACACCATTCACATAGCCTTGTAATGCTAAAACATAAGTTTGAGCGTATTCAGGCGCCCATTTTGTAACGGTTGGGCTATAGGTTTCATTAGCATATATTCCAAGTGCGCCTAAATTGTAAGATTTACCCGCATCGGTAGCCGACTGATAAGCTCTTACAAAGAAGTTATCTCCCCTTATTTCAAGCTTATGAAATTGCTGATTGAAATTGCGCAGTGCATATTTCTCTTGTCCTTGGTAAATCGAACTTCCACCACCGTATCTGTAGTTGTACAATACCTCTATTTTATCAGTAATTCTATAATGCAAAGCAGCATCACCCTTGGTAGTAATAGCATCACGATTATCATCAAATGCTTTTAGTAATTCTTCTTCTTTAAATCCAGTTCTTCTTAAGTCAAGTGTCCCAAAAGTTCCGCCAATAGGTACCGGGATTACAGCTTCATCACCATACGTATTAAGTCCATCAAAATTAGAGTTTTTGCTAAGGTCTATTTTAGACTCTGGATTAGTGCGTTCTGTTTTGTAATCATTGCCCAACCAATCGGTTGCTTTCATGTAAGAGAAGTTGACCTTGAAAGCAAACTTATTATTAAACGCCTTTGCATAGCGAATGCTATATTGACCCAAGGGGTTGGTTCCACCTGCATTAGATGTTGTAACGCCTTGCTTTACCTGCGCACTTAATCCTTGGTAATCAAAGGGGCTTTTACTTTTCATTATAAGAATCCCATTGAATGCATTGGGTCCGTAGAGTGCTGAAGCTGCTCCTGGTATAAGTTCCATGCTTTCGGCATCGAGCTCACCTACTCCCATTATACTTCCTGTAGGGAAATTTAAAAGAGGAGCTTGCGTGTCCATGCCATCGACCCATTGCACAAAACGCGTATTAGCGATTGTCGCAAATCCGCGCGTATTAACTGCAGTAAAATTCAAACTGCCTGAACTTGCCTGAACTCCCTTTACGTTTGCTAATGCATCATAGAAATCTGGAGTGGCTACTTGTCTAATAGCGAGGATATCCATTTTTTCAATGGTGACCGGAGATTTTAGAATACTCTCCTCAACACGCGATGCCGAAACCACAACCTCTTGACCTAAAAGAGTCTCTTCTTCCATGGTGATGTTTAACCCCGTTGTATTGGCATCTTTGATCTCTATTTCTTGTGAACGGAAACCAATAAACGAAAAGGCCAATGTAAATGGAGGAGCTTGGTTTACTTTCAGATTGTACTCTCCGTTAACATTGGTAATAGTTCCTATCACCTTTCCTTTTACCACAATGTTTACACCGGATAGGGTCTCCTTAGTCGCCCCGTCAGAAACAATTCCCGAAATGGTTGTTTGCGCCATCAAACTAGCCGTGCCTAGAAGCATAAATAGCAATGGCACAACCGACTTATAGTAGAATTTAGTCATAAAAATTAGTTGTTTATTTGTTAAATCTACGAGAAAAACAAAAAGAACAAACGATTGTTTGATCTTTTTAATTTCACTGCCAAAGAAAAAATGTTCTTCCTTGCCGACTAATCCTTTTGAGAAGCGATTTGTTTAGCCAGTCTTTCACAGAGGGAATTGATTTCCTGTGACATAGATTCGTCACCAGTTGCACTTAAGACACTTTGGGCAAGCCCTCCCAAGCAATCAATGTAAAATCGCTTCATTTCCTCCACCGGCATATCTTTAGACCATAAGTCGATGCGCATGGTATTTTTTTGTACATGATCCCACAATGAAATGCTGATGGTCTTGGTTTCACTTAGGCCAGGCTCAGGTTTATCTGTAGCATCCCACCACATTTTATCAGGTACATTATTAGAGTCAAGGGCTATTTTAAAATTGATTTCAGAGTTTTTCATTAACAGTCAAATTTTCTACTTTTTATTTTGGATAATTTTCTTTAATACTTCTACATCATAACGATCCAATAGCGCTTTTTCTCCTGCTCTATTAAGTGCTTCTTTATTTTGGATTAAATCACGAATATCAATCATTTGAACGATTACCTTCGAAAAATCAACAGCAATAGAATTCTTATAAACAGTTTCAAAATCAATGCCTGGAGTGTAATTGAGTATATCTACTGCATCGGGTTCTAATCCAAAAGAAAGGATGAGATTCGCCTCAAATTCTGAAGGAGTAATTAACGGCACCTCTAAACTTAGATTGTCAAGAGCTGAAATTAGCCTTTCGCCATTTTCCTTTGTTGGTTCGATTAGAATATCCAAATCGCTTGTTGTTCTCCTTACTCCGTGGTAAATAGAAGCGTGACCACCAATAATTAAAAATTTGACTTTAAATTTTATTAATGATTTAAGAAAGCGAAGATGTTCTGCACTATGAGGTCTCACGAGAATCTTGTGATTTTGACTTTCATGCCGTTATAAGAATAATTAACCTCAGGTTTTCTTATCATGTTTATTACTTTGTAGGCAATGTCTAAACGTTGATTGGGCGTAAGCTTTAACCAAGCTTCTTCTTTTTCCTTTTGCTCTTGTTCGAAAGTTGTTTTGACCACTTTCATAATTCCAAAGTTTATCAGGGCAAATTTAGTAAATCAGTTTAATATCATCTCAGGAATTTCCCCAACAATAACTAATTTTCCCTCGGTAGCATTTTTTATTTGCTCAACACTTACTCCGGGGGCTCTTTCCAATAGCTTAAATCCACCTGTTGATAATACAGCTACCACCGCCATGTCACTTACTATCTTTTTTACGCAGCCAAGTCCGGTGATAGGCAGTGTGCATTTCTTTAAAAGCTTAGATGCCCCCTCTTTGCTGCAATGTTGCATCGCTACAATAATATTCTTTGCTGATGCCACTAAATCCATGGCACCGCCCATTCCCTTTACCATTTTGCCGGGAACTTTCCAGTTGGCGATATCACCATTTTCTGAGACTTCCATAGCGCCCAGTATCGTGAGGTCAACTTTGCCGCTCCGAATCATAGCAAAACTTTCTGCCGAGCTAAACAATGCAGATCCTGCCATCATTGTAATTGTTTGCTTGCCTGCGTTGATTAAATCTGGGTCTACATTTTCTTCTGTAGGAAACGGGCCAATTCCAAGTAATCCATTTTCTGATTGAAGAACAACGTTAATTTTTTTAGGGATATAGTTAGCGACCAATGTTGGGATGCCAATGCCTAAGTTGATGTACATTCCATCTCTTACTTCTTGGGCTATTCGTTTTGCAATTCCTATCTTGTCTAACATACTTCTGAAAATTTGAAAATGTGTTGATTGAAAATTAAGCCTTCAATGTTGCTATTATTTTTGATATTACCTTTTGGGCATCTCTAAAAACCTTCGAAGTCGTCTTTGCGAGGTCGTCTCGACCGAAGCAATCCCCGTTTGGACTCCGAACGAGGGATTGCTTCGCTCCGCTCGCAATGACAGTTAGGTTTTTAGAGATACCCTTTATTATAATTTCGAATCCGTTACTAGGTTCTCTGGATTTGGATAATGTTGAGACTTTCTACATAAAAGTAGCCAATACAGGGTTTCGTCAGCAGTTGCCTGGACAGTACAAATTTCTTTTGACCTTCTAACTTTTCACAAAAGTCAGTACCAATATGGAAAACTTGAAAGTAAGATCTATGATCAAATTATCCTTATCGTTTCTCATTGTATAATATTTAAATTTTCAAATTCTTCAATTTTCAAATTGAGATAGTTCGCTGTTCAATTCTTTTTTCATAATTTTTTCCTTGAAATATTCTATGGACATAAATGCCGGGTGTGTGAATATTATTAGGGTCCAGTTCACCAACAGCTACAAGCTCTTCTACTTCTGCTATCGTGATTGTTCCTGCGCTGGCCATCATGGGGTTGAAGTTTCTGGCTGTTCCCCTATAAATTAAATTGCCGGAAGTATCACCTTTCCACGCTTTAACAATAGAAAAGTCAGCACGTAACCATTGTTCCATCAGGTATGTCTTGCCTTCAAAAGTTCTTGTTTCTTTCCCTTCAGCTACTTCAGTTCCAACTCCGGCAGGTGTAAAAAATGCAGGTATGCCGGCACCACCCGCCCGGATGCGTTCGGCTAGCGTCCCTTGTGGGATTAATTCTACCTCCAGCTCACCGGATAATAGTTGACGCTCAAACTCAGCATTCTCACCAACATACGAGGAGATCATCTTTTTTACTTGGCGTGATTTTAAAAGAAAACCAATTCCGAAATTATCTACTCCCGCATTATTTGAGATACAAGTAAGCCCGGTGGTACCTTTTTTCAGTAGAGCAGCAATACAATTCTCAGGAATCCCGCAAAGGCCAAAGCCACCCAACATTAATGTGGCATTATTGGGAATATCCTTTATAGCCTCATCTGCACTGGCAACTCGCTTATCGATCATGTTTTTTTTCTCAAAAGTACCAAATATTATGGAGCGGAATAATCTTGTTACTTTGCAATATGTCAAAGCACTTACTTTTTTTCCTCGCTCTAATTCTATTGGTGAATCAGGAGTCTTTTTCTCAGGCCGAGGTGCCAAACAAAGCAAGCAATGAATTTGAAGTTAAAATTGATCTGTCCTTCAAAGAACGGCCACCTAAGGATATTAACCAATTTGACTATACAGATTCTAAACTAAGACCATCTAATGGCCCCATCCCATATTTATCGATCTTGTTTATACTTACTAAGTCCAACGATGAAACAAAAGTCAGAGTGGTGCATGGTAATAGGACAAGTATTGACAAAATTAAACTGAATGAGGAAAAGAAAATGGCGATGGGATATATTGAAGATTTAAAATCAGAGGCTGTGCCAAACAAGCTGTCGCTTTTCCTGCTTAATAGTAAAAGGGAGGAGGTCAGTAAAATCATTTTATTGGTTGAAGCAGATGGCACTTTTATGGTGAACGGTGAAAAAAGGGGTAAGTTTTGATCTATTTTGATCTGGCCTTTTGTTTCAGTTCGGTAACTTGCCGCGTAGTTTTCCGTTTCCAAGTTTACTAAATTGATTACCATGCGGCTTATATTAGTCACCCTATTCTTATTCTCATTCTTTTTATCTTTTACGCAAGGCCGAAAACAATCCAGTTCATCTGAGATTCGGCTGAAATTAAAGAAGCTTAATTTTCTGGGCTCCGTATTATATGTAGCGGCACACCCCGATGACGAAAACACCCGGGCTATTGCCTACTTAGGAAACGATCGATTGGCGGCTACAGCTTATTTATCGATGACTCGTGGTGATGGAGGACAAAACCTAATCGGCCCGGAAATTCGTGATCTTTTGGGGCTTATTCGGACCCAAGAACTTTTGTCGGCTAGGCGTATTGATGGTGGAGAGCAATTTTTTACCCGAGCCAATGATTTTGGTTTTTCTAAAAATGCCAAAGAGACTTTTGAGATTTGGAACAAGCAGGAGGTACTTTCTGATGTGGTGAAAGTGATTCGCCAATTTCAACCGGATGTTATTCTCACGCGCTTTCCTCCGGATGACCGTGCGGGGCATGGTCATCATACAGCTTCAGCAATTTTAGCGCAAGAAGCATTTGATATTTCTAATGATCCATTACAATTCCCTGATCAAACAAAAGAATTAGG
>JAYVPS010000188.1:0-19556 GCA_043757225.1 Cytophagales bacterium | reverse complement strand
TTTGATTTCCTGCATGCGATCAATGTCGTTGTTACCACCGCTCAACACACAAACAACTTTCTTGCCCTTTAATTGATCAGCATATTGATCGAGCGCTGCAATTGACAATGCGCCTGCTGGCTCTGCCACAATTGCATCTTCATTATACAATTGAAGAATCATAGAACTTACCTTTCCTTCTGGTACAAGAAGCATATCCGATAAGATATCCTTACAAAGTTCAAAGGTAAGGTCACCAACCTTCTTTACTGAAGCGCCATCAACAAAACGCTGAATTTTATCCAACACTACTGGCTTGCCAGCTTTCAAAGCTTCCTTCATCGAAGGAGCACCTTGAGGTTCGACTCCGATTATTTTTGTCTGAGGTGAGAATACTTTAAAATATTGTGAAACACCAGCACACAATCCTCCTCCTCCAATGGGTAAGAAGATGTAATCAATATTCGAAAGTTCATCTACAATTTCTTTTCCAACGGTTCCTTGTCCTTCAATTACCTTAAGGTGATCGAATGGTGGAATGAATACCTTGTTATTCGCATGTGTAAATTCCAACGCATGTGCCTGGCACTCATCGAATGTATCACCGATCAAAACAATCTCAATATTTTGTCCTCCAAACATTTTCACTTGCGTGATTTTTTGTTTGGGTGTAATCGCAGGCATATAAATAACACCGTGAATATTCAACAACTTACATGAAAAGGCCACGCCTTGAGCATGATTGCCCGCACTTGCACATACTACGCCACGTTTCCGTTGTTCTTCCGTTAAGCTTTGAATCAAATTATAGGCACCGCGAAGTTTGTACGAACGCACCACTTGCAAATCTTCACGCTTCAAATAAATCTCTGCTTTAAATTTTTCAGAAAGTTTAGGATGAAACTGCAAAGGTGTTTTCAACACCACCGATTTTAAAATTTCGGCTGCCGCGTTGATGTCCAGATTAAATGCTTTCGTGTCGGATGCCATTTGTTATGTTGGCTAAATAGTTACTCCTTACTTTTTAACGGCAACGATTATTCCCGTTGCCCAAACTTGTTTGGTCAGAACTAAATCATTTCGTTTCTCTAACTGATCAACGAGCTTGATTGCTTTTTCATGATGACCGTCTGGCCAGTTCGGCTGTGGCATCATATCATCAATAATATAAAGTCCGCCTTTGTTTAACATAGCAAGTACCTCATCTAACATTAAATATTTTCCATGCCACGTATCAGCAAAAATGTAATCGTAATTCTGATCTCTGTTCGCTTCAACCCAATCTGCGCCATCGGTACAGACAAGATCTAACCGTTCATCATTACCTAAGAATGATTCTGCGATTTCTAAAAATTTCGCATCAAAATCGATTGATGTAAGCGTAGAATCATCATCCATACCGTCCAAGATCCATGCAGTTGATAAACCTGTTCCTGTGCCGAGCTCAAGAAACTTAGAGGCTGGTTTTGAGCTTGCCAATGTCCTCAGCAACGAACACGTCAGCACATCAGACGCCATGCTGAAGCCCGACAATTTTGTCGCTTCATCAATACCACTATAGGCTTTCGGAAAGTGTTGGTTTATTTCTTCGGTCATGAAAGTAAAAAGTCCTGAGTCATTAGTTTTGAGTTGTAAGCATCACTCACTCAACTAACTACTCAGGACTAAAGTCTAGTTAATCATACTGGCTTCAACTGCATTCTTCTCTGGTCTAAGTGAGCGCACAGCTGCACCCGCTTGCCAAAGTTCGCTTTCGCGTACTTCTTTCAATTCTTCTGCTAGTTTCTCGCGGTAGTCAGGTTTGCTACACGTTTCGATTGTGCGTCTTGCTTCTTCGCCAGTTGCTACGCTCTTGTACAAATCTTGAAATACAGGAAGTGTTACCGCTTTAAATTTCTTCTTCCAATCTAACGCACCGCGTTGAGCTGTTGTAGAACAGTTAGCATACATCCAGTCCATTCCGTTTTCAGCAACGAGTGGCATTAGACTTTGAGTAAGTTCTTCTACTGTTTCATTGAAGGCTTCAGAAGGTGAGTGACCATTGGCACGCAACACTTCGTATTGTGCTTCGAAGATACCAGCGATAGCACCCATGAGTGTACCACGCTCGCCAGTTAAATCAGAATAAACTTCTTTTTTGAAATCGGTCTCGAATAAATATCCTGCACCAACACCGATACCCAATGCAATGGCTTTCGTTTTTGCATTTCCGGTTGCGTCTTGAAACACAGCGTAGCTTGCGTTGATACCTTTACCTTGCAAGAACAATCTGCGAACAGAAGTTCCTGATCCTTTCGGTGCAGCAAGAATTACATCGATATCTTTAGATGGAATGATTCCGGTTTGTTCTTTGAATGTGATTCCAAATCCGTGAGAGAAATATAAGGTTTTACCTTTTGTGAAATGTGGTTTGATAGTTGGCCACAAAGCAATTTGACCCGCATCTGAAAGAAGGAATTGAACGATGGTTCCTTTCTTTACAGCTTCTTCAATTTCGAATAAAGTTTCGCCCGGAACCCACCCATGTTGAACGGCCTTGTCCCAAGTCTTAGAACCTTTGCGTTGTCCAACGATCACGTTGAATCCATTGTCGCGCAAGTTCAATGCTTGTGCAGGACCCTGAACACCGTATCCGATAATTGCAATCGTTTCATTCTTCATTACCTCCAATGCTTTTTCCATTGGAAACTCTTCGCGTGTTACCACTTCTTCTATTGTTCCTCCAAAATTGATCTTTGCCATTTTTATTGTGTTTAGTTGTTTACGTTTTTATAAGTCAATGGTCTATGGTCGATAGTCCATAGTTTGTAGTTTTTAGATCTTCCGTATCATTCTCAATAATAAATACTCAATACTCTTACGCTGCTACTTCAGTATGTTTTGCACTCAGCTCGATATATACATCACTTCCTTCGTAATAAAGAGCCTGTTCAACTTCAATCAGTTTTTCCAATTGATGTTTTACTTTCTCCATTAAGTCGGGTGTGGTATGTACTAATATTAATGCCGTGCCTCTTGTGAAGTCGTTTTCATTTTCGTGCGCCATTAGTTTTTTGATACGCACTCTTCTGCGATTCAAAATATTAATGATCCGGTTCAACACTGAAAAGTTATTATCTGAATGTATGGCTAATGTGAAATTCTGTTTCATTTCTGTAAGTATTAAGTCCTTAGTCGAGAGTCTTGAGTCTTGCTATTTATAGTAGGAACTCAAGACTAAATACTATTTACTTTTTGGGTATTTCTAAAATAACGTCTGCTACTCCGGCCCCGGCAGGAACCATTGGAAACACATTGTCTTCTTTTCCAACTACTGCTTCTAAGAAGAATGAAGTTTCAGCATCCAACATTTGTTTTAATGCTGCATGAAGTTCTTCGCGCTTCTCTACTTTTCGTGCTGGTATATCGTATGCTTCAGCAAGCTTTACAAAATTCGGGTTCGACATTTCAGTGAATGAATAGCGTTTCTCATGGAAGAGCTGTTGCCACTGGCGAACCATTCCAAGGAAGTTATTATTCAACACTAAAATCTTTACAGGAATTTTATACTGCATAATGGTACCTAATTCTTGTACCGTCATTTGATATCCACCATCTCCAATCACGGCAATAACTTGTTTGGCGGGCATTCCTAACTTCGCTCCCATCGCTGCAGGAAGTGCAAAGCCCATGGTACCTGCTCCCCCTGATGTTACATTGGTGCGTGGATTTTTATATTCGTAATAGCGTGATGTTACCATTTGATGCTGCCCTACATCCGTTACGATGATTGCTTCACCATTCGTCATTTCAGATAAGTGATGAATTACCTCTGCCATCATCAATTCGCCACTAGGATTAAACTCGTGTTTAATGACTTTATCATATTCGATGTCCATCATCTTGCGGAACGTTCCGATCCATTCTGGATATTGATTTGGATCACACTTTTTGATCAATGCTGTCAATGCTTCATTTGCATCTGCGTGAACCGCTACTGTTGCTGGTATGATTTTATTGATCTCAGCACGATCTATTTCAATATGAATTACTTTCGCTTGTTTAGCATACTTGCTTACGTTTCCGGTTACCCGATCATCAAAGCGCATTCCTACAGCTATAAGGACATCGCACTCATTCGTGTTAATGTTCGGGCCATAATTTCCATGCATACCCAGGAACCCAACATAGTTAGGATGATCCGTTGGAAATGCACCAAGACCTAATAATGTAGAGGCAACCGGTATTCCTGTTTTCTCAGAAAAGGCAATCAATGCTTCCGTTGCGCCTGATAATAAAATACCTTGTCCTGCAAGAATGTAAGGACGCTTCGCTTCGTTGATCAGCTTTGCTGCTTCTTCTACTTGCGAAAGTTGTAATTCCGGTTTTGGTTTATACGTGCGAATGTTTTTGCAAGGAACATATTCCGCCTCCTCAATCATTTCATTCTGTGCATTCTTCGTGATGTCCACCAACACAGGTCCTGGTCTTCCAGTACGGGCGATGTAAAATGCTTTCGCGATTGCAGGTGCAATATCTTTTGCTTCGGTTACTTGTATATTCCACTTCGTAACCGGAATGGTTGTGTTGATCACATCAATTTCCTGAAACGCATCAGTACCTAACAAGTGCGCAAATACTTGACCCGTGATACATACAATTGGTGTTGAGTCAATCAAAGCATCGGCTAATCCGGTAACGAGATTCGTTGCACCTGGTCCTGATGTTGCCAAAGCAACGCCTACCTTACCAGACACGCGTGCAAAACCTTGCGCAGCATGAACAGCACCTTGTTCGTGGCGAACCAAAATATGAGTGAGCTTATCGGCATAACCATAGAGCGCATCATACACCGGCATGATGGCACCGCCTGGATAACCAAACAATGTATTCACATTCTCCGCAACAAGGCATTGTAATAATGTTTCAGAACCTGAAATCATTTTGGCGGGCGATGTTTCCTTTTTGGAACTGGCCCCTCCCGCAGTTTTAGTTTTCGTCAGTAACGCATCCATCAGCTGCTGTTTTAACTTGTTTTGCATACTTCAACAGAACTCCACTTTTAACTCTCAGCTCAGGTTGCACCCAAGCTGCTTTACGTTTGGCCAGGGTTGCAACATCCACCATCAGGTTTATGGTACGGCCCCGGACATCTATTTCAATCGGATCATTATCTTCTACTAAACCAATCAGTCCACCATCAAATGCTTCAGGTGTAATGTGGCCAATGACAAAACCGTGAGACCCTCCGGAAAATCTTCCGTCCGTAATCAAGGCTACACTCTTACCTAAACCAGCGCCCATAATTGCTGAAGTAGGCTTCAACATTTCCGGCATACCGGGTGCGCCCTTAGGTCCCACGTTTCGAATGACAACAACATCCCCAGCTTTTACTTTACCTGCTGATATTCCGGCATTCAAATCAAACTCACTGTTGAATGTTCGCGCTGGACCATTAAATTTCTCTCCTTCTTTACCCGTGATCTTTGCCACTGATCCTTTCTCTGCTAAGTTTCCATAAAGGATTTGCAAGTGACCTGTTGCTTTGATTGGTTTCTCTAATGGATGAATAACATCCTGAGCAGTAAAGTCGAGTGACTTTGCTTCTTCTAAATTTTCTTTTATTGTTTTTCCGGTAACGGTTATACAGTCACCATGAATAAATCCTTTCTCTAATAAATATTTCATCACCGATGGAACACCTCCAATTTTATGAAGCGCTTCCATCAGATACTTTCCACTAGGTTTTAAATCAGCGATCAACGGAGTCTTATCCGAGATGCGTTGAAAATCTTCTTGTGTTACTTCAACGCCTACTGATTTCGCCATCGCGATTAAGTGAAGCACGGCATTGGTTGATCCACCTAACACCATCACAACGGTGATTGCATTCTCAAATGCTTTCTTCGTCATGATGTCATGCGGCTTCAAGTCAAGCTCTAACAAAACTTTTATCGCCTTACCAGCTTCAATACATTCTTCTGATTTCTCTTTGCTCAATGCAGGGTTCGATGCTGAATATGGCAACGACATTCCTAACGCTTCGATAGCGGATGCCATTGTGTTTGCAGTATACATACCTCCACAAGCACCCGCACCCGGACAAGAATTTTGTACGATGCCTTTGAAATCTTCCGGAGTAATATTTCCTGCCATCTTCTGGCCCAGCGCTTCGAATGCCGAAATGATATTGAGCTCTTGACCTTTCCAATGTCCACCGGCAATGGTTCCACCATACACCATAATCGCAGGACGATTTAATCTTCCCATCGCGATTAAGGAACCCGGCATATTTTTATCGCAACCTACTACTGCAATAAGTCCATCATAATATTGTGCACCACAAACAGCTTCAATCGAATCAGCAATAATTTCGCGACTCACTAATGAGTAACGCATACCTTCTGTTCCGTTGCTGATTCCATCACTCACTCCGATAGTATGAAAAATCAATCCGACAAGTTCGTTACTCCAAACAGCAGTCTTCACCTCTTTCGCCAGATCATTCAAGTGCATGTTGCACGTGTTACCATCGTAACCTGTACTCACAACACCAACCTGTGCTTTCTTTAAATCTTCTTCTGTTAAACCAATTCCATACAACATCGCCTGCGCGGCAGGAAGCGTAGGGTCTTGGGTGATGGTGCGACTATATTTGTTAAGTTCCATTAATTAAATTGTTTGTTGTTAGTCTATAGTTGTTAGTATTTCGGATTTAACCTACTACTATAAGATTACATAACTATAACTTTTATCCAACACAATGTTTCTATACGTCTCTCTAATCAATGCACTCATAGAATCCTTCCACGGCTTGCCCATGGGTTGGCGCTCAATGGATTCAATGGCTACTATTTCATTCAAGGTGCTGCAGAAGAATGCACAATCGGCCTCAAACAATTCTTCAGGGCGGAAAAATTTCTCCTCCAATGGCAATTCAAGTTCATAGCAGATATCAATTACGGTTTTACGAGTAATGCCAGGTAAAATACTTCCTACGGGCGGTGTGTACATCACTCCATCTTTTTCAAAAAAGAAATTTGCACCAGCACCTTCTGCCACGTAACCATTTAAATCCAGCAAGATCCCATCATCAAAACCACGTCTCTTCGCTTCGGTAGTAGCCAAAATAGAATTGACATACAATCCGCAAACCTTCGCTTCCATAGTTACTGCTTTGGGGTTAGGTCGTTGAAATGAAGAAATACAAACCTTCGCTGGCTTTAATGTTATATGCTGATCACACTCCCAAGCGGAAATCATCAGCGACACACCACTTGGTGCAGTAAGTGCCATATTAGGCTCACAGAAAACCAATGGGCGGATATAAGCATTAGATAGATTATTTCTTTCAATTACCTGGTAAGTGAGCTGTACTAATTCTTCCACACTATAATCGAATGGGATACCCATTAAAGAGCAACTGCGCCTGAGTCGTTCGTAGTGAGCATACGCTTTGAAAAGTTTTGTGCCATTCACCGTTTCATAAGATCGAATGCCTTCAAAAACCCCATAGCCATAATGCAACGTCTGTCCAAATAAATCTGTTTTGGCTTCTGTCGCTTTAATGAATTGGCCATCTAAAAAAATGATGGTGTCTTCGTTGTAGTAACCCATAATATTTAGAACAATCGTTAGTTTGTTGTAGTATCTATAAAATAAAACCGCCCCGGGGTTAGTCCGAGGCGGTTGAAAATTTCTTTTACAAAATCGTCACAGCCCCGGTTTTCGGAGAATAACGATAATAATGACCACCAACACACGGTTGATCATGCCGATCAGCGTGGTGTTATTTTCTTGTGTCATTGTTGTATTCATTACTTTTTCTTTGTTACGCAGTGCAAGATGCTAAAATTTTATGTTGTAAATCCAAGAATAAGAGAAAAAATTTATAAAAAGAGTGTAACGAATGTTAGGTATGAGAGGGTTAGGCAAAGTAATATTCTTAAATACAATGTTTTTACTAGACCCGACTATCATCAATATCACAGACCCAATTTTAAAAGGGGCAAAAATTGAAAGGAGTCACGGAGTGGTTTTACAAAAGTATTTCAATCATAAATCTCCTTCCGGTTGCCAGCCTCAATAACTGTTACGGTAAGAATTCTGTCGTTGATTTCGTAGATAACGCGATAGCTCCCTTCGCGAATTCTATATCCGGATCGGCCTTTTAGCTTTTTACTTCCTGATGGGCGTGGATCGTTGGCCAATGCTGCGATAGACAGTATGATTTTTTGGGGAATATTTTTAAGCTGTTTGAATACAGCCTTTTCGATAAAGCCCTTATAAGTTGCGGCCATTGCGCAAGAGTGCTATTTCTTTTATCGCTTGTTTAAAAGGAATGGGCTCGCTCTCTCAGTTTGAACATTTGACAGGAACGACAAATAAGTTTATATTAAAAGGAATTCTCTTGAGTATTTACTTAAATGATAATGACGAAACTCTTATTAATAAAGCATCTGGAATTCAGGAAAAGATGAATAAAGTTAAAGGAGAATTACAGAAATAGCACTAAGATTAATTTTGATCGATTAGTATTAATGAAGTAACCGCTCAGAGCTTTGTAAATCTATGAATCTAGATACTCCACAATCCCATCACGAATGGCCGTGAACGTCTTAACCATCGTTTCATCATTTTCTTCCAGGAGCGTTACACGAAAGCCCTGCAACTCAGAACAAAAAGAAGAAATAGGAACAACACAAACACCTTTTGCACCCAGCAAATAATAGACAAACCGTTTATCAAACGGCATTTCTTGCGCCACCCAACTTTCTACCAAAGTCCGAATGCGAAAGTCCTCGATTTTAATTTTCTGGCATGGTTTAAGTGTGCCTGACCTAAAGATGATCGTATTATAAAAAGCTCCAAATGTTTCGTTAAAAGTGAGTTGGGGCACAGTATGTAAAATATCTGCAATTAATTTACTGCGTCTTCCTATCTTTTGATTAGTCTCTTCGCGGTAAATTTTAAATCGTTGATCGCCCAGAATTTGAGGAATAGCCAACTGTGGCAGTTTGGTCGAACACACTTCAATCATCTTGGCATTATCAATTGCCTGAAGGAGTCTGTTAAAGTCGACATCTTTTTCACGATTGTAATATTCCATCCATCCGCAGCGCGCGCCAGGCCATGGCACCTCTTTTGAAATGCCTTTCAGAGCAATGCCCGGAATGTCTTCAATCACCTCGGCCAACGCATAAGCCCTCGCACCATTGTAGGTAATATTTAAATAGATTTCATCACAGATTAAAAACAAATTGAACTCACGCGCTATCTCTACCATCCGTTTCAGTGTCTCAAGTGGATATACCATGCCCGTTGGGTTATCCGGATTGATGATGAGAATGCCTACCACGTTGGGGTTGTATTTCACTTTGTAATACAAGTCATCCACATCAGGATACCATTTATTGTTAGGATCAAGTTTGTAGGTGAGCGGCTGGTGACTAGCATGCGCGGCTTCAGCACTGGAGTGAGTAGAGTATGCGGGCGATGGTCCTATGATGCGCGAAGTGGGGGCGAGGTATTGATATACTTTAGCAATCGCATCGCCTAGTCCATTGAAAAAACAAATATCCTCAGGCGTAATTTGTACGCCATGGCGCAAATTGTTTTGGGTTGCCAAAAATTTACGTGTCTCTAAAATACCTTTTGAAGGGCAATAACCATAGGTATCATTTTGCAATGATAAGTCAGCTATAATTTGTTTAATCCATGCCGGGATAGTATGATTTTTCTGAATGGGATCTCCAATGTTTTCCCAATAAATTTCTTGGCCAAGGTTTTTTATTTGCTCTGCCTTCTTTACAATCTCTCTAATTTCGTAACTAAGTTCTTTTGATCCTTCACTAAGTAGTTGTTGCCTCATAATTTAGTTGGTAGCCCACAGTCAATAATTCATAGCCGAGACTAGTCATATCATAGTGGAATTAAAGCCTGAAAGTAAAACTTAGTTGAAGAGATAACAAAATTAAAGCTCGTTTATCTGCACGTAAGAAGACGGTAGCCCTACATCAGGCGTTAGCCTTTCTTTCACGATAGCCATTAATCGCAGCTGCATTAAATAAGATCAAAGCACAGAAAATAATAGAATATCCGATTATTTGAACTGTGCTCATTGTTTCATCAAAAAAAACCAAGGCAATAAAAAAGTTCAGTAAAGGGTTGATGTACATGAAAATCCCAATTGTTGTGGAGGTTAACCGATTTAAGGCGAATAAATTGAAAAATAAGGGAACAACCGTGAATAAAACAGCTATGATCGTTATTATAAAATAGAACTTGCCTTCTGTAGGTATTTCGGAAACAAACATTCCGACAAAGAAGGAAAGAATAGTAAAGGAAAACAGTACCTGTATGAAGAGGATAATAATCCTATCAAAGCCTTGGTTTCTCCGCTGAGAAATTAAATAGAGCGCGTATGTAAGAGCGGTAAAAAAACTAAACCCGATTTCAGAAACAGAACCTAGCCCAACAAGAATACAGCTTAAGGCGCATAATCCTACCGCTATCCACTGCTGCATACTCATCTTCTCTTTTAACAGCAGAGAACCGAGCACGGCTGTAATAACCGGACAGATAAGGTAAGAGAAAGAGGCTGTTTTTACATTAATCTTATTCACAACATAAATAAATACCAACCAATTGATGGTAAGCAGTGCGCCACCTGCAAATGTTAATAAAAGCACCTCTCTTCGCTTAGTCGCAGAGGCTTGTTGTAATTGCTGCCAATCTTGTTTTAGCTGACCTCTCTTAAATAACAGCACAATGGAGCCCAGCACCAATGCGGCAATCATCAGGCGGAAATACAAAATCTGACCAGGAGAATAATCAGCCAAAGCCCGCAGTGGCACGGAGAAAAATCCCCAAATGGTAAATGCAACGATAACGGCTGCATAGTGCTTTCTGTTGCTGCTCATAAAATTCGAGGCGAATATACAATTCGTTGAATTGGAAGAAAGCCAGTGGGCGAGCTCGGCCAGGGATGGCAATGAAAAGCCCGACCTGAGCGTGTGCAGGAAGGGGGTGGTTTGCGAAGGGGCCGCCAAAAAAAACAACTCTTGCATCCCCTATGCCCGTGAACTCAATGCTTCTACAAAAGCCTGATCAGCTCGCTTGCTAACCATTGGTAGTTTGTCCATCCAATGCACATCAATTGCATACACGCCAAAGTCTTCAGTCACTTTTCCTTTCATTTCATAAAAACCACGACCGCGAAATGGAAACTGTTTGGCAGCGTTGGGAAAGTGCACGGTATCAAAAACTTCTCCATTCACATCGTAAAAAGTGCCGAAAGCCATGTGCTCTTTTGTCTTCACGGTGTATGCATCTTTGGTGGTAACGATATAGCCTATAATGCGAACCTGCTTTCCCTTTTTGCTGCTGAGTTCACGTGCGGCCGTATCGCCATGGTTGTCTATGGCGAGCAAATCAAACGGATTGCACAAAGGAAAGCCGAGCAATTCAATTTCATCGAAGGCGTCTTCTAATGGATTGCGCTTAAGCTCCGGCAACGGATATACTTTTGGCTCGGTATCAAACAAATCAATTGTAGTAGCGGGTTTGGATTTAGCGTTGCTGAAATAAAGCATGGATTCCCACAAAAGTTGCTGCTTGGTTTTTTGTGAAAAGCGAAACGAACCAATGCGAATGAGGATCCGCAATTGCTCTAATCCAATGCCGGACGCGCGCCTCAAAAAATTATCAAGGCTTTTGTACTCGCCATTCTGATGTCGCTCCGAGGCAATGTATTGCGCCACTTTTGTTTCCAGGCCTTTCAAATGAATGAACCCTATGTAAATCTGATTACTATAAATAGTTGTCAGGTGTTCGCTATGATTTACGCAAGGAGCTTCGATGATGGCTCCGTTCATGCGTGCTTCGTGCACATAAAACTCAGTACGGTAAAAGCCGCCAAAATTATTGATCACTCCCACCATGAACTCCAGTGGATAGTGCGCCTTCAAAAAAAGACTTTGATAACTTTCTACTGCATAACTAGCTGAATGCCCTTTCGCAAACGAATAACCAGCAAAACTTTCTATTTCAAACCATACACGGTTGGTTACTTTTGGATCGTATCCGCGTTCAAGACAACCTGCAAAAAACCGATCCTTCACTCCCTGAAACTCTTCGCGCGAGCGATACTTGCCAGACATGCCTCTACGCAACACATCTGCTTCGGTTAATGTCAATCCAGCAAAAAAGTGTGCCACACGAATCACATCTTCCTGATAGACCATCACACCATAAGTTTCTTTCATGATCTCATCCATTTTAGGATGGATGGATTGATAGGTGCCTCCATTTCTCACGATGTGAAACCGCTCGATGTACTCCTTCATCATGCCCGAACTGGCCACGCCTGGTCGAATGATAGAACTAGCGGCCACCAGCGTGAGGTAATCTTCACATCGCAGTTTGCCGAGTAACATGCGCATAGCAGGAGATTCTACATAAAAACATCCCATAGCCTTGCTGTGGCGCATGAGGTCTTTTATTTTTTCGTCTTCTTTAAATTTTTTAAACTGATAGATATCAATGTCAATTCCTTTGTTCCTTTTTACATGCTTTACAGTTTCCTTAATATGTCCCAGTCCACGTTGACTGAGGATGTCAAATTTATAAATGCCAAAATCTTCGGCTGCATGCATTTCAAATTGCGTTACCGGTAAACTCTTAGGTGGAAATTCGGTAGCCGTGTAAGCGTAGATCGGGTTGTCAGTAATGAGAACACCACCTGCATGGATGGAAATATTAGCGGGAAGTTCTTTGCTCACAATATATTCCGCATAGGCAAAGATCAGTTTACCAATGTCGTCACGATCAGCTTCCCTTTTCCTATTCTCCACCAACTCATCAATTTCATCTTTGGGCAAACCAAAAATTTTTCCAAGTTCACGGATGATCGACTTTCCTTGATACGTGACGTGTGTGCCCAACAGACAAACGTAATCATATCCATATTTTTTAAAGAGGTATTCATAAACCGCATCACGATTATCCCATGAAAAGTCAATATCAAAATCCGGTGGAGAAGTGCGCTCTTCATTCAAGAAGCGTTCGAAATACAAATCCAATTCAATTGGATCAACATTAGTGATGCCAAGACAATATGCCACTGTGCTGTTGGCGCCACTTCCGCGGCCTACAAAATCATACCCTTGCCGTTTAGCAAAACATATTAAGTCGTAGGAAATCAGGTAATAAGCAGTAAATTTTTTCTTAGCGATAATGCTGAGTTCCTTTTCAATATGCGAGCGCCAGATTGTTAAGTCTTGGCCATAGCGAATAGTATATCCTTTGGCTGTTTCCAATCGCAGGTAATTCAAATCCTCTTCTAAGCTAGAAGTGAAGAATGTTTTGTTTTTGTCTTCACCTAGTTTGCAGTCAATGGAACATTGGTCAAGCAACAATTTAGCATTGCTTATTAATTCAGGAAATTGTTCAATTTGTTTAACCAATTCATTTTCTGATAACATGAATTCATCTCTTCCCGCCTGATGATGAGGGGGCAGTTTACTCAATAGCGTATTGTTGGCAATGCAGCGTAGCAAGCGGTGGGTATTATGGTCACGATAAACTACTTTTTCCTTCCCGCTTTTTTTGTCTTTGATTTTTTCTGGTGGAAGAAACGTAACAGCATGCAGCAGCACAAACTTGCATTCATATTGTTTCCGCCTCGGATAAATTGTATACGCTCGCAAATCGTGCAATGTCACGCCAATAAATTCATATTCTTTTAATTGATCGGGCTCAATCTTTCCAAACGGATAAATAACAAAGGTATTCTCAAACTCAGGTACGCGTATAGGAAGTGGTTTAGCTTCCCTGTTATGAAAGGATAAGAATCGGTTAATTGCCTCAAAGCCTGTATTATTTTTTGCAATGGCGATATAGAGGAATTCATTATTATTTCTAAACTCTACCCCAACTGCGATGTCGAGTTCGTAGGCAGGCTTTCCGAATTTAGTGAGGCCATTTGCCCGTGGCCTTCTTTCATCGCAAATCCGCAACATTTCCAAATAAGAAGAAGTATTGTTGATTTCTGTGAGCGCCAGTTTATGAATGCCGCAGCGTTTCGCTTCTTCAAAAAGAGTGTTGACAGGCAGTGTGCCGTACTTGAAACTGAAACCCGTATGACAGTTGAGGTACATCGTTTAATATGGGTATGTCCCCTACTAATCCTATTTATGGATTGGCTGATACCTATTCTTTTACCACCTTAACTGTTACTGTTTTTTGACCGATGATACTTTTTACAAAATATAATCCGGATGCTTGATTCTTTAAACTAAAGCTTCCGCTAGAAACCCCATTCAAGAATTGAAATTCAATTACACCAAGGATTTCGCCTAACATATTAGTAACTGAAGATGATGCTGGGTGACTATCTTTTATTTGAACTAGAAACTGATCCTTCGTAGGGTTAGGGTGGATGCTTAGTCCACCGGGCAGCGTATCTTCTAAACTTGTTACCAAAAATTCATAATTACCTCTTAACTGACAGTCGTTCTTACTAAGAGTAACACTATAGGTTCCAGACTTGTCAGGCGAAAAGGCGGAAGATGTGGCGCCTATGATGGGTTGATCGTTGAAATACCACTGAACATCTTTTGAATCCGTAATTGATAAAACACCATTGTGTTCTTCAATTACTATTGGCTGAACTGCTTTGATGACCCGCAAAATAAACCGATCGCTTTTCTTTGATTTTAGATCCGTAGTAATGGAAAAAGAATATTGCTGATTGTTACTCAGTATTGTTGCTGTATTCAAGAATCCATCTGTCAACGAAAAAGATACATCCACTTCAAATGATTGGAGATTAGAAAATTTCAATTGGTAATTTCCTTGTTCCATATTATCAATACTCAATGAAATGGACGTATTGCAAGTGAGTGCCGACCAGGAATTAATAGCAAGTTTCTCGTCACTTCTGCTTAATGATGATAAATTAAAAGATTCATTTTGAAGCTTCCACGCATCGGCATGATTATCAAAGGCTGAGGTGGCATCTTCTCTGAAATGGATAATGGCTTCATCTTTTATAGAGCCCTTGGATAGCAAAACTCGAACTAGATCAGTTGGCTCTGAGTCACGAAAAAATGTAGTCAATTGCGTGGGTGCTTTCACATTTTCATTTGCCGTTAGTGCAGGAGCTGCTGCATAAGTTTTGATCCAAAAGCCCTGCCCTATAGCGATGTAAGATGTAGCTCCATTAGTACCAACCATCCCATTCCACAATCCCCAGCTCCCGGGTGTAGTACCATTATCTCGAAAATAGATAGTGGCATCAATATTAGTTTTTGTCCATCCTACAGCGTTCCAATCAATAGTAGATGGATAAGGGTTACCGATTAAATTCCATCCGTCATCTTGCGAATTAGCAGAAGGAGCAAAGGTTATAGGAAACGAAAATGGTGTAACATTACCTTGCTTAATAGAGCCTCTCACATCCCACAATGCAGAAGAGAGAAGATTGCCGCGAACAAAAATTGAATACCCGAGTCCGGAGACAAGCGTCTCAGTGTTATTAGCCGATGGAAAGCTGACGTAGCCGTCATTTAGGTCAGCGACACCACTACCATTCGTATCAGTGATAACAGTTTCATCATAAAAAAACATGGACTTGCTAGTAGAACAGCTGCCACATGTACTTGATCCAGTAAATGAACCTGTAATGGGAATTTCATTTTGAATATCTGCTACTGTGGCATTTTGAACGGGTGAAGAAATATTCCGATAGATTCTGGCGTTAGTGCCTTCTAAGGCCATGTATCGTTGAATGGTAACATTGCCATTAACCTGTGCCCCACTGGGTAAGATGGCAATGGCAGCATCTCGAGTTGGGTTATCTCCCTTGGAAATTAATTTGAAAACCGATGTATTTCCGCTTCCATCGGCATCAAAGATTGCATTCGCGCCCAGCGTCAAAACTCCATTAAGATTTTGATTGCTCTGCATCTGCACTCCAACAATATTAGTAACATTGATGTTATTGAAATCGGTTTTCGATGATCCACTAATGCTCTGCAAGGTGGTACCATTGAAAACCATTGTTCCCGCCCCTGCTAAAAAACCTCCATTGTTAATCCAGTTTCCCTTCAAACTAATATTGCTGCTACCCGCAGACAATATTCCAGTACTACTAATGGTAATGTTTTCGTTAATGGTCAAATCCCCCGTTAGATCTATTCGATTGTCGTCAATAATGGTGACTACTTTATCGCTACTGCCCGGGGGGCTTGTAGCAGCTATCCACGACAGCCCATTCCATATTTGCCAATTAGAGGCGACATTCCAACTTCCAGTTGATATTACTTTACTACGGTAATCCCCAACGGCAGGCAGGGAGAAAATATTTTTGGCAACTACTCTTTCAAATAAAACCTTGTGCCCTGCATCATTAAGATGGATATCATCGCCAGCTGAATAAATTGAAAGAATAGAAGTATCCGCTGGATTGTACATTCCATCCCAAAAATTAATGGTATGGTCTACGCCAAATCTTTGAACAATCGAATCTTTAATGACAGCCAATTTCTTCTTAATGGCAGAAGTGCCAAAAGCGCCACTCGTACGAGGCTGAGTGGTGGCAATAAAGCATCTATTGCCTGCCCGGGTGGCAGAATCATAAATGATTTGTAGGGCGTTTATGACTTCCGCAACAGGCATATAATCATATCCATTGGAAGGAAAATTTACAATGACCACACCATTAGCTGGAGTGGAAATACCTTTTAAAAGATTTACTGCCTTTGTAACATTTTTGGCTATGTCCGGTTGGTCGAAGGGGGGAATCACGTTAACATAACTGGAGGGCATTCCTTTATACATTGTATATCCACCAACACCAAGGTTGTAGGTAAAATCCACTATACCCAATTGATTCTTATAGTAATAATTAAATCGGCTGACCCAAGCGCTATCTAGCACACTAGGTCCTACCAGACCGGCAGTTGTTGATGATCCAATAGCCACCATTCTCCTTGTTATAGGCACAGAAAATAACTGACTTTTAGGAATCACTTGTTTCGGAGTTCGCGCGCTACTCCATTTCAGTTTCGCAAGGGCGCCCCCGCCCCATTCAAAATACTCCATTTTTATTTTATAACGTTGCCCCGCTAGTAGCGCAATAGATCCTGTCCACTCGGTGGCTCCTTGCCCTATCCATTTATCAATTAACAATTGATCATCCACCCATAAGCGCACTCCATCATCAGTAGTTGTGTAAAACTGATAAACTTCAGAAAATTGAGGTAGCACTTCACCTGTCCATCGCACCGTAAAGTTATCTACGTTGACTAAGGGACTAGGTGAAGTAGGTGACCCGTATTGCCAATCAAAATCAATTTTCGAATCGATGCGACTTAAGGCTATAGCACCACTAAAGCCATTATTTTGTGTTGTTGTCGGGTCGTTAGTGTTTCTATATTCGCCTAGTAATCCATCCCCAATTCCGGTGGGTACAATCAGGTAATTGGCACTAAAACTTTTGTCTTGCAGGGGTGCATCAAACGTAAACAGCCGGGTTAAATTTTGATTGGTCCAAGTCAAATAGGAAAAAGAACCAGTGCCGGAAGTTTGAGTAATCGGTGCTTCTACTGAGTGGGTGATCCCTATTACACTCTCAACCGTAATCGGAGCCTGGACGGTTTGGCCATCGAGCAATAATGTAAGATTAGCAGGAGAAGTGGTCAAGATAATGTTAATTTTTTGAGGGAGCACATCTTGGTAAACAGATTTAGACAACCCTTGACTATCAGTAGCTGTAAGGATAACTCTATACCAAACATCAGCATCCGTTTCTCCTATTTTAGGAATGATATAAGTCCCAGAAGATATCCCGCTAGTTGAAGTTAATGCAGGGTGGACATGTACTTCATGATGAAAATCTATTTTCCACGTTAACGAACTAATGGGTATAGTTCCATCTTCAGCATCGGTAGCACTGCCACTAAATTGTATGGTTTGTCCTGCCTGATATAAAGTCCCACCACTCGATAGGGTTATTGTTAGCACGGGGGTAGGTCGTCTATTAGAAGTAACCGTAAGGGTTGCATTTGAAGTTGTGACTGCTCCAAACGTATTAGAGACTTGACAAGAAAATACTTTTCCGTTGTCACTGAGTTGGGCTATTGTAAATGGAAAAGTAGGAGAATTAGGTCCCCCAACAACGGGCGCACCATCAATCATCCACTGATAGGTTAGAGGCTGTGTACCCGATGCCGCGATGATAAAATTAACTACGTCTCCCACTACCGCTGTAATGCTTTGAGGTTGAGCTGCGATAAAAGGCGCTCCGCTTCCTGTATAACTTACCTTCCACAACTGTCCATCGGTTACACTTGTGTTATCTGCTTCAGATCCACCCCCTAATCCAGCTCTTGCTAAATAATAAAGACTTCCGTCTGGAGCCACTATTATTGATACCGGCCTATTGATACCAGTAGCAAAAGTTTGAGGGCTGCCAGGGGAAAGAGGATCTAAGTATTTTATATAGCCATTACAGTAGTCAGCAAAATAAAACTTACCTACATACTGAGGCGGAAATACATTGGTGCTAGGATTATAAAAAGCCGCCCCCACCACGGCACATCCCTGATCTGGGCCAGCGCCATGCATATATGAATAAATAGGATCTTTATAGTTGGCTGGTGGGGTTGTTTGTTGAGAAATCAGTCCTTCAATTACTGGCCAACCATAATTCTTTCCGGCCTGAATCTCATTGACCTCTTCCCACAAACCTGCGCCAACATCACAAACAAATATTTTTCCTGTACCGGGTTGAATGTCCATTGAAAATGGGTTGCGTAACCCCAATGCAAAGATTGCCTTGTTCTTTCCAGTAGTGGTGGCATAAAATGGATTGTCCGCTGGGATACTGCCATCTGCATTAATGCGAAGGACTTTTCCCAAAACACTACTAAAGCTCTGCGCTATGTTGGCATTAGAACTCTCTCCTACTGAAATATATAATTTTCCGTCAATACCAAAAGCCAAGTCACCGCCATTGTGTATTGAACCTGCTAGTACATCCAAATCCATCAATACAAATTCGCTGCCAGGCAGAGTAGAATTCCCATTGGCCGTAAACCGACTGATGCGATTGAAGGCTGTACCGGAATTTGGTACGGTGTAATAGACGTAGTAATAATGATTCAAATCAAAATTTGGATCCAGCACTATATGGCCCAGGCCTCTTTCGTTGAAGTTATCGACTGGTATATTTAATAATACAGAGCCAGAAAGTGCGCCATTTTCAACGATGAGAATTTTGCCACTCTTGATCGTTATAAAAATCCTCCCATCCGATGTAATAACCATGTCGGTTGGATCTAAATTTTGTGCTATAAGCTGCTCGATAAATCCAGTCGGAAGCTGACTGCTATTTGAAAACTGATAGGAAAATAACAGAACAAAAATTAGTACTCTTTTCACGTAGCAAAGATATAACATTCACATAATATTGGGATAATGCTTAATTAATCAAATTTACTTCTCCGCAGAGATTCTGTGATTAAATCCAAAGATATATCCTTGTTAATTTTTGATGTCGAAATGATGGACAACCCGCATGGTTTTTAGGTTTT
>JAYVPS010000187.1:0-5136 GCA_043757225.1 Cytophagales bacterium | reverse complement strand
TGAGACTTTTGCATACCTCACCAATCTGTTGGAAAAAAATGGATTTAAAATAGAGAAAGGCATTGCGGGAGTTCCTACAGCATGGACGGCTACTTGGGGTTCGGGCAAACCGGTGATTGCGTTAGGATCAGATGTTGATTGTATTCCAAAAGCTTCACAAAAACCCGGTGTGGCGTATCACGATCCAATAGTAGAGGGAGCACCCGGTCATGGCGAGGGTCATAATTCAGGGCAAGCATTAAACATTATCTCGGCTCTCGCGATAAAAAAAATAATGGAACGCGAGAAGATTTCAGGAACACTGATGTTGTGGCCTGGCATCGCAGAGGAGCTCGTAGGAACAAAAGCATATTATGTTAGAGCCGGCTATTTCAAAGATGTAGACGCCTGTATTTTTACGCATGTGGGCGACAACTTAAAAGTTTCGTATGGTGATAATGGATACAATGGTCTGGTATCTGTAAAATTTAATTTCGAAGGTGCTGCGGCACACGCTGCTGGAGCCCCTTGGCGGGGAAGAAGCGCATTAGACGCGGTAGAGTTGATGAACATTGGTTGGAATTTTAGACGCGAGCATTTAGAACTCACCCAGCGTTCTCATTACGTAATTTCGGATGGTGGAGATCAACCCAACGTTGTTCCTTCCAAAGCTTCGGTGTGGTATTATTTCCGCGAGCGTACCTATCCTGCTATTAAAGCTTTATTTGAAAAAGGAATAAAAACCGCTGAGGGCGCTGCATTAATGACGGACACGAAATTTACTTATGAGATATTAGGATCAGCATGGCCGGGCCACTTTAGTAAGCCTTTGGCGGAAGCCATGTATACCAACATTAAAAAAGTGGGGTTGCCTACCTGGTCAGCCGAAGATCAACTACTTGCCCAGGCAACGCAGCTTGAGATGAAAGCACCGAAGACAGGTGGCCTAGCAATTAAATTAGACACAATGGGTTTACCGAACTCGGTAGGAATGGTAAATGTGATGGGCAGACAAATGATGTCAATGGGTGGAGGCTCTGATGATATTGCTGACATATCGTGGGCAGTGCCTACAATTGTCTTGGGCTATCCTTCTAATATTCCGGGGTTACCCGGTCATCATTGGTCAAACGCCATCAGCATGGCAACACCCATTGCTCACAAAGGGATTGTTTATGGAGCCAAGGCCGAGGCCATGACTATTTTAGATCTCCTGTTGAAGCCGGAAATTTTGGTGAAGGCAAAAGACTATTATAAAAATGAGCAAACCAAAGATATTCAGTACACGCCATTGGTAGGAGAGAAGGACAACCCATCGATCTTCCTGAATCAAAAAATAATGACGGAGTTTGCCCCAAAATTGAAGCCGACTTATTATGATCCTTCAAAGTACAAAACCTATTTAGAACAGCTCGGTATACAATACCCTACTGTGCGTCCGGATCAGCGAGAAGCGGTGATGAAATTGGAAGTTAAGAAATAAGAAAGTCGGTTGCTATTTGGCAGGACTCGCGTAAGCTTGGTTTACTTATGTTCTCGGCTTTCCATTTTTTGCTTATGGAACTTATCAAATTTCTCTATCTGCTCAGGCGAAAGCACCTTCGATAATTTTAATTTTAGTTTACTCATAATCCCTATCACTTCAGTTTCTGAATGCTCTTGAAGAGAATCAATTTGAGCCATGGCGTCCTTTACAAAAGGTGTTATTTTCTCTTTTTGATCAGCGGTAGCATCTGTTGTGTGGGCGATTTTATCCAAAAAACCATCGCGACTTCTACTCTCAGAATGCCCTCGGCTTCCTGAACGATTTCTATCTGATCCATTATGATTTCTGTCACCCCGGGAAAGGCTCTTATCGCCTCGATAATGTTGTCTGGCTAACAAACTCATAATCAAAACGCCAATCAGTATTCCAACAATCAGCGTACCACCAATTGTCAACACGGCTCTTCTTCTTTCGGTCATAATTTTATTTGGTTAATCCTTCATATAAATCAATAAAAACGATTTCTTCTTGAGCTATTTCTTCAAGCCCCAAAACGGATTTTACAGAAAGCTTGTCTGACAAAACAATATTGATTGTTACCAGGGCAATAATAATACCCACCACTGCCAATTGATATTTTTTGAAGAAGAAAAAAATCTGATAGTCGATTTGTGATTTTGCGGTTTTAATGTGGTTGATGATACGTTCGGCAAAAAAAGGCCCGAATGAATCAGTTTCTTGACGATGGAGCAATTGCCTTACTTGAAGATATTGATTGCTAGTTTTCTCAAGCCGAGCATCTTTTTGAATAGAAGTAAATAGTATTTCTTTGTCGCGATCGGAAAGCGAACCATCCAACGATTTCAGAAACAGATCTTCAAACTCTTCCATATTAGTTTGGTCTAGGATATTAAATATTTTGAGAGTCTACTTTGTAATTTCTTTTGTGATCTGGCCAAGCGTGATAAAACGGTACCGAGCGGAATCTTTAAGATTTCAGCTGTTTCTTGGGTAGAATATCCTTCCACTAATCTGAGAGTTACCACCGCACGAAACTCCGGCTCTAACCGATTTATTTCCATTTCAAGCATTTCTTTTAAGTCATGTCTATCTTCCGTTTTTTCTGTTGCCTTCCCTTCCGCCAAATCGATGGAGAAGAAAGATTTCTTCTTCCTTCTTTTCAATTCATTCAACGACAAATTGATGGCTATTCGAATTAGGTAAGTACTCACTGCAGCGTCTCCACGAAAGTTGGAAAGAGATTCGTAAAAGCGAATAAACACCTCTTGCCCAACATCCTCGGCTTCTTGGGTTTTTCCAAGCATGCCTCTGATAACTCCTGCTACTTTGCCCTCATGTCGTTGCACTAAAATTTTAAAAGCATGCAAGTCTCCGTCCTTTGATTTCTCAACTAATGTTTCATCGTTGTTATGATCCATGGACCTTGCTCTTAGCGGTTTGACAACAGGTTGAGGTGTTTTATTCCTCAGAGGAGGAATAATTTCTAACCGAAGATACTCAATCCTGCCTTTATTGAATAATATTTGAGACTTTTGCATAAAAGCAATAAATATGTTCACGGGCATTATCGAAGAATTGGCAGTATTAGGGGAAATAAGAGAAGAAGGAACGAATAGACACTTTCGATTTAATTCCGGAATTAGTTCCGATCTTAAAATTGATCAAAGCATATCTCACAATGGTGTGTGTCTTACGGTAACAAAAATAGCAGGTGACGATTATTGGGTTACGGCCATTCATGAAACACTTTCTAAATCCAATCTCGGTGAATTAGCAGTGGGATCAAAGGTCAATTTAGAGCGTTGTATGTTAAACAACGGTAGATTTGATGGGCATATCGTGCAAGGCCATGTGGATCAGATTGGAAGGTGTGTTTCCATAAAAGATGAAAATGGAAGCTGGCTTTTTGACTTTGAGTATGATGCAACTCTTGGCAATGTTACCGTTGAGAAAGGTTCTATTTCTATTAATGGTGTTAGTTTGACTTGCTTTAATTCTAAAAAAAGCTGCTTTTCTACAGCGATAATCCCTTACACTTATCAGCATACCAATTTTCATCAAATCAGGGTTGGTGATACTGTTAATTTGGAATTCGATATTGTAGGTAAATATATTAAGCGGCTGTTAACTAATAGTTGAACCTAAAACGAAATAAAAAATTACTAGCTTTAAGCTCATCCTAATCCAAAATTTATGTTAGACGAATTAGAAAAACTTGTAGAGCAACACGCAAGTACTCATATTATTAATAATCCTGCTATCCCCGATCAGCATAACAAGGCCGCCATTAAAGATGTTGCTACTCAGATTTTTAATGGCCTTCAGAGTCAGGCATCTTCAGGGAACTTAACTCAAATTATTTCTATGTTCCAAGGTGGAGGTGGAAGTTCACTAAGCAATTACCCAATAGTATCAAATATTATTTCTTCAGTAGCCGGAAGCTTGACCTCAAAGTTTGGCGTGTCACCTCAAGCAGCTCAAAACATAGCCTCTGGTCTTTTGCCCACAGTAATGAATCAGTTAGTTAGCAAAACAAATAACCCTTCTGATTGTAGTTTTGATTTGGGTGGTATTTTGCAAACTGTTTCCGGCAATAGCGGGCTAGATGTAGGGGGCTTGATTAGTAAAGTAACTGATAATTCGGGTGGTAGCCTTTTGGGTGGGCTTGGCAGTATGCTGGGCGGACTTTTTGGAAAGAAATAGACGCGATGGCGCGCTTGCATTTAGGAAAACTCCCTTAAGAAACTGAAGGAGTTTTTTTACTTCTATTCTGCAAGTAAGACGAGAATTTGAATCCGAACCATCCGCAAAGAAATCCAATCGAGCCGCCTGTCAAGATATCTCCAGGATAATGAACGCCTAAATAGATTCGTGTATAAGTCATCACGGTTGCCCATAAAAAAACCAGCCCGATCCATCGGTAAAATGGCCGTAATGAAAGCCATACAAAAGATGCAATAGCAAAGGTAGTAGCAGCATGCCCTGAGGCAAAACCATAAAGCCCTCCTCGATATCCATTTACTAAGTGCACAATACCTTCCAAACTTGGATCGTGTGAAGGCCGTAGTCGGGCAAAGAACGGCTTCATAAAAGTTGACGTTATTTGATCCGAGAGGAGAATTGCTAAGAGTGCACCTGCCAATACAAGCCATCCGTGTTTCTTATAGTTTTTAAATATCAGGAAGGTAAGAAAGGCATATATCGGAAGCCAAAATAGTATCTTGGTCATCAAGAACATTACAGCGTCAAGCCATGAAGTGTGAAATTGATTTAAGAATAGAAGAAGCTTCGTGTCAATTTCTTTTAGGAATTCTATCATTTGGATGGTGATATGAAAAATGTGATTCTATTTCTTCAAAAATACTAATTATGTGCCAATGTCGTTTTCGTGAGCTCAATAAGCCTCCTCTCTTCCCCCCATCTGGCGCAAGCGTCCCGCTTGTGCCAGATAAAAACCTTGGTTATCTTTCAGCATGAGTCGCAAGTACAAGTTTTCAGATAACGATAAGCTTTATTTTATCAGCTTTGCTGTTGTGTATTGGATCGATTTATTTATTAGGCGGGAGTATAAAGAGATTGTGTTGGAAAGTTGGCGGTATTGTCAAAAAGAAAAGGATTTAGAGATTTATGCATGGTGCATCATGCCCAGC
>JAYVPS010000186.1:0-19938 GCA_043757225.1 Cytophagales bacterium | reverse complement strand
CTTTCTTTGATCTGCCAAAAAGGTGTTTGAGGGCATTCTGGAACTATAATTGCAACCCCGAAATCCTTAACTTTCGGCCTTTTAAGGCTGCGTGTAGTCTATTGATTATCGACCATTGACCATTTTATGTTAAAACTCATCGCCAAAATATTTGGCACCAAGTCAGAGAAGGACATCAAAAGAATGATGCCCTTAGTAGAGGAAACCAAAAAAGAAGGAGAGAAACTTCTCTCTATTTCGCACGATGACCTTCGGGCTAGAACAATTTCCATTCAGGAGGAAATCAATCTAAGACTAAAGCCTATTGACGATCAATTGGCAAGCCTGCATCAGAGAATTGCCGACCAGCCTGATCTGGATATCAACGAGAAGGAAGCAATCTTCAACCAAATTGATGCTATAGAAAAGGATCGCAACAAAGAACTGGAGAAGGTACTTGTTGAAGTACTCCCACGAACCTTTGCTATTGTGCGTGAAACCGCCAAACGTTTTAAGGATAATGAATTTTTGGAAGTTACGGCTACAGAGTTTGACAGGCTCATGGCTGCTAAACATGCTCATGTAAAAATTGTAGGGAACAAAGCCCAATGGAATCGCCAATGGATGGCTGCGGGTAATTTGATTACCTGGGACATGGTGCATTACGAAGTACAGATCATCGGTGGTATTGCCTTACACGAAGGTAAGGTGGCCGAGATGGCAACGGGTGAGGGTAAAACTCTTGTTGCAACTTTTCCTGCCTTCTTAAATGCCTTATCACGAAGAGGTGTACATATCGTAACAGTCAATGATTATCTCGCCAGACGCGACAGTGAATGGATGGCACCCATTTTCCAGTTTCACGGAATTTCTGTGGATTGCATCGATCGACATGAGCCCAATTCAATTGCCAGGAGAGATGCCTATCGTGCTGATATTTGCTATGGAACCAACAACGAATTTGGGTTCGATTATTTGCGCGACAACATGGCGCGCGAAACGGAAGAGTTAGTTCAGCGAGGTCATCACTATGCCATGGTAGATGAGGTGGATAGCGTGTTGATTGATGAAGCAAGAACTCCCTTAATTATTTCCGGCCCCGTGCCGCGTGGTGATGAACATGAATTCTATGATTTAAAACCGCGGATCAATAAATTGGTGGACGCTCAAAAGAAATTAATCAACCAATATTTAAACGATGCCAAAAAGCAAATAGCGGATGGCAATGAAAAAGATGGTGGTCTCGCGCTTTTCCGTGCCCATCGCGCCATGCCAAAATATAAACCGCTCATCAAAACCTTGAGCGAAATGGGCAACAAGGCTATCTTACAAAAGACAGAAAACTACCACCTACAAGACAATAAAAAAGAAATGCCAGTAGCTGATGCACCACTCTTTTTTGTAATTGATGAGAAAGACAATAGTGTTGACCTTACCGATAAGGGAATTGACCTAATTACAGGCGAAGGAGAAGATGCTAAATTTTTTATTTTGCCCGAGATAGGCATCGAGCTTAACAAAATTGAAAAGGATATAAGCATTCCTGAAGACCAGCGCCAGCAAAAAAAGGATGAGCTGATTCGTGATTACTCAACTAAATCACAACGCATCCACAGTGTTAATCAATTATTAAAGGCGTACACCCTTTTCGAAAAAGATACAGAGTATATTATTGTTGATGGCAAAGTAAAGATTGTCGATGAGCAAACAGGTCGGGTATTGGATGGCAGAAGATATTCAGACGGCTTGCATCAGGCTATTGAGGCAAAAGAAAACGTGAAGGTGGAGGATGCCACTCAAACATATGCTACCATCACTTTGCAAAATTATTTCCGTATGTACCACAAGTTGGCGGGTATGACCGGTACTGCCGAAACGGAAGCGGGTGAACTTTGGGATATTTATAAGTTGGATGTGGTGGTGATTCCTACCAATAAACCAACAACACGAACAGATCACGATGACCTTGTATTCAAAACCGTGCGCGAGAAGTTTAATGCGGTGGTAGATGAAATCGTTAAATTAACTTCGGCAGGAAGGCCAGTGCTGGTGGGTACCACTTCCGTGGAAATTTCGGAGCTAGTAAGCCGTATGTTGCAGATGAAAAAAATCAAGCACAATGTACTTAATGCCAAGCAACATCAGCGGGAAGCAGAAATTGTAGCTGAAGCAGGAAAGCCTGGCACAGTAACCATTGCTACCAACATGGCTGGGCGTGGTACGGATATTAAACTTACGCCAGAGTCGCGGGCAGCGGGTGGTTTGGCAATTATTGGTACTGAGCGGCATGAATCGCGTAGGGTTGACAGGCAGTTGCGGGGCCGTTCGGGTCGTCAAGGTGATCCGGGCTCTTCACATTTTTATGTTTCGTTGGAAGATAACTTGATGCGGTTGTTCATGCCTGAGCGCATTGCTCGCATTATGGACAGGCTTGGCTTAAAGGAAGGTGAAGTGATTTCACATTCAATGGTGACCAACTCCATCGAACGCGCTCAAAAGAAGGTAGAAGAAAATAACTTTGGAATTCGTAAGCGTTTATTGGAATATGATAACGTAATGAATTCACAACGCGAAGTAATTTACAAACGCAGGAAAAATGCACTCTTTGGCGAGCGCCTTCAATTGGATATTCACACCATGTTATATGATACGTGCGATGACATGGTGGCCAACGCGAAAGCAGGAGAGAGCCTGGACGAATTCAAGATTAATTTGCTAAGCACCCTGGGTGTTGATTTTGAGATAACACAAGAAGAGTTTGCCAAACGTGAGCAACACATTATCAGCGAAAGCTTGTTTGAAGAATCGTTGAAACAATATAACCTCAAAAACAAAGTAGCAGCTGAAAAATCCGTTCCTATTGTTTTAGATATTTATAAAACACGAGGGACCACTATTCATGATATTCTGGTTCCATTTACAGATGGCATAAAACAAATTGGCGTTTCAGCTAACTTAAAAAAATGCGTTGAGACCAAAAATGGTGAGCTGATCAAGGCGATGGAAAAGATGATTACCCTCGCCATTATCGATCAACAATGGAAAGAACATCTCCGTGACATGGATGACTTGAAACAGTCTGTGCAAAACGCAGTGTATGAACAAAAAGATCCACTTTTGATTTACAAGTTCGAAGGATTTGAGGCGTTCAAACGCTTTATCGCTAAAGTGAATCAAGAGACAATCTCTTTCTTAATGAAGGCAGATGTTCCTGTTCAAGATTCTGACCAAGTGCAGGAGGCGCGCGCACAAAAGCGTCAAAAATTAAGCGAGCAAAAGGAAGAGTCTCGCTCACTTTTACAGGGTGGAGGTTCCGACCAATCAAGCGAGCAACGAACCGCAGAAAAAATAATGCCCGTCAAGTCAGAGAAAATAGCCGGCCGTAATGATAAAGTATCGGTGCAATATGCCGATGGTCGTGTGTTGAAAGATGTGAAATATAAAAAAGTAGAAGACGATATTAATGCGGGTCGTTGTATTGTAATTGAGCAGTAATGAGGAGAATACAAAAGATAGGAGTTTGGAGTCAGGGGTCAGGAGATAGGAGATTGCATACACGGTTATCTCCTATCCCGTATCTCACGTCTCCGGTATTTTTTGTATTAATCATAGCCGGTTGCCAAGCCCAGAAAACCTCCACGCCTTATTATGAAGACCTCTCTTCGCTCAGACCAAAAATCAGTTTAGCAGAAGATAAGAAAAAAGATAGTGCCCTTATACTTCCGCCCAAAGAGATAGACCCTGCAAAAAAAAATATCAATGCCAAAGTGGACGCTATCTTAGATAGTATTGATCGTTTTAATCTCACAAGAAAATTTATTGATGGCTACACCATTCAAATTTATTCCGGCCAAAAAAAAGATGCTGCGTTGGAGACAAAAGTGAGATTGGGAGAAGAAGGAATTGGACTGACACCTAATATTCAATATCAACAGCCTAAATTTAGGGTTACTGTTGGCAAATACTATTCACGCCTTGAGGCACAAAAAGATTTGTTGAGACTTAAACGCATTTTTTCCAGCGCCATTCTGGTGCCCGAGCGGATTATGATTAAGTGATTCTTAGGAATCATTTGCTTTCTAAATCCTTCATCTTCCCCTCCAACATTTCAATTTGCTTTGCTTGCAAGACTATTATCTTCTCTTTCGAAGCCAATAAATCTTCTACTAATTTTTGTGGGTCTTGCCATACCATAAAGGCATTAATTGCTTGCGAACTTTCATGGTTATGATTGTATTGAATCTGAGTTTGACCATCAGAGGCAAGTAATTCTTGGGGCGTAGTTTCGTATAACGAAGCAAGTTTTTCCAATGCTTCAGCCGAAGGAAAGTGGTTGTCAGTTTCTAGCTTACAGTAATTTCCTTGTGTCATGTTAAGCTCACGAGCTATATGTTCTTGCGAAAAATTTCTTTCTATCCGCAATTCCTTCAAGCGCTTGCCAATTTTTAGCATGGGTTATTATTTATATGAATAATACTATGCAAAATAAGAATACTATTCGTTAAATGCGAATAATGCGAGGCAACCTTTTTGATATCCTAAGAGAAAAACAGGGAGAAGGTATTTTTCAAGCACACTAAACATTACTTTTCAAGCGTTAAATAATTTCTTATATCACAAAACATTATGAATAAGATCCAACTGGCCATAGTAGAAGATAATGAAATGTTCCGAAACACACTGATTAAAACTATTAAAATGGAGAGTGATTTTGAAATCGCTTTAGTGGCAGAAGATGGCCTTCAGCTTTTGGAATCGCTAAAGAAAATTACTCCAGACATCATCCTCATGGATATTTGTATGCCCAAGATGAATGGCCTGGTGGCCTCCACAAAGGTGATGGAGCTTTACCCATGCATTAAAATTATTGCTTATTCACAATTTGATAACGAAGCCAACATAATTGAAATGTATATCCGCGGTGTAACGAGTTTCATCGGAAAAGATACTCAGATTGACGACCTCTTTAGGGCGATCCGTACTGTAAATAGCGGAGCTGTTTATGCTACAGTTCTAGCTTCTGAAATTATTCAACGAAATCTTTCTTTATTACACCCCAAAACAGATTTTATCAACAAGTTAACTGATTTTGAACTGATGCTTTTACGATCAATCTGTAACGGAGGTAGCAGTGTGCAATTAGGTGAGAGCTTAAACAGAAGCCCACGGACTATAGAGGAGCATAGAGAGAAACTCTACAAAAAGATTGGGGTAAAGACTAAAGACGAGCTGTTTAAGAAAGTTTACGCCCAGAATTTGCCACAAAATCTAAAATAAGTAGTGTAAATCTTACTGTTCGTAAAAATACCGTACACCTACGGGTTGACTTTCAGTATTTTTCTCTGTTATATTGAGCCGTTTTGCAAAACACCCAAGCCGGAAAGGTTCTGGTTTGTAAAAATTAATTCTAACTTAAAATTTTTAGATTATGAAAACATTGAATTTAGAAAAGATGGAGAAAATTGAAGGAGGAAGAACCTGTTTTGGTGAGGGGGCAGCAGTTTTAGCAGCAATGGATCATTTAAATGACCGGTATGGATCTGAAATTTATGCGCTTTGTATTGCTGCATTATTTGATTGCCTTGGCCAACCATAAAATGTTTTTGAAGCCTAAAGCGATTTTCGCTTTAGGCTTTTGTTTTATGAAAGACTTAAACTTGTGGCGAATGATTATCCCTTTTTTTTGGATGATTTGTCATGCGCAATCAAGCAATGGGCAAGCTGGAGTTTATGTTGGAAATTTAGTATCGCATAGAAATGCGCTTGCCCTTACCATCAAGGATACAATTGCTACAGGCAATTTTTTTACAGACCAGTATGAAACCTTTCCTTTTCAAGGTTTCTTCAATAAAAATGTACTCAGAGGGTATTTTTTGGAATATGGTACACCTAGGGTGATTTTGGGCAGATTACAAAACGATACGCTTAAAGTTGACCTGTTTTCCTCAAAAAGCGATAGCATTGAAAAACGTGGAGTATTGGTTAGGGTGTCATCCAATCCAAATTATAATGTTGAAAGGATATTTGCTAAAGAGAAAATAGAGCATGATGAAAGGCTAATAGGCAAATGGAAAATCGTAAAATCCGTTAACTCCAAAGGAGAAAATGTTTTAGAAGAAATATATACTGAAGAATATTTACGTCACGGAGTAATTTCTTTTAATGGACCAACATTAAATAAGATGTTAGAAAGCCCTGCATTCCAAAGGATAATTAAACCTACCACGAGCTGGCAAACCAAGGCGGGTAAAATTATTAGCCAAAGCAATTTACATGGCACCTCAGAATACCCTGTTCCAAGGGAACTTATTGAACGCTATTATATATCCAATGATACCCTTATAACGCAAGCGGATTTTAAGAAATACTTCATCAAAGTGAAATAGCGAGGTGGTATTTGAAAAGATTAAGCTTCCTCTATTATTGTTAGGCATCATCTTGCTTACCAGAATTTTAGTTTCCCTTTTATCAGAAAATTTAGTAAGCGAAGAAATGATATATCAAGAGCTAATTGAATTTTATGATCATCAGAAAATAATAGAAATGCTTCAAAAAAAATCCGAGGGGGGTGTCTATAAAAGTTATTTGTTACTGTGCCTGTTTAGTATCATAAGAATTAGCTTTACCTTCATATGCATGTACATTGGATTAAATGTGTTAGTTAAAGATTTTTCTTCAGTAGCCTTGTTAACAGCCATTCTTTTAGCCGATTTTATTTTTATCATTCCGGGCTTTATAAAATTGATTTGGTTTAATTTTATTATTGTAGAATACTCTTTAAACGATATAAAAAATTTTCCAGACTATTATTCTGCCGCAGGCTTTATTGATTCAAGAGAAAGTCCGTGGCTTTCTTACCCGCTTCATTTGTTTAACTTTTTTGAAATTTGCTACTGGACGATACTTGCCTACAAGTTGAAGCCAATGATTGGAACATTTTGGCAGAGTGTTAAGTTTGTCAGTTTAACTTATGGTGTGGGTATCGCAATCTGGATATTGTTGGTGATGTTTCTTATATTAAGTTTTTCCTAATGTCAAATAAACACTTAAAAATAATTATTGTTACGATCCTTGCTTCCTCAATTTTAATCTTGAGTTATTTGGTGTTCAAAAAGATCGCATTAAAAGAAAGAACCCAAGCAAATCTTGCATTTTTACCTGTCGACAATTTTTTTACATTAGACAGCGCAAGGTTAGTTGTGGGTGGTTTTGATAGATTTTTATTAGTTTATTTCAATTCAACTTGCGAGCAGTGTCAGAATCAAATTCATAAACTAAAAGATTCTATTGGAGCCTTTAGTCAAATTAACATCCTACTGGTTTCCTCAGAGCCAATTAAAGAAATCAAAACCTTTTCAATTAAGTATAACTTAAGTGTTCAACAAAACCTAACCTTTGTTAAAATCAATTCTGGTGATGTTTATAATACATTCGGTTCAGTGTCTAGTCCCCATATTTTTATTTATAATGAGGAACATAGGCTAATTAAAGAATTTAGAGGCGAGACCAAAATTGAAAATTTATTAAAATATTTACGATGAAGAGATATTTAATCTTTCTTCTTTTGCTTGTAGGCATCCAGGCAAATGCGCAATACTCACCAAAGCAAATTACGATTGTTCTTTCCCCCATTATCATTTCAAATGGGAAATATTACTTTGAAAGTAAACGTGTTAAGTTTGAAGATATTATGCTTCCATTAATCTCGTTGAATGATCAAAAGATCAATAATAGAATTAAGATAATACAAACATTAAAAGATATTAGAAAGCCAATATGGTTGGCTTCTACCTTGTACTTTCTATACTTGAACAGCGATCCAAATCAGTCAGTTACAAATTTTGACCTATCAAGAAATATTTTAATAGCATCAACTATTTCAATCCTTTCGTTAGAAATTTTTGATATTATTGTCAAAAGGAATACTGTAAAGCAGTATAACGAAATCATATTGCAACCCGCTGCCTCCCTTCTTCCTAGCAATAAACTTAATATTGGTATCGGCATAAGAATTCGGTTTTAATATTCTTGCTTACTTGAAAAATAGTTTTACCCTCCAGCAAGATCAATCCGATTGTGGCGTAGCCTGCCTGTTGTCCGTCATCAGATTTCATGGCGGAGATGGCAGCTTAGAACATTTAAGAAAAATAAGCGGCACCTCTAAACAAGGCACTACGCTACTAGGTTTATTGCAAGCAGCACAACAATTAGGCTTCGATGCCGAAGGCTTGGAGGCCGAAGGCGTTGCCAACCTAAGCGAGTTGGATCAGCCCGCCATCCTGCACGTAGTGATCGAAAAAAAACTGCAACACTACATCGTCTATTATCCGGGTCAGCGGTCAAACGGCTCAAAGCCGTCAGACTGCTTGCAGTTCGGAGACCCCGCCAAAGACATTATTGAACTTTCCCCCGAAGACCTCGACAAAATCTGGCACTCAAAAACATTGTTAAAGCTAACACCCAATGCCTCGTTTGAGAGAAAGTCTGTACAGAAAAGTAAAAAGAAACAATGGATCATTGATCTGATCAAAGATGATTTCCCTATTTTGTTGATCTCACTTTTTCTTGGAATTGCTATTTCCGTATTGGGCATTTCCACGGCCATCTTTTCGCAAAAACTTATAGATGATATTTTGCCGAAAGAAAATGCACAAAAACTTTGGCTGAGTTTATCATTAGTAACCATGTTGCTACTCATCCGCAGTGGGCTGGGTTACTTACGTGGGTTGTTTATGGTACGCCAGAGCATGGACTTCAACAACCGCATCATCCAACGATTTTACAACAACCTGTTGTGCTTGCCCAAATCATTTTTTGACACACGCAAGATTGGTGAACTCATCGCCCGCATGAACGACACGAGGCGAATTCAATCCGTGCTTTCAGTTGTTTCAGGCAGCATAGTCATTGATTTGCTAGTAGTGCTTACCTCCATAGGGTTTGTGTTTGCCTATTCCGTTACCATTGGCATTATTTTGCTGGGTGTGCTGCCTATCTATTTTTTGATATTGGTGGCCTTCAACAAATCCATCATCAGCACACAAAAAGAAGTAATGGCAGGCTATGCCATGGCCGAGAGCAACTTTGTGGATACCATGCAAGGCGTGGCAGACATTAAACTAATGAACAAGCAACCCTTTTTTGAAAAGATGAACGCGTTGATTTATGGCGAATTTCAAAAACGGATTGTCAACTTAGGAAAATTAAACATCAAGTTTGGATTAGTATCAGAAATAACGGGAGTGGTTTTTATGATCAGTGTGTTTGGGGTGGCGGCATGGATGGTACTTAGCAAACAACTAAAACTGGGTGAGATGGTTGCTTTGCTCGGCATGGCGGGCAGCGTAGTGCCCTCTGTCACACGCTTGGTGATTTCCAACATTCAAATTCAGGAAGCATTAGTGGCCTTTGATCGTATGTTTGAGTTTGCTTCTATGGAGAAGGAAAATTCTCCAGAAGTTTTTGAAAAAATTATTCTGGAAGAAGTTGTTATTAGGGATGTTTCCTTTCGCTTTCCTGGAAGGAAACAGATACTGAAGAATGTTTCGTTGCAATTTAAGAAAGGTGAGATGGTTGCATTATTGGGAGAAAGTGGAGGCGGTAAAAGCACGCTGATGCAACTCATTCAAAAATTCTACGCACCTGAAAGCGGAAGTATTTTTATTGATAGAATCGAATTACAAACCATCAGCACTTCGGGCTGGCGCGAATTGTTAGGGGCTATGCCGCAAGATATAAAAATCTTCAATGGTAATTTATTGTACAACATCACCCTCAGCGATCAACCTGAGGATTATCAACGGGCAGTTCAATTCTGTGAAGCAAAAGGCTTTGGCAAATACTTTAACGAGTTTTCTCAGTGCTATTTGACGTTGTTGGGCGAGGAAGGAATCAACATCTCTGGCGGTCAGAAGCAGTTGGTGGCATTGGCGAGAGCCTTGTTTCGTCAGCCGCAACTACTGTTGCTGGATGAAGCTACTTCTGCTATGGACAAGAACACGGAAAACTTTGTGCTATCGCTTTTGCAAAAAGAAAAAGAGAGTATGGCTATTTTGATGGTAACCCATCGGGTAAAAACCGCTCAGCAATGTGATCGGGTTTATTTTTTAGAGAATGGCACTGTTACCTTATCGGGCTCTCCCAAAGAACTGATGGCAACAGAAAATTTATTTAGCGAATCTATCGAGAGTTGAATTTTTTCCAGTGCCATTCTGGTGCCCGAGTGGATTATGATTACCAAAACTTATTAGATTTTGGATTCAACCCGCTCAATGAGGTATCATTTTTGATTTTCATTTGGTTTTAAATCGCGAGCTTTAACGCGAACGACTTTACCGTTTTTTGCAATTACCAGTTCACCGTCCTCCTTCCTGGTGCGTTCAATAAGACGCTCTATGGAAAGTTTTACACCCTTTGTAATCTTATCAATGGTAGAATCTAACTCTGACTGATTCATATTTGTGATTGAATGGTTTTCCAAATATCGTAAATATAAACTTTAGTTGCCTTCTTAACCCCTTTGGCAATTATTTCAGGAGATGCCTTTGAATTATCGTAAACAACCCAACTATCTACCACATCCTGATAGAGTTGAAAGAAATTTTTTATTCCCCTGAAGTATCTTCTTTCAATGGTGGACGGTAAAATAGTATGCCCTCCCTTTTTTACTCTTTCTATAACTCTGCTTTTTGCCAACTCTACCGATTCAAGCCAGAAGTAAACCAATAAAACCACATAGCCTTTCAACTGGGCATCTTTCAAAAGAGAAACATAGCTTTTAGTGGAGAGTGTAGTTTCAAAACCAAAATCAGAATTGGAGTGAATTAAGTCATGAATGCGATTAAGCATGATTCTTCCTGCTTGAAAAGAAACCGTCTCTGGTTGGAAAGGAGAAAGACCCCGGGCAATTTCATCAGCATTAACAAATTCTTTACAGTTCAGCATCTCAGGCAAAACTGTAAATGATGTTGTCGTCTTACCGGCTCCATTGCAACCAGCAATAACATATAGATAGGGCATCTCGCAATTTAATCAAAAATGACCTGAAACGAGTATCTTTGAAGATGGCTTCCGCGCTTTCCAACAGTCGCGTATGGTGTAATTCAAGCTTCGGCTACTGCGCCATTCTGGTGCCCGAACGGATTATGATTAAGTGATTCGTAAGCATCATTTGCTTTCCAAATCCTTCACCCTTCCCTCGGGCATTTCAAGTTGCTTTGCTTGCAAGACTATTATCTTTTCTTTCGAAGCCAATGCCACCACTTAATCGCGCACCGCTAGTTATTTGACTGCCTTTCTTTATCTTTACAAACGGTTTAATTCATAATTTATGGTAGGAACTATTACATCTAGTCAAGAGGCTATTGCACTAGAAGAGAAGTTTGGCGCGCACAATTATCATCCGTTGCCGGTTGTATTAAATAAAGGTGAAGGTGTTTTTTTGTGGGATGTAGAAGGCAAGCGTTACTATGATTTTCTTTCTGCCTATAGTGCCGTTAATCAGGGGCATTGCCATCCGCGAATTATTAATGCATTAATTGAACAGGCGAAAGAATTAACGCTAACGTCCCGTGCTTTTTATAATGATAAATTGGGCGTAGCTGAAAAATATGTTTGCGAAACATTTGGCTACGATAAGGCGTTGTTCATGAACAGCGGAGCAGAAGCGAACGAGACGGCCATCAAGCTTGCGAGAAAATGGGGTTACACTAAAAAGGGAATTCCTGCAAACCAAGCAGTGATCGTTGCGGCTAAGAAAAATTTCCATGGGCGCACCACTACGATTATTTCTGCTTCTACCGATCCATCGGCTCAAAAAGATTTTGGTCCGTTTATGCCGGGTTTTGAAATTGTTGATTATGATAGTGTAGCGGCATTGGAGAAAGCCTTGGCCAACCCAAATGTGTGTGCCTTGTGGATCGAACCGATTCAAGGGGAGGCGGGCGTATATGTTCCGCATGAAGGATATTTGAAGTCTGCTGAAAAATTATGCAAGCAACACAATGTGTTGTTGATGATGGACGAAATCCAAACGGGCATTGCACGTACCGGTAAAATGTTGGCTTCTGATTATGAAAATGTTAAGCCTGACTTATTGATATTAGGTAAGGCGCTTTCCGGTGGCGTATTTCCAATTTCGTTGGTATTGGCCAATGACGAAATAATGTTGGTAATCAAACCGGGAGAACACGGTTCTACCTTTGGTGGTAATCCATTGGCTGCCGCAGTCGTGATCGAGGCCTTAGAAGTTATTAAAGATGAAAAGTTGGCTGAGAATGCAACGCGATTAGGTCAGTTATTCAGAAACCGTATGACTGATTTTATGAAGCGTAGCGACATGGTCAAACTGGTGCGCGGTAAAGGCTTACTCAACGCAATTGTGATTAACGATACTCCAGAAAGTGAAACGGCTTGGAATATTTGTATTGATTTTGCCAAAAGCGGTTTACTCGCGAAGCCAACACATGGAAACATTATACGCCTTGCTCCTCCTTTAGTTATTACGGAAGAACAAATGCATGAATGTTGTGATATTATCGAGAAAGTTATTTTGGGTTTTTAATTTATTAATCATTTAATACATACACTCACGACTGACAAGCGCGAAGCCTTCTGTCTTCTAACTCCTAACTCCTAATTAACAAATGATACCAGCCAAATCATACGCAGCCCAAACACACACCTCTGATTTAGCCCCCTGGAATTTTGAAAGGAGGGAAGTGGGCGAGCAAGATGTTCAGTTCGACATTCTTTATTGTGGCGTTTGCCATTCCGATCTTCATCAAATTCGAAATGACTGGTTCCAAGGAATTTTCCCAATGGTACCAGGCCACGAGATAGTAGGCAAAGTAAAGAGGGTAGGAAGTCAAGTGAAAAAGTTTAAAGTAGGAGACTTAGCTGGCGTTGGTTGCTTAGTTAATTCTTGTCGTACCTGTGATAACTGCAAGGAAGGATTAGAGCAATATTGTTTAAATGGTGCAGTAGGCACTTACAATTCAAAGGAAAAAAATGGTATGCCTACTTACGGTGGCTACTCCAATACCATTGTGGTTCATCAAGATTTTGTTCTTCATGTTTCTGATAAGCTTTCTCTCCCCTCAGTTGCTCCATTGCTTTGTGCAGGCATTACCACATATTCTCCCTTGCGACATTGGAAGGTAGGAAAAGGTCATCGCCTGGCAGTGTTAGGATTAGGTGGGCTGGGACATATGGCGGTAAAGTTTGGTGCTGCATTTGGCGCAGAGGTTACTGTGTTGAGTACATCGGCCAACAAGGAAACGGAAGCAAAAAAATTGGGAGCACATAAATTTGTTCACACAAGTGACCCTGCTCAGGTAAAGTCTGTTAAAAATTACTTTGACTTTATTTTAGATACTGTTTCCGCTCCTCATGATTTTAGATTTTACCTCTCACTTTTGAAAACAAATGGCACTCATATTTGCGTAGGCCTTCCACCCGCACCTTTTGAGGTTCCTCCCTTTTCCATTGTAGGTGGAAGAAAAAGTGTAGCGGGTTCTTCCATTGGAGGTATTGCTGAAACGCAAGAAATGTTAGACTACTGTGCCACTAATAATATTGTTTCAGATATTGAGCTGATCGATATAAAAAATATTAATAAAGCCTATCAGCGCATGGTTAAAGGCGATGTACGCTATCGGTTTGTGATTGATATGGCTACACTTTGAAACGGCTTTATTTTAGAAGTTATTAAATAATTACGGTCTTTTGGCTGTGGGCTTCAGGCCACAAGCTTCAAGACGTTCATCTTAACTTATAAAATTTTCTTTAGCTTAAATGGATTGTTGGTTGAAGCCTAATCAGCTTGTAGGCCATAAGATGTTCATTAAAAGATTCAGATTTCTCTTTACCCCAATGGGCCTGCAGCATGAGCCCTACAGCTTATAGCTAATTCGCCTCAAACACTGAAAGCTCCGAGCCCTTGCCTTGTTACTACCGGTTCACCAGAAGTAAAATCCACAATAGTAGAAGGCACGTTACCGCCTTGTCCTCCGCTAATCACTAAATCTACCTTGTTCTTAAAGTCTTCGTAAATTTCTTCGGGGTCAGTTGTGTATTCTTTAATAGTGTCATCGTCTTTGATTGATGAGGTAATCAAGGGATTGCCCAGAAGCTTTACAATTTCAAGTGGAATCTGGTGATCAGGGATGCGAATCCCAACTGTTTTTTTGTTTACCCCTAGAATTTTTGGCACGTTGCTATTCGATTCAAAAATAAAAGTGAAGGGCCCAGGTAACAATCTTTTAAGTATTTTAAATTCACGAGTCTCCAGGTGCCGGACAAATTCAGAAATGTGACTGAGGTCGTTGCAAATGAATGAGAGATTTAACTTTTGAGGTTTAATTCCTTCAATGGAACACAAGCGCTCAATTGCCCGCTTGTTGGTAAGATCGCAACCGATGCCGTAAATTGTATCTGTTGGGTAAATAATTACACCGCCTTTTTGCAAAATCTCCACTACTCTATTTATTTTTCTTGGCTCGGGGTTCAGCGGATGAATGGAAAGTTGTTCTGCGGGCATCGGGTGAATTGTCAGGTTCCGGTTGCAGGCTTATTTTTTATATCGAGTAGCCAACGAGGGTACTTGCAAAAGTACAAACTGTAACGATAACTAAGCCACTACCACTACTTTTCGTATTTTTGCTGTTCAAATAATAGTATGGTAGATTTTAAAAAGGTAAAGCTCGTACTTTTTTTAGTGGGCTCTGTATTGTTGATCACCTTCACGTTTTATACATATCAAATTGTGTATGTGGCCAATATTTTGGTAGACCACGATGATCAAATCTTTATCGTCAAAAAGGATGCTACTTATCAGTCTGTTCTAAAGGATTTGTGGGACGGTCAATTTGTAAATGATATGGTATCGTTTAGTTTTTTGGCCAAGTTAAACGGCTACGATAAAGAGATTAAGCCGGGGCGCTATTACTTGCGCAAGAACATGACGAATCTTCAAGCCATCAGAATTCTGAAGACAGGGAAGCAAGAAGCAGTCAAAATCACTTTCTCGTACGTTCGCCTTACCAACGAACTTGGAGAAAAGCTTACCAAAAATATAGGGGTTAGTCCGGCAGAATTTGATCACGCTCTGACGGATTTTGTTGAAAGTAACAACGAAGGCTTTACGAAAGAAAATGTTCGGTGCTTATTTATTCCTAACACTTACGAGGTTTACTTCAATGTAACTCCCGAGGATCTGATACAAAAAATGCACGATGAGTACAAAAGATTTTGGAATGAGGAACGATTAGCAAAGGCTGCTAAGATTGGCTTGACCCCAATAGAAGTCTCTATACTTGCGTCCATCGTGCAAGCTGAAACTATAAAAGAAGATGAAGCGCCTATTGTAGCCGGACTTTATATCAATCGACTTAAGAAAAACATTGCTCTTCAGGCAGACCCAACACTTGTTTATGCCTCCGGGGACTTTTCGTTAAAGCGAGTACTCAATGAACACAAAGAAATTGATTCTCATTATAACACATACAAATATCCTGGCTTGCCGCCAGGTCCCATTAATGTACCACAGGTAGCAAGCATCGATGCGGTGCTGAGCTATGCAGAGCATAAATATTACTACATGTGCGCTAAGGAAGATTTTTCAGGCTATCATAATTTTGCAACAGATCTGAATGAACACAATGTGAATGCTCGTAAATATCAACGTGCCTTGTCGGCTGAGATAAAGAAGGCAGCAGCCAACAAAAAATAGAATGTATACATCAGAAACCTTTGTTCGTGTTCGCTATGGAGAGACAGACCAAATGGGTTATGTATATTACGGAAATTATGCAATGTATTATGAAGTGGGGCGGGTAGAGAGTCTCCGGCAATTAGGGCTAACCTACAAAGAATTGGAAGACATCGGGGTAATGATGCCTGTGTTGGAGAACAAATCAAAATATCATCAGGCGGCTTTATATGATGACCACTTAAAAATTGTTACAGCGATTCGCGAAAAGCCAAGTGTACGCATTCGATTTGATTATGCGATCTATAATGAAGACGGAAAGTTGATCCACGAGGGAGAGACACTCTTAGCTTTTGTTGATAAGAAGACAGGAAGGCCTTGCCGACCCCCTCAAGTTTTTCAAGATGTTTTAAAACCGTATTTTGCCTGAGAAATGAAATACGTAACTCGAAGGCGAATTCTTGAATTTTCAACCGCACGTACAGGGCGAAGTTGGCTCAAGGGGGTTAAATTCAAAAAATACGATAATCTTTCTCTTTACAAATTTATCAAAATCTTTGTTCACAATATCGAAGAAGATGAAATTTCTGATCGTGCCAACGGAGTTTCGTTCAATTTTATTTTAGCAATTTTTCCGGCCATTATCTTTCTGTTCACATTAACTCCGTACATCTCAGTCTATTTTCCGGAAGTGACCACAGAAACAATTATGGAGTTTATTAAAGAAGGCGTACCGGCTTCTATGTATGATTCAATTGCCTCAACGTTGTTTGATATCATCAGCAAGCAGCGAGGTGGGTTATTAACTTTCGGTTTTCTTTTTGCACTTTATTTATCTACCAACGGAATGACGGCCTTAATGCGAGCCTTTAATGCTTGCTATCGTACAGTAGAGCGTAGACATTGGCTGCGAATGAGATTGACCTCACTCGGCCTAACCTTGATGTTGGCAATAGTTTTGTTTTCAGCTATTATTTTATTGATTGTGGGTCAGATTGTTTTGAATTACATTACCACACACTTAGAAGAGTTTAGTCATTTAAACTTAAGCGGTTTTACTATTTACTTACTTTTCTTACTTCGATTCCTCGTAATCTTTATCGTATTTTTCGTAGCGATTTCATGTATCTACTATTTTGGGCCGGCCGTTCATTATAATTGGAGTTTCTTTTCTATCGGCTCTTTTTTGGCAACACTTTCTATTCTAGGTGTTTCGTACGGGTTCTCGGTTTACATCACAAATTTTGGGAGTTATAATAAAGTGTATGGCTCCATTGGTGCCCTGATTGCCCTAATGGCTTGGATTCAACTTATTACCATTATTTTATTGTACGGGTACGAAATTAATGCCAGCCTTCACTATGGAAGAAAATTGGAAGCGGTGGCGAGCTTTCAACGGAACGCGAAAATGGAAAAATCCATGCGCTAAAAAATATCATGAATTCTCAAGTTGAGTCACTTTATAAGATCGCTCAGAAGCCTCAGCGATTAATCATTGGATTAATGTCAGGCACTTCGCTGGATGGACTAGATGTCGCACTTTGCAGGGTTAGCGGATCGGGGTTAGAAACCAAAATGGAATTAGTTCAATTTGATACGATTCTCTATGAGAGTGCTTTCAAAGACGAAATTAAATCTGTCTTCTCTAAAGACTCGGTAAGTTTAGAAAAAATTTGTTTACTAAATCCATGGGTGGGTACAGTTCACGCCAAAATGATTTTAACGTGTTTAGAGAAATGGAACCTGGTGCCAGGCGACATTGACTTAATTGCCAGTCACGGACAAACTATTTACCACGCTCCAAAGGCGCAGCATAAAAAAGGAAAGTTTAGCAATGCTACCTTGCAAATAGGAGATGGTGACCACATCGCCCATGCTACAGGAATTATTACATTGAGTGACTTCCGACAGAAGCATATTGCTGCGGGAGGAGAGGGAGCTCCGCTTGCTTCATATGGAGATTTCTTAATTTTTTCTAAAAAAGGCGAAGACCGAATCATGTTAAACATTGGCGGCATTGCCAACTTCACCTACTTGCCTGCCTCCATGAAAGCAGAGGAGGTTTTTAGTATTGATATCGGTCCGGGTAACACGTTGATGGATGCCCTTATTCAAAAGCATTTTCCAGGGAAATATTTTGATAAAAATGCGGAGGTGGCTAGGCAAGGAAGAAATAATTCTTCTTTGCTTTCTGCATTAAAAGATCACCCCTTTTTTCAGCAATCTTTTCCAAAGACTACAGGCCCCGAATTATTTAATCTGGAATATCTCGATCGGGCAATAAAAGTATCAGAAACTAGAAATAATAGTGTTGAGGATACATTGGCTACCCTCAATCAATTCTCTGCAGATACGATCGCAGCAGCGGTAAAAAAATGTTTCGATGGTAAAGTCAACCCGAAAATATATTCAAGCGGTGGAGGTGTGCATAATCCTTTGCTGATGCAAAATCTGAAAGCTCAGTTACCAAATTGTGAATTTTTTAGCGCAGCCGATTTGGGTATCAATCCGGATGCGAAAGAGGCTGTTCTTTTTGCTACGCTTGCGAATGAATGTATTTGCGGTGGGCAAACTAACTTTGGCAGCAATAGCATACCGAGTGTCTCGATGGGAAAAATTTCGTTCCCGAATTAAAAATAAACGCCCTGATTGGTCAGGGCATTTATTTTGAAAATGAGTTTGAAATTAGAACCCTCCTCTAAATTTATAAGTTTTCGCCACCTTGTCAATCGCTACCATGTAGGCGGCAATGCGCAATGGCACTTTGTATTCAACGGCAGTTTTGTAAACATTGTCAAAGGCATCTTTCATAATCCGGTCGCTTCTACGATTTACGCGGTCGGCAGTCCACTTATAGCCGAGGCGATTTTGCACCCATTCGAAATAGGAAACCGTAACACCGCCAGCGTTGGCTAGGATATCAGGTACTACGCTAATGCCTTTGTCGTGAATAATGCTATCAGCTTTTGAAGAGGTGGGGCCGTTGGCACCTTCAACAATCAGCTTAGCTTGAATTCTTCCGGCATTGTTTCCTGTGATCACGTCTTCAGTAGCCGCAGGCACTAATACATCAACGGGTAGTAAAAGAATTTCTGTGCTGTCAATCTTTTCTGCATTGGCGAAACCTTCTAGTGATCCTTTATTAGCATCTCGATATTTTATGGCAGCTTCAATGTCAATTCCATTCTCATTATAATATGCACCGCCCAAATCACTGATCGATTGCACTTTCAACCCACGCTCTGACAAAAGTCGCGCAGCCCAAGAGCCTACATTTCCAAAACCTTGTACAGCGCAAGTGGCTTTGTATGGATTGATTTTTAGTTTTTCCATCGCGGCTAAGGCAGAAACCATTACACCACGGCCGGTGGCTTCTGTTCTTCCTAGTGAACCACCAAGAACGATTGGCTTGCCTGTTACCACCGCATTCACCGTCATACCTTGCATACGAGAATATTCGTCCATCAACCAAGCCATCTCACGCGGACCAGTACCCATATCAGGTGCAGGAATATCCTTATCGGGTCCAAAAACATCAATCATGGATAAAGTGTAGGCGCGCACTAAACGCTCAATCTCCCCGGCTGACATCTCACGTGGATTACAAGCAACACCCCCTTTTGCTCCACCATAAGGGATATCCACTACGGCACATTTCCATGTCATCCACGCGGCCAATGCTTTTACTTCATCTAAGTTTACGTGTGGATCAAACCGGATACCGCCTTTTGATGGGCCCAGAATGGTTGAGTGAATCACGCGATACCCTTCAAAGACACGAATACTTCCATCATCCATTGTAACCGGTAGTGAAACAATCACCTGACGAGCAGGCACTTTCAGCACATTGTACACCTCTTCTTCCAACCCCAAAATTTGTGAGGCGGTGCGGAAGCGTGACATCATTGCTTCAAATGGATTCTCTTTGTCTAGGAGGGGGGCAGGTTCGATATAGGCCATTATCAAAAAAATTTATTTGGATAGGTTTTCAAATCATTACCGAAAACGGTTGCAAAGATAAATAATTTGTCCAAAAGGGTGTAAACCAACGAAAAAAAGAAGTTTCTATTGGAATGGGAAAGTTGAGGTAAAGAAAATTAGCCAAAGATGAATGAAGGGCAACGTTTATTGCACTTACTTAAATTTAAGGCTTGGGGGCAAAATAGATTATTTAAAAAATCTCCAAGAATGCAACTATAAAAGGAGCAGAGATAAATAATCCATCGAAACGGTCTAAGAAACCCCCGTGG
>JAYVPS010000185.1:0-58626 GCA_043757225.1 Cytophagales bacterium | reverse complement strand
CATGGATGTTTGGTATTGATAAAGGTTTTGATGTCGTAATTGGGAACCCTCCGTATGTTACAAAATTAAACGAAGCTGATATAAAGTATTTTCAAAATGAGTATCAAACAATTCAAGGAAAGAAATATGACCTATTTAGATTCTTTATTGAGAAGTGTATAGTGCTGAATTCAAAAAATGGATTGTTAATTTTTATTGTTCCAGACGTAATTTTACATTTGAAACAAGCTTCAAAGCTCAGAAAATTCATTCTCGATAATTGTTCAGTCAAACAAGTCCTAAAGACACCACTCTCTACTTTTAATGCCTCAGTTGAACCAGTGATAATTCTATTTCAGAAAGAAAAATTAAAAGAAAATTTCGCAAAACTTATTAATCTTGAAAGCCTCGAAATAATTTCATCTATTAATCAAAGTAACTGGTATCAAAACCCTGATGTAAATTTTGATTTTGAAGGAATAAAAAGCGACAACAAGATTATTAACAAAATCAAAGAGTTACCTCTCACAATTTCAAGTGTAAGTGTTTGGAAAAAGGGTCTTGGTGTTTACTCAAGGCAACATTTGCTTAATAAGTTTAGCAAAAAAGAAGTTGAAAAAATTATGCTCGCTAGACCGTGGACGAAAGATTATAAAGTAGACGATTCCTTCGGCAAAGAAATTTTGGGTAAAGATGTTTCAAGGTATGGTGTTAAATGGAACAAAAAGAAATGGTTGAGCTATGGTCCTTGGTTAGCCTTTCAACGGCCAATCGAATTTTTCAAGGGACCTCGCCTATTAGTTCGCGAAATTACCTTGGAAGGAAATTATAATGTAGCTGCTTCATATGCGGAAGAAGAATACTTCAATAATCAATCAATATTCAATGGTATCCTAAAGCCAAAAACTACACATAGTTTGAAGACTTTATTGGGATTAATAAATAGTAGGTTATTTTCATATTATGTATTAGCTACTTCTCCAAAATCAGATAGAACTTTATTCCCGACTATTTTAATGGAGACAATTGAGTTGTTTCCTATTCCTGAACTTTCAATTGTTCAACAGAAAGTTTTTGTTTCAAAAGTAGATAAGATTCTATCCGCAAAGGAATTAAACCGAGATACAAATTCATTAGAAAAAGAAATTGATGTGCTGGTTTATAAATTCTATGAATTGACCTACGAAGAAGTGAAAATTATTGATAGCGAATTCTGGATGAGTGAAGAGGAATACTCAAACTTTAAAAGTTGAAGGCAAGTAATGAGTAACATAAAATTATTTGAAAGCAAAAAAATTCGTTCGGCATGGAATGTTGACGAGGAGAAATGGTATTTCTCTGTTCAGGACGTAGTTGAAGTATTAACAGACAGTGCCGACATAAAACAGTACATTAAGAAACTGAGAAACCGTGACCCAGAACTGTTCACCAACTGGGGTACAATTTGTACCCTAGTTGAAATGACAGCGGCAGACGGTAAAAAACGGAAAATACAGGCCTCCAATACGGAAGGACTGTTCAGGATTATCCAGTCAATTCCATCGGCCAAAGCAGAACCGTTTAAGCAATGGCTAGCAAAAGTTGGCTACGAACGCATTGAAGAAACAGAAGACCCCGAACTAAGCTTTGACAGGGCTATGGAAACATACTTGGCAAAAGGCTACACCAAAGAATGGATTAACCAACGACTGAAAAGTATTGAAGTAAGAAAGGAACTGACAGACGAATGGGAAAAACGGGGAGTTCAAAAAGGTATGGACTTCGCGATGCTAACTGATATTATCACCAAAGCATGGAGTGGGAAATCAGTGAAGCAATACAAGAAACACAAGGACTTGAAGAAAGAAAACCTTCGCGACCACATGACCAACATGGAATTGGTTTTGAACATGCTGGCAGAAGTTTCAACCGCTGAAATTTCGAAAAAGAAAAAGCCAAAGACCGTTGACGAAAGCAAAGTGGTAGCCCAGCAAGGTGGAACGATTGCCGGAAATGCAAGAAAACAGATTGAAGCAAAGACCGGTAAGAAGATTGTGAGTAAGTTGAATGCTAAGAATATTATTGAAGGAAAACCGAAACGGAAGAAATTGAGATAACTCCCAGGAACTCGCACACACATTGCCAGGCCGCACTTGCAGCCCACATCCGAAGCCAAGCAAAGAGTGTGCTCTGTATAGTGTAAGTGGAGAAAGTTTGGCAATGAAAAATGCCCCACTGCACGACTACTAATAAAGATTGGAGTAAATTAACGGGTGACAGGAATGCAGGCTACGAATGAAGTGAGGAGAATGACCCTACGTCTGGCAACAAAATGTTTGCGCAATGGTGGGGTTCAGTGTAAGCTATAAGTTGGCTTTGACACAGGGCAAAAAAAATTGACGGAAAGAATTAGCGAAGATTTACCATTGGTTGAAAACGCTTACAATTTTTTTCAACTGACAGTTTATGACAGTGAAAGGGGACTATGACGGCAGACTGTTTATAGTTAACAGCCCAGGCAAGAGCATCTTCCTTACCTGTGCATGAGCTGACATTTGTTGAAGAACGATTAAATGCTATGTTGAAATAATAAGAGTAGCATGTTTCTATCTGTCGGATGAACAGACACCGTAAAAGCACCTAGCAGAAATTGAATCAAGAGTTTATTTCGAATATTCTCGGGCTAGCATGGGGATGGGTGTTTGTGACGTCACGCATTTTTCTGCTAACTTCGCCCCCGCATTCGATTTAAATATGAAGAAAACGAAGGTTTTATTAATAGGAGCTGGTGGCCAACTCGGCTCAGAACTCACTCAAGGATTGTGGAAAATCTATGGCCAGGAGAACGTGATTGCATCAGACATTAAAGATGCTCAAGGTGTTTTAAAAGAAGGCCCATACGCAAAGTTTGATGTGATGCAGCGCGATAAACTTTTCGAGCTGATTAAAAAGAATGAGATCACCCAGATATATCACTTGGCCGCATTGCTCTCTGCCATGGGTGAGAAAGATCCTCGGTGGACATGGAAGCTAAATATGGAGAGCCTCCTTTTTGTGTTGGAAGCTGCCCACGAATTAAAATTACATAAGGTGTATTGGCCTAGTTCCATTGCTGCATTTGGCCCAACAACGCCAAAGCAAAATACACCACAGGATACCATAATGGATCCTACCACCGTGTATGGTATTACCAAATTAGCGGGAGAACTATGGTGCGAGTATTATTTTAGCCGATATGGAGTGGATGTTCGTAGTCTTCGCTATCCAGGTTTGATAGGCTACAAAACACCACCTGGTGGCGGCACTACTGATTACGCGGTTGACATATATTTCAAAGCTCTGAAAGAAAAAAAATACGAGAGTTTTTTAGCAGCCGATACGTATTTACCAATGATGTATATGGATGATGCTGTAAAAGCAACCATCGACTTAATGGAAGCTCCTGCGGAAAAAGTAAAAGTGAGAACTAGTTATAATGTAGGTGCAATGAGTTTTTGTCCGGCACAAATTGCCGCCACCATTAAAAAGCATATTCCCGATTTTTCCATTACTTATAAGCCTGATTTTCGCCAGGCCATTGCGGATTCATGGCCAAAGTCAATTGATGACTCAGAAGCACGCACCGATTGGGGGTGGAAGAATCAGTTTGGGTTAGAAGAAATGACGGAAGAAATTTTGAAAAATTTACAAGAAAGCCATTCTCTGTTCAGTTTTTAGAAACTATTTTACTACTACAAAACGAACAGTCTTAGTGAATCCAACCGAAGAAAACTGGGCATAATAAATTCCTTGCGGTAAATCTTCCTTAAAAGTCAGTTCTTCCTCCTGCTTAGTGGAAGAGCACCTACCAATCAACATACCAAAATTATCGAAAACTGTGACGTAATATTCCTGATCCGCTGTAAAATTGATTTTCATCCAAATTGATTTCCCCAATGTCGGGTTGGGAAAAACAGAAAATTGCTTTTCATTTAAAAAGTCAATGGAGATAACGTTTGAATACTCTGTGTAACCATCGAAATCAACGGATTTTAAGCGGTAGTAATTTTTTCCGATCAGAGGCTTTTCATCTAAAAATTGATATGCGTGTTCAGAGACAGTTGTTCCATTTCCTTTCAAATTTCCAATTTCAAAAAAGGATTTTCCGTCTTTTGATTTTTCAAGGGAAAAAAAATCAAAATTGAGTTCAGAAGCCGTTTTCCAATTTAATCGAATAACATCAACAGCTTGTTGACCAATAAATGAAATCAAGCTGATCGGAAGGGGAGTTTGGACCGCGTTAATAGATCCCCAATAAAAGCTATTTGATAAATTAGCCGTTGTAAGTCCAATTCTATTAACCTCAGGATTGGTAAGTGTTCCATTTGTGTGAATTCCATCAGACCCAGGGGCAATGGTATTTACCAATGTTATTCTTAGATCGGAGAGTGCACCTACTGTTCCAAAACCAGTTCCTTGTGTGCTTAAACCGTGAGTTCCAGTTCCAATGCTATTACCAGTTGTCACCGTCCAAAAAGAATTAGATCGAATAGCCACGGTTCCCCCATTATCCGCAAAAGTTGGAGCTACAGCGGTTGAATTAACGGAACCCGTATGCCTTACTTTAATAGTTCCACCCGCGGTTAAGCCGGCATTCCCGAAGAAAATAGGTCGGTAATCTGTTGAGGTTCCAATTGGAAATTGGCCCGCTACGTTACCAATAGTTATTGAAGATGTAGGAACCCATCTTTCTATATTGCCTCCATAGAATCTTGTCCCCGTGGTATAGGCAATTGTACCAGTACTGGCTGCTGCTGTGCCTAAAGTAATAGTATACCCATTTAAATTAGTTACACCACTTGTCATAGTTAAGTTACTGTTAATAGTAACATTATTGGTGGTAATGTCAATTGCTGGAGTTACTCCAGAAGTATTGGCAATCGTTAAGTTATTAAAATCATTTGCTGTAGTACCCGCAATAGTTTGTGCGGTAGAGCCTACAAATTTTACGCCTGCTGAAGAAGAAGTTGTGTTATCAGTGAATGTTCCATCGTTGGTGAAATTTCCAAATATACTGAGCGAAGCATCCGAGGCAGCTGCAAGAGTTATAGAAGTAGCGGGGAACGTGCTACTAATAATTAGATTTTTGCAAGTTGCTGCTGTGCCAGATGCGACTGTCGGCATATTATTAATACCTGTTCCATTAGTGATGGTTACATCAGTAGAGCTTGTCGGAACAGAGTTGCTACACCAATTACTCGCTGTACCCCAGTTATTAGTTGTGCCAAGCCATCCACCAGAACTAGAAATTACAGAAGCTACAGAGGTTGCCGATGTACTCGTGCATGGAGTAGAGGATGTAATTTGAACTTTAACATAAGTAGTTTGTGTTAAAATCGGAGTGGCGTAAGATGCACTGTTTGTTCCAACATTTGTAAATGTAATATTATCCGTACTACTTTTCCACTGATAAGTGGGGCTTGCTGGTGGATTGGAAGTAACAGGATTGGAAGTGAATGTAACAATGGATGTACCAGAACAGACAGTTGCAACACTGGGGGAAATATAATTATCAAAAGTACAAGATAAAGTAGTGCCAGAGCACGGACCCAGAGTACAATTATTAGGGAATCCAAAAACCGTAGATCCGCCACCGGTGGTAATCACGCCAGTGGTAGTTAAAGTGCCGGAGCCGCTCAATGTAGTACTGCCAGTAGTACCCAAATAAGACCCGTAAATAATTATCGCTCCGGCAACAACGAGCGTCCCCGAATTATTTTTATTCGTTAGATCTCCGTAAATAATTAGAGTGCCTCCAGCTTTTACATTTATGTTTAAGTTTGCGCTATTGTTAAGTTGAGTGTATCCTAAAACCAATGTTCCATAAATGTCTATTGTACCGCTATTAAATGCATTTGGGGTACCAGATGAGCCGCCCTCAAATGTTACCCTATATCCAGTACTTATAGTTATTGTGTTTGTACCCGCAGCAGGATTAAATGTATACGCAGTACCTCCGGGCGGATCAGTTGTATTGCTACTAAAAGTCCAAGTGCCTGTAGGAGACAAGTTGGTATTAATAGTTAGGGGATTACTTACGGTTACGGTTCCGCTTGCAAGTGGAACGGCTCCACCAGACCAAACGGTAGGATCTGTCCAATTTCCGCTTGTTACGGTCGTTTGGCTGTAGCAAATAGTACTTAAAAGCACAATTGCAAAGAGTAACGAACTGCTTTTTATTCCTTTGGCATTCATTTCTATAAACTTCAATACAACTAATTCTAAATCAACCCCAAAGGTAACTATTTGCAGGTAATTTTACCTGTATTACAACTGATTATAAGATCTCTGCCCAGCCAATTATTTCAATATTCTTGCCTGCTATTTTGACCAACTTTAAACGCGCGGTTGCATTTTCCGTTTAAAAATCGGGTATTCGCATAAATGTCTAAATTAAAAGCGCTTGCCGGAGAAACGGCTCTGTACGGATTGGGCAGCATCCTTCCTCGAATGCTCAACTTTTTGCTGGTTCCTCTACATACCTACAATCTCTTTTCTACTGCTCAATATGGCGTTTTTACCAAACTCATGGCATTTGTGGCTTTTATCAACGTGGTTTTTACGTTTGGTATGGAGACAGCTTTCTTTCGTTTTGCCAACAAACCAACCGCAGATGCGAAGCGAGTTTTCAACTTGGCACATACCTGCATATTGCTTGTAAGCGTTCCGCTTTCTGTTTTGTTTATTGTATGTGCCTCACCCATCGGGCAATGGTTTGGCATTGGCGACCATCCTGAATTTATAGTTTGGCTAACGTTGATTATGCTTACCGATGCAGTGGTTGCAATTCCATTTGCTCGTCTTCGATTGAAAAAAAAGGCGCTCCAATTTTCGATGATGAAAATTGCGAATGTGATCATTCTGCTGGGATTGAATATTTACTTTTTAAAAATAGCTTATGACCCAGCCATCAACATTGGCTATGTGTTTTTAGCAAATCTGATCGCAAATGCATTCTTTATAGTTTTCTTTTTGAAAACACTGATTTCTTGGCGGCCTGCATTCGACAAAGAAATTTCGCCTGTGATGTTGCGCTATGCCTATCCTGTTATGTTGACTGGCGTTGCAGGCATGACCAACGAAATGTTTTCTAGAACTACGTTGGATTATTGGTTGCCAAAGAATTTTTATGGCGCTATTTCCAATGCAGCCGCGTTAGGAATCTTCGGTGGCTGCTATAAGTTTGCGGTGTTCATGAATTTGGGAATTCAGGCTTTTCGCTACGCAGCAGAGCCTTTTTTCTTTTCTAATGCTTCTGATAAAAATTCACCTGCGCTCTTCGCTAAGGTCAATCACTATTTTATAGTGGTGGGTTGTATTGTCTTATTAGGGGTTAGTATCAATCTGGATATTTTTAAGCACTTCATCGGCAAGAATTTTTGGGAGGGCTTGCCAATCGTTCCGATTTTGTTGTTGGCTTATTTATTCCTGGGCATCTATTATAACTTAAGCATTTGGTTTAAGCTGATCAACAAAACCTATTTCGGTACCTACATCACGCTGGGCGGAGTAGCCATTACTATCGGAGCTAATTATCTTCTTATTCCCATATACGGGTATATGGGGAGCAGTTGGGCTGCGTTATTGTGTTATACTTTTATGACGATTGCTTGTTACTTTCTGGGGCAAAAATATTATCCAATTCCATACACTTTAATGAAGGATACTGGCTACCTCTTGGGTACCGTGGCATTGATCTACATTATCTATGCTATTCCAGTGGGCGATCCTTTTCTGGCTTCTTCATTTCATATTTTGGTATTGTTTGCATTTGTTGGAACAATCTATTTTCTGGAGCGAAGTGGGTTGAAAAGCCCTGTTTAAGCAAATTTTAAAGGGTTTTAATCGAAAAATTAAATTAATTTTGAAGGATTTACTTTTCATTAGAACCTTCTTGATGCTTAGTTCGATAAGAATATTTTTAGTGCTCTCTTTTTTACTTGTTTTAGGGCAAGCTTGGGCACAACGAGATAAGAAGAGAAGACCCGATGCATCCTCACTTTCAGGAAGATTAAGTGCGGCAGAGAGTTTCTTTACAGAAGGCGAAAAATTCTTTATCCTAGAAGACTATTCAAAAGCCTTACTTTATTTTTTGAGAGCCTCTGAGCTGAACCCTGATAATGCCACAGTCTATTATAAACTAGCGGAGGTACTTTCAAAAAGTAATAAGGATGAAGACCTCAAACGGTCTATCGCAAGTATTGAGCATGCATTGAAGTTGGAGAAGAAGAACCAACATTTCTATTTGTTGGCAGCGAGTATCTACAATAGTCAGGGACAGTTTACAAAAGCGGCTTCTGTCTTGGAGGCTATGTTGAAAGAAGTTCCAGGTACAGAAGAACATCTCTTTGAATTAGCAGCAGTTTATCTCTTTGATAAAAAGGATGATGAAGCCTTGAAAATTTATAATCGGGCCGAAGAAGCACTTGGGGTATCAGAAGCCTCCTCCTTACAGAAGCAACGAATTTATTTAGAGAAGGGTAAAATACCTGAAGCGATTGCTGAAGGAGAAAAACTGATTCAAGCATATCCGGAAGAGGAACGTTATGTGCTGGGCCTTGCGGAGCTGCTGGCTCAAAACAAACAGCTCGATAAGGCCATTGTGCAGATTGAAAAATATTTGAAAGAAAACCCAGATTCACCTGGCGCGAAAATGATGCTGGGAAGCTTTTACCGCGATAATGGACAAGAGCAAAAGTCACGTGAGCTGATTATTGATTTATTCAATGATCCCAAGGCAAACGTAAATGGCAAGGTGATGGTGCTTGGCGCTTATAATTCCACCCTGACTCAAAATCGAAGCAAGAATAAAGAAGACATTGGATTTGAAGTTTTTGTTTTAGAACTTTTTGAAAAACTGGAGATTAATCACCCCAATGAATCGGCTGTCCATATTGTAGGTGGCGATTTGTATATGACCTTAGAGAAGGGGGAAGAGGCGAAGAAGCAGTATTTACAAGCAGTACGTTTTGGTGCGAATAGCTTTGAGCCTTGGCAAAACCTTTTATTTTTGGAAACTCAAGGTAATCAATTTGATAGTGTGATCGTGCATGCCGATGAGGCACTTGAATCGTTTCCTAACCAGGCAATGGTTTACTATTTTAAAGGGTATGCCCATTTAAGGAAAAAGGATTTCCGGTCAGCCGCAAACTCCCTGGAACAGGCAAGAAAATTATCTCAAGCCAATCCTAGCTTGGTGATGGAAATGAATAGTATGTTGGGTGATGCCTACCAATCGTTGAAAGAATATGATAAGTCGGCAAAAGCGTATGATGAAGTTCTTGCCGCCAACCCAAACAACGATATAGTGCTAAATAATTACAGCTATTATCTATCGTTGCGTAAAGTTGATTTGGAAAAGGCGGAGAAGATGTCTTCCTTGTTGATCAAAAATCATCCAGATAATGCGACTTATTTGGATACACACGCCTGGGTATTGTACAGCCGGGAAAAATACAAGGAGGCTAAAAAAGTGATTGAGAAAGCCATTCAATCAGGCCAGGCCACGGCAATTCATTTTGAACATTATGGAGATATTCTTTTTAAATTAGGAGACATTGATGAAGCCGTGACACAATGGAAAAAAGCCAAATCGTTGGGCAACTCCAATGAGTTGATTGACAAAAAAATTGCAAATCGTAAACTACTTAACTAGTGATTCTCAATTCCAACATGAATCGATTCTTTTTGAGAAATTTTCGGAGACGACTTGGCACTACGATTATTATTCTTTTCCTGGCATTGCTTTCTGCGTGTAGTAAAAAAGTATTGCCCACGGTGGCTCCTCCGCCTGCTACTATTGATATTCAAGAAATTGATTTTGAGTATTTTCATGGCAAAGCCCGGCTTAATTTTCGTGATAATACGAGAGAGCGTGAAGTAAAGGCTACTATTCGCATTCGAAAAGACAGCGTCATTTGGATGACCTTTTCTGTCATCGGAGTACATGGAGGAAAAGCGCTGATAAATAAGGACTCTATCACCATTGTAAGTTCCGTAAACAAAGAGTATTACGTTTTTGATTACGTTGAGCTCTCCAGACGGTTTAATTTTAAAATTGATTTTTATGTGATTCAGGCAGCTATGTTAGGAAACCCGATTATGAGCAAAGGTGCTGGGGATGAAATTACTGTGGAAGAAACATACAATAGACTGAGTCAAAAACAGGGAACCACTTCGATAAAAAATCTAATTAATAAGACTTCCAAAAAATTAGAAATGGTAGAATTGAGGGAATCTACAACAGGCAATTCCCTCAAAGTCGATTATTCAGATTTTCAAGCGGTAGGCGAAAAACTATTCCCTTTCAAAAGCGTGATTGATCTTTTGTACAAAAACCCTACCAGCCTGATCAATAATACGATTGTTATAGAGTATAACAAAGCAGAGGTGGGTGATAAAGCCCTTCGTTTTCCCTTCAACATTCCTAAGCGGTATGATCGCAGGTAGAAATTTTCTGCTGGGTACCTTTATTTTTTTTTCAGCAATTGCCTTTGCCCAAAAATCGAAAAACCAACTTCAACGAGAGAAGCAGGATAATTTAGAAAAAATCCGAGACACAGAAAAAATCTTAGATGAAACTACCACCGAAAAGAAGAATTCGATTGGTGAACTAAGTGCCCTCAACAGGCGCATTGAACAGCAAGAAGTATTGATGACTTCCATTAATGCGGAAATTGAGTTACTCGATTATGGTATTGATGAGAATAATCAGATTATTGAAGCCTTAGAAAGTGACGTTGAGAAACTGAAAGATGAATATGCCTCGATGATTTTAACTGCGCAGAAGGCTAGTGGCAAGATTGATAAACTCACTTTTTTATTTTCAGCGCAATCATTTGATCAGATGCTGATGCGCCTAAAATATATTGAGCAATACGGTAAAGCGAGGCAAGAGCAAGCCGAGGCCATCGCAAAAGTACAACGGATATTGACCAATCAAATTCAACAAATTGAAGTAAAGCGTCAAGAGAAGCAACAGTTACTGGATGAGGAAAAAAAGGAAAGCACTCAACTGGTGGGTTTAAAGAAGAAGAAAAATACCTTAGTTAAATCTTTAGTAAAAGAGGAAAAACGGTTGAAACGAGATTTGATAGAAACCAAGAAAGCGGTAGCTGAGCTGGATGATCTCATCGCTAAAATCATCAAAGAAGAAATGATGCGAGCCGCAGCGGAGGCAAAACGTGCTCGTGAATTGAAAGCAAAAACTGAGAGAAAAGCAGAAGAAGTGAAGGAGACTGATGAAGTGGATGCATCAGTGGCGCTTTCGGCTTCATTTGAGGAAAATAAGTCAAAATTTCCATGGCCTGCCAGTGGGTTTGTGTCCCAACGATTTGGAAGACAAATGCACCCTGTGCTAAAAGGAATTGTAATTCAAAATGATGGGGTAAATATTCAAACCAAACAAGGAGAATTAGTAAAGACAATTTTTGGCGGGGAAGTAAAGAGGGTTGCATTAATTGGTGGACTCGGTACGGCCGTTATTATTGGGCATGGCGAATTCTTTACTGTATATGCAGGGCTAAGAGATGTTTTAGTAAAAACAGGACAGAGGATAGGTCCTAATACAGAATTAGGAAAGGTCATCATAACAAGTGAAGGCATTTCTGAGCTTCGTTTTCAGATTTTTCACAGTACAACACCGCTTGATCCACAGGCGTGGTTGAGTAGAAACTAACAAAGAAGGCGGGCTCCTCAGCCCGCCTTACCCCAAAACCGCCTAGCATTAACTAGGCGAACCCCACAAACATCCCTGGTTCTGACCCAGAGATTTTTCATTATATCCTTGCAACTTTGCGTGGATATTAATTCGCAACCACTACATGATCTAAATTGATAAAATCAAATTCTACTTCGTTCTTAAGATCAACGTAAATCACAGAATCCTTGTTCACTTTGCCCGATAAAATTTGCTTTGAAAGCTCATTTAAGATCTCTTTTTGCAAAACGCGCTTCAGAGGCCGAGCCCCAAATTGAGGATCGAAGCCTAGTTTGGCCAATCTGTCTAACGCTTTCTGCGAAATATCGAGTTTTACACCACTTTCACTTAAACGTTTTTGTATCAAGCTAAATTGTATCTCCGCAATCTTGCGGATGTCAGTTTTGCTAAGAGGTCTGAACATAATAATCTCATCAATTCGATTAATAAACTCTGGCCTCACCGTTTTTTTTAAAATTTCCAACACCTGCTCTTTGGTGTTTTCCAATATTTCGAAATAGTTGGTGTCGGTAATTTTTTCAAAATTCTCTTGAATCACCATCGAACCAATATTGGTAGTCATGATGATTATAGTATTCTTGAAATTAGCCACGCGCCCTTTATTATCGGTCAGTCTTCCTTCATCAAGTACTTGGAGCAAAATATTGAATACATCCGGGTGTGCTTTTTCAATTTCATCCAGCAGAATTACTGAGTAGGGTTTTCTGCGAACGGCTTCTGTTAATTGCCCTCCTTCATCGTAGCCTACATATCCTGGAGGCGCACCAATTAATCGACTTACGCTATGTGATTCCTGATATTCGCTCATATCAATGCGTACCATGGCGTTATCATCATTGAAGAGATAATCAGCTAACGTTTTTGATAATTCAGTTTTGCCAACACCCGTAGTACCCATAAAGATGAACGACCCAATGGGGCGCTTTGGATCTTGCAATCCCGCTCGACTTCTTCGCACAGCATCGCTCAGGGCCTTGATGGCTTCTTCCTGACCTGCTACCCTTTTGCTCAGTTCAACTTCCAGCGTCAATAATTTTTCGCGTTCGCTTTGTAGCATTTTTGAAACAGGGATGCCAGTCCATTTGGCTACTATTTCGGCAATGTCTTCGCTGTCCACTTCTTCTTTGATTAGCGAATGTTCGCCTTGCAATTCTTTCATTTTGCCTTCTAGTTCATTCAACTGCTTTTCAGCTTCAGTAATTTTACCGTATCGGATTTCCGCCACTTTTCCATAATCGCCCGCTTTTTCAGCTTGCTCAGCCTCAAATTTTAATTTGTCAATGGCTTCTTTTTCTTTCCGAATGCCATTCACAATTCCTTTTTCACTTTCCCATCTTGCTTTCAAAGAATTGCGTTCAGCAGAAAGCTCTGCAATGTCTTTGCTAAGAATTGATTCTTTGCCTTTATCTTTTTCTCTGCGAATGGCCTCACGTTCAATTTCCAACTGCATGACCTTACGATTAAGTTCATCCAATTCTTCGGGCACCGAATCCATTTCCAGACGGAGCTTTGAGGCGGCTTCATCCATCAAATCAATGGCCTTATCAGGGAGGAAGCGATCAGAAATGTAGCGACTTGATAATTCTACGGAGGCAATTACCGCATCATCTTTGATTCTCACGCCATGGTGCAATTCATACTTATCTTTTATTCCGCGAAGGATGGAAATAGAATCTTCGATTGATGGCTCGTCTACCATTACCGACTGGAACCTGCGCTCTAATGCCTTGTCTTTCTCAATATATTTTTGATATTCTTTGAGTGTAGTTGCTCCGATAGCATGGAGCTCACCCCGAGCCAATGCAGGCTTCAGCAGATTGGCTGCATCCATCGCACCTTCACCGCCACCTGCACCAATGAGTGTATGGATCTCATCAATGAATAGAACGATTTCACCATTGGAGTCTGTTACCTCTTTGATCACTGATTTAAGGCGCTCTTCAAACTCACCTTTATACTTGGCACCTGCCACCAGCAAACCCATATCCAGCGACACCAGAATTTTGCTTTTTAAATTCTCCGGCACATCACCATTTACTATGCGCTGTGCCATGCCTTCTACAATGGCCGTCTTGCCAACCCCTGGTTCGCCTAAGAGGATGGGATTATTTTTTGTTCTGCGCGATAGAATTTGAAGGACCCTACGAATTTCTTCATCGCGGCCAATCACGGGATCTATTTTACCCTGCTTCGCCAAATCGTTTAAATTTTTGGAGTACCGTTCCAATGATTTGTACTTGGTCTCTGCGTTTTGGTCTTTCACACTAGCGCCTCCGCGTAATTCTTTTATTGCTTTGATTAATGAAGCTTTTTCAAAGCCTACATCTTTCATTAGGGTACTGACTTTATCTTTCGTGGCCAACAGTGCTAACAGTAAATGCTCAACAGCAATGAATTCATCTTTGAACTCTCGTAGTTCCTTCTCCGCATTTTGAATCACAGTATTGGAGGTGTTTGACAAGTAAGCTTGTTGACCGGACACTTTTGGGTATGAACTAACGATCTCGCTCAGCTTGCTTTCTAAAATAGAAGCATTGATTTCCAACTTTTTAAAAAGGTAGCTAGAGACATTTTCATCGGTTTCTAAGATGGCCTTCAGCAAATGGCCTGGCTCAATGGCTTGTTGTTGAAATGAAGTTGCCATCTCTGCGGCCTTCTGTAAAGCTTCTTGCGATTTAATGGTGAATTTATCGAAGTTCATAAGTTGTATTTTTATATGGAGTGTTAATCAAATTAAAACCCATCTAAAATTAATCGAGGTTTTATGAAAAATTGGCATTAAATTGAAATGATTTCAATTAATTGTAGCCAAATTGACACCCACTCATGACAAATAAAGCATCTAAAAAATCAATCAGAGACCAGACTATTTTTTTGGTCGAAGTAGCATGGGAAGTGTGTAATCAAGTAGGCGGCATTTATACCGTTATCCGATCCAAAGCGCCAGCGATGATGGAAAATCATGGTGGAAATTATTGTTTGGTAGGTCCTTATCTCAATAAAAGTATTCAGGCGGAATTGGAATCAATAGAAGACTCAGATGATATTTTTTGTATCGCGGCAACAAACCTAAGCAAGAAAGGATACGATGTAATTTATGCAGAGTGGCTGATTACGGGGAAACCACGCGTTGTGCTGCTCAACCCGAATGCTATTTCAGAAAAGACGTTGAATGTGATCAAATATTTGCTTTGGAAAAATCACCAAATTTCAACACCCGATTCAAATCAGCTTATGGATCAAATCATTGGCTTTGCCTATTTGACCAAATTATTTTTTGATGAGGTGTCTTTATTGGTTAAGGATGATCAAAAATTGATAGGACATTTTCATGAGTGGCTGGCTGGCGTACCTATTCTTGATATTAAGCGAGATAAAATGCCTATTAAGACAATCTTTACCACGCACGCTACTCAGTTGGGAAGACACTTGGCAATTAACTCTCCTTTGTTTTATGCACACCTTCCATTTTTTAAGTGGGAAGATGAGGCTTGGAAATTTGGTATTGCTACCGAGGCGGCTATCGAATATGGATGTGCGCAGCAATGCGATGTAATGACCACCGTAAGTGATGTTACTGCCCAAGAGTGCGAGTATTTGCTCAGGCGAAAACCTGATGTGATTCTCCCCAATGGACTGAATATTCAACGCTTTGAGGCATTACACGAATTTCAAAATTTGCATTCACGCTACAAGGAGCAAATCCACCAGTTTGTGATGGGGCATTTTTTTCATTCTTATTCTTTTAATCTCGATAAAACTATTTATTTTTTTACTTCTGGGCGATACGAATATAAAAACAAGGGCTTTGACCTAACACTTGAAGCGCTGGTGCATTTAAACGAACAGATGAAACGAGAGAAATCTGAGTACACAGTGGTGATGTTTTTTGTAACCAAAAGAGAATTTCACAATATCAAACCAGAAGTGTTGCAATCACGCGCGGTGATGGAAGAAATCCGCCAGACTTGTGAGTCAATTGAACGGCAAGTGGGTAAACGTTTATTTTTTGAAAGCACCATGAGGCTAGATCATCGCTTACCCAATTTAAATGATTTTGTGGATGAATATTGGAAGCTTCGGTACCGAAGAACCATTCAATCTTGGAAAGGTGGGAATAAGACGCCCATGTGCGTTACTCATAAATTGGTGAATGAAGAGCAAGATGAGATTATTCAGTTCATTCAGCGCAGAAATTTATTGAACCGCGAAGAGGACAAAGTAAAAATTGTTTATCATCCGGATTTTATCAATTCTACTAATCCATTGTTTGGAATGGACTACGGTCAATTTGTACGGGGTTGCCATTTGGGAATTTTTCCTAGCTATTATGAGCCATGGGGTTATACGCCCCTTGAGTGCATGGCGAATGGCGTGCCAGCTGTTACCAGCGATTTAAGTGGATTTGGAGATTATTTATTGCGCAATATGCCAGATCATGAAAAGGGCGGCATGTTTGTAGTAGAGCGAGGCAAGCGCACTTTTGATTGGAGTGCAAAACAGCTATCAGCATTCTTGTACAAATTTTTAACGCAAGATCGCAGAGACAGAATCCAACAGCGCAATCAGGTTGAAAATTACTCGGCTGTTTTTGATTGGGAGAATTTGATAAAGTATTATGAGCAAGCCTATGAACATGCTTTGACAAAGTAATGGAGTTCCAGTTCAGAAGATAAAATTTCTTTCTCGCTCTTCTGCCTCTGCGAAGTCACCTTTTCATTGTCACTAATCTGGTATATTGTTTTCGTATTTGTAGATGCGAGCCTCAATCAATTTTTTGGTAGGCGACATATGATATGCTGACGTTAATTCACCTTCGCCATCTCCCAGCCAATAATACTTTTCTTTCGGGTCGAAGTCCAGCGGTACTCACCTAAAATTCCATCTTTTCGAATTACCCGATGGCAGGGGATTAGATAAGCAATGTGATTGGAGCCAACAGCCGAGCCTACGGCTTGCATGGCTTTAGGGTTTTGAATTTTTTCAGCAATGCCTTGATAGGTGGTTACGCTTCCCATCGGCAAACGTAATAACGCTCCCCACACCTTTACTTGAAAATTTGTCCCTTTTACAAATACATGTAATTTGTTCTTTATCTCCGCACCTGAGTGGTGAAAAATTTGATTGATAAAAGAATTTGTTAGTTCCTGATCTTGGTGGAACAGAGAGTTATTCCAATGCTCTTTCATTTTTGCCAATTCAAACCGTGGGTCTTCATCAGTTTGTATAAACGACAGCCAGCAAATTCCGCGTTCTGTAAGTCCAATTAGGCCCAAACCAAAAGGAGTTTCATGAATTCCGTATTCAATGCGGATGCCGGCACCACGCTCTTTGTATTCTTGTGGAGTTACAGCTTCTAAGGTTGTAAATAAATCGTACACACGAGATTGGCTGGAAAGTCCGGCCGCCTCGGCTGCATTACTCAGGTTCTTAGATTCTTGTAATTTGGTTTTTAGAAAGTCGATAGTCAGGTGCTGCAAAAATTTCTTTGGGCTGATGCCTGCCCATTCTGTGAATATGCGCTGAAAATGAAAAGGACTAAGGTGTACTTTTTCAGCCACTTCGTCCAATTCCGGTTGATAGTGAAAATTGGTTTCCAGAAACCGAATAGCCTGTTCAATGCGCTGGTAATTGATGTGTTCCTCCATGGTTGTGATTATAAAGTTATTGTTTTTTGATGGATCAAAAGTCAGTGATTTCGATTTACTCCTCAACCTGTTTCTTGCTAAAATGAGCCCTTCCGCCTAGTATAGGATTCTCTCATGCAATGACCACATGGACGGTAGCTATGTTTATTGGCTGCCGTTTCATTTTTAAAAAATACGCGGTTACCTTTTTTCATACGCTTGCCGGAAGCGCAATTTAGATATCCGTAAATTTTTAATTTTGCATTACCCGCGAATTTAATTGAACCGCTCTTTATTAGCTTATGCAGCTCAAGTTGATTCAGTTGTTGGTGCGATATCATTTTAAATCATCGAATTAATGAATCAGAAAATTAACTCGCATCATGAAATATAATCCCCAAAGCATGCCGTATGCCTGAGCGCAATGGGCTTATTCCATGTTTTATCTTAGCACGATAGAAACCTCGTGTACCTTTTACAGGCCGAAAATTGGTTGTAAAGATCAAGGCATCGCCTTGATGAGGTTTTAAGACTTCTACTTTTGACTGTGCGCGAGGGAGCTGTTCAATCAATACAAATTCTCCCCCTTCGAAATCTTTTTTCTCTTCGCTTAAGACAAAGACAACTTGAAATGGAAAGTATACTTCTCCGTACAAATCTTGGTGCAGGGTATTGAAGCCTCCTGTTTCGTAACGGAGAATTAAAGGTGTTGGCCGCACTTGACCTTTGGAATGACATTGAGTAATCAGTTCCGAATGATAGCTTGGAAAAACAGTTTCTGTTGACAGCCGCGTCATCCATTCATTGGCCAAAGAAGAAAGGGGCAGATATAAAGATTCTCGCAGTTGCTGGATGATAGTGGGGAGTGGATAACTAAAATATCTGTATTCGCCTTTGCCAAAGCGATAGCGTTGCATGTTAATGGTGCTTCGGTATAAATCATTTTTCGTGTATAGTTCAGTCAGACTTTGACAGTCCTCTTGTGACAAGATAGATCGGATGATGGTATAACCTTTAGAGTCCAACGACTCATTGGCTTCTTCCCAATCTATCGATTTTATTTCTTTCATGATGCAAAAATGTAATTGAAAACAAATAGAAGCAACCCGTTTCTTGCTGATTTTACCTTGCCGAGGAGGGTGTGAATATTTATTTAGTACTTTGCCGTTATGCAGAAGAGTTGCCTTGCTACACCACTTGAATTTAGTTTTGAATTGTGCCTACAATTTTTGAAACGATCACCAAGGGAAATACTACACGTGATAGAGGAAGAGACAGTTATTAAATTGTTGAAAGTGCAAGGGCAATCTGTTTTATTCCGCGTTTGCGAACAGGGTGATGGTTTACAAATCACTTTTCTAAATGGAAAAACCTCAACCAAAGTTATTGAGGAGGTAGCACAATATGTAACGGAATGGTTTGACCTGACCACCGACCTGAAGCCGTTTTATAAAATGACCAAGGAGGATAGTTTGCTAAAAGATCTTGCGAAGAAATATTACGGCTATCGAATTATCGGCCAACCAGATTTATTTGAGTCGCTGATATGGGCGGTATTGGGTCAGCAAATTAATTTACAATTTGCCTACACATTGAAGCAACGGTTTGTGGAACAGTTTGGTGAGAGCCTTGAAGTGAAGGACAAAAAATATTTTCTTTTTCCGTTGGCAGAGCAAGTCGCGGAAATGAAGCCGGAACAATTGTTGGATCTTCAGTTTTCTAAACAAAAAGCAAATTATACGATAGGCATAGCCAAAGCTTTTACCGAAGGAGTGATGTCCAAGGATAAGTTGAACGGTTTGTCACTTTTGCAAGCAAAGGAGGAGCTGATCAAAATAAAAGGCATTGGCAATTGGACGGCCAACTATGCGTTGATGAAAACCTTTCGCTACCCGGATGCATTTCCACTAGAAGATGCAGGGGTTCACAATGCGATTAAAAATTTGAAGTCAATGAAAAGCAAACCTACCTTGGATCAGGTTAAACGTATATTTAAAAAGTATAAGGGCTGGGAGGCGTATGCTACTCTTTATTTGTGGAAGAGTTTGTAGTAATAGGAGTTTAGGGCTGTCGGCTATAAACTTCAGGCTATACTATTGGCCGAGGACAGCAATTTGAAGCTTGTTACCTGAAGCTTGAAGCCCTCTGCATGCAAATGAATCAAGCACTTCGTAATTCAATCCTAAAAGTAGTGCCCATACTTTCTTCTGAAGATTTGACAAAGATTTTTCCTTCGTGATACATTTCAATAATCCGTTTGGCAAGGGCGAGACCAAGTCCCCAACCTCTTTTTTTGGTGGTGAATCCTGGTTTAAAAATGCTTTGAATCATTTTCTTAGGAATGCCTTTGCCGGTATCAGAGATGTCAATAAAAACTTTTCCATCACTGCCTCGTAGAATTTTGATAGCAATCGTTCCCGTGTTGCCCATGGAATCAACTGCGTTCTTACAAAGATTTTCGATCACCCATTCAAAGAGAGGTGCATGTACTTGTGCTAAGATAGTTTCGGATAACGTGTAAACTTCAATTTTCACCTTTGAAGACACACGTGGCTGTAAATAGGTTACTACGTTATTGATAAGATGAAAAATATTTTCATCCTTTAAAATGGGGGTAGAACCAATGCTTGAAAAGCGCTCGGTCACCATTATTAATTTTTGAATGTCTTTTTCGAGTTCTTCTACAATGCCCTTCTTTTTTAATTCCGGATCATCACGCAAGACTTCCACCCATGCCATTAGAGATGATAGTGGGGTTCCTAATTGATGTGCGGTCTCTTTAGCTAGCCCCACCCATACGCGATCTTGTTCGGAAGCTTTTGAATAGTTGAAAGCGAGATAGGAGATAAAACCAAAAATGGCGAGGATGGAAATTTCTATGTATGGATATAGAATTAGCTCTGCCAGCACGAATGAATTTTTATAGTAGACTTTTTGAACTCCGAATTCTTCCTGGTTTCGGGGATCTTTAAGTAAGATATCGATAGGGGGGTATGTTTTGACCATATCGGCCAGTTCCTCTTTCAAAACGCGATCTTTTCTTTCTTTCGACCAAAGGGAGTCAATGGTAACATTGCTGTAAGAAATAATGTTATTCTTCTCATCAGTTAATATGGTTGGAATCGAATTATTTTTATTAATAATCTCTTCGGTAATGAATAAGACCTCATTTTCTGTGTCATTGATTGTATATTCTAATGCACGAGCAAACAACTTCACTTGATTTCTTTCTCGTTCCTTTAATTGACTTACAAGGATATGTGTAAAGAAAATGGTGCCTGTGCTTATCATCACCGAAATAATCAGAATAATCCATTTGAGATTGGTATTATCCTGATAGAACTCCATGGAAGCTTGTGAAGTATGATTAGTAGCCATAAACTGAAGGGAAGGTAAATAAAAAATCCGGAAGGGTTACATCCGGATTTTTAACGAACTCAGCGTTCAATTATTCTTTTATCATAAACCATTTTGCCAATACCTTCCAACTCACCTTGGTGCCTGTCATTAAGATACCGACACGATAAATACGCCCTGCAATCCAGGTGGTGAAAATAAAGCCACCAATTATCAGAACCATCGATAGGATCAGCTCCCATGTAGGCACATCAAAGGCAATTCTGCCAACCATGGCTACCGGTGATGTGAATGGGATGATGGAAAGCCAAAAGCTTACAGAGCCATGAGGATCCCGAAGGATAAACATGAATAGTCCTAGGTATCCAATTAATAATGGAAGGGTGATCGGGAATTGAAATTGTTGAGATTCTTGCATGGAATCAACGGCTGAGCCAACGGCAGCAAATAAGGCTCCATACAATAAATAGCCGCCTAAAAAGTAGAACACAAATACGAATGCAATCTTTCCAAGAGGGATTGCGCTGATATTATTTAATATATCGTCTATCTGTGATTTCTGTTGTGTCATAGCCTCTTGCACTTCAGGGTTGCTTTGCATTTTAGAAACTTCCTCCATGGCTTGTTTTTGTGGCATCTGTAATCCAAAATACCCAAGCACACCGGTGGAAAGAACTGTAATTAAAATGATCCAAATTGTAAATTGTAGTAGTCCGACAGAGGCTATGCCAATAATTTTGCCAAGCATTAATTGAAAAGGTTTGACTGACGAAACTATTATCTCCACAATCTTGGAAGTTTTCTCATCAATCACGCCCTGCATGATTTGAATTCCATAAACCAAAACAAACATGTATATTAAGATACCCAATACAAAACCTAGTCCATTGAGAATTTGTGAATTGCTTGATTTTTCCTCGCCTGTATCAGAGATGTTAATTTGCTTAATACTAATGCTGGTCTTTAAGCTTTTAAGTGTCTCTTTGTCAATTTTGTATTCTTCTAATTTTAAATCACGAATTCGATCTTCTAAAATTGATTCTAGGTGACCGATTTTTTCTATACTAGGATTTTCTTTGGTGTACATTACCATTCCTTCGGGTTTGCTGATATCAAAGGGAGGAATGTAGAGCAAGGCAAAATCTTTGGTTTCGCTATAGGTTTTCTTGGCTTGATCCAATGGCATTTTAAGGGGCACAAAGTTAAAGCGCTTACTATTCTCAAAAGCAAACTTCCCACTTTCATCAACTACCTGAACATTATCGGCCTTTGCAGCGTCAGCCTCCTTTTTCATAATGTAAACCAACGTGCCAATGATAACAGGGAAAATGAGGGGCACCAAAATGGTGGTGATTAAAAAAGATTTCTTTTGAACCCTTGTTAAAAACTCACGCTGAATGATCAACCAGATTTTGCGCATAATGATTTATGTCTGTGTTACTATTAAATACTGTGTTACTATTAGACTTCTTGTAAATGTTTTTTCAGGGCTTCATCGCCTTCACCTTTTACGAGGCTGATGAAGATGTCGGCCATGGTAGGCATTTTTTCCTGAAAGCTGAATACTTCGGTAATATCAATCAGATCGCGAATCAGTTGATTGCCTTTAATTTCTTTAGAAGCTTGAATGGTAGAAGAGAAAAAATCGTCTTCTATTTTTCGTTGTTCTTTTAGTTCATATTTGCCCGATGGCAGAGTAAAATGATTACCGCGGTGCTCAACTAAAAATGTATTGGAACGATATTGATCTTTCACTTCTTTTTTGGAGCCTTCCAAAATTTTCTTTGATTTGTTGATCAAGGCAATATGATCGCACAAGGACTCTACGGTTTCCATTCGGTGAGTAGAAAAAATGATGGTGCTACCGTTGTTTTTTAATTCCAGAATTTTTTCTGTTATCAGCTGAGCATTCACCGGGTCAAATCCGGAAAAGGGCTCATCTAAAATAATTAATTTTGGCTCGTGTAAAACAGTACTAATGAATTGTACTTTTTGGGCCATTCCTTTTGAAAGGTCTTCAACTTTTTTATGCCACCAGTCTTTGATCTCAAATTTTTCTAACCAAATCTTTATTCTGGCCAGAGCATCATGGCGACTCAATCCTTTCAATTGGGCAAGGTAGAGCAGCTGATCGCCCACTTTCATTTTTTTGTAGAGCCCGCGTTCCTCTGGTAAGTAGCCAATAATTTCAATATGATTGGCCTTTAGTTTCTCACCAAAAATCAAGACCTCACCACTATCAGAGTTGATGATTTGATTGATGATACGGATGAGCGTTGTTTTACCAGCACCATTGGGTCCCAGCAATCCAAAGATTGTTTGTTCGGGAATGGTGATACTTACCCTATCCAGCGCTTTGTGTTGAGAATAGATTTTGGTTATGTCTTTTACTATTAGTGCATCCACGAGGAAATGGGTTTTGTTTAAGTATCAAATGTAGCGATTGGAAATTAGTTAATAGTTATGGATGCCGGTACGAATGACCTCCACCTAATTCGGTTCTTTAAAAATGATTTTTCCCATAGACACATCTAACTCGAATGTAAGCGCATCCTTGGGGTTTTTTGTATAGGCCGCGTTGGCAAATTTATTTTCGCCAATTCTTTTTAGACTTTTACAGATAGTAAGACTGCACAACCAAGACTCATTGATTTTTACCATTACAGGCACCTCTTCTGCGGGAAGTTGGATCACCAAATTTCCCGCACCCACACTTCCAATGACGTGATTATTCACCAAGGGTTTGTTACCAAAATCGAGGAACATATTACCAAAACCAATATCTGCCAGCACCACCCTTGATCTACAAAGATTGAGATGCCGGGCATTAATGCTTCCCATATCAACGTTTACAGAAAAGGTATCCATGTTTACTTTGTTCTCTAAACCGGAGGCATAAGTTAAATTTACATCGGCACTGCTTGTTTTAATTTTTAATTTTTGAACTGCCAAACCCGAAAGGTCGATGTTAGCATTGCCGAGGCCATAATCCAGATCCAACATATAAAGGGTGTTTTCTGAGAGATATACTTTCCAAAACTTATCGCTTGGTTTTTCATCACCGCCAAAAACCTGATAGGAGATTTTTTTTCCTACACCTTTATTGTTGTCTAGTTCAGGCTCAAGAGAGAGCTTTACCAAACAGGTTTTTCCTTTTACTTCGTTGCTGAAAGAATGAGAGTATTGTTCTAAATCCTGATTGCTATAAATGTTGAGAAGGTCATTGCTTTGGCTGGGTCGAATGAAGCAGTTGCCGGTTTTGGTTTTAAGGAATAACTCCACTTGATTACATGCCTTGGACTTCTCAACTGAGAATTGTTTTTTGATTTGGCCAAAGCTGACAATGGCCAAACTAGCGCCAATCAAACCCAATGTAATTGCTCTTACCATTTCAAATTTTTACCGTTTAGCCACATTTAAAAAAAATTGGGGTAAAGTAAAAAGCTGTCTCCTTCATGCTAATCGGAGGTAAAAAAATAACCCGTAATGAGTGTTCAACGGGTTATTTTTTAAAAGGTTATGAATTTTTAGAAAGACCAATTTAGCCAAAATACTCCTTCATGCGTTCAAAGAAGCCTTTTTCATTGGCATCGGGGCTAGGTTGAAAGTTGGGCGAAGTACGTAAGCTTTCCAGTTTTGCCTTTTCTTCGGCACTTAACTTTTTTGGAGTCCAAACATTAATATAAATGAGTTGGTCGCCTGTTCCGTAGCCGTTAACGTCTTTCAATCCTTTTCCGCGTAAGCGTAATATTTTACCGCTTTGTGTACCCGGATCTATTTTGATACGAACTTTGCCGCCAATAGATGGAACTTCAACGTTAGTGCCAATAGCGGCATCAATAAAGCTGATGTGCAAGTCATAAACTAAATTGGTGCCATCCCGCTTCAAGTCCTTATCTTCTGTTTCTTCGATTAAAATCAATAAGTCTCCTGGTATGCCGCCCCCGGGCGCTTCATTACCCTTTCCAGACATTGACAATTGCATTCCATCGCTTACTCCGGCAGGAATTTTTACCGTAATCAAATCTTCTTTGGAAACCAGCCCTGAGCTATCTACCCCTGATGGGCGTTTGTCAATGGTTTGACCAGCTCCATTGCATGTTGGGCAAGTACTTGATGAGACCATCTGCCCCAGCATGGTATTCACTACTTTTCTTACCTGACCGGTGCCTTGGCAGGTATTACAATTTTTGAAGGTGACACCCTCTGCCCTAGTTAATCGATTGACTTTAATTTTCTTCTCAACACCATTGGCAATTTCTTCCAACGTCATTTTTAATTTGATGCGCAAATTAGATCCCTTGCGTTGGCGTGAGCGACCTCCCCCGCCAAAGAAACTATCAAATGGGCTTCCACCACCACCTCCGAAGACATCTCCAAACTGGCTGAAGATATCTTCCATGTTCATTTCATGGCTGTAACCTCCGCCCCCACCACCGGGTCTGTTATGGCCAAAGCGATCGTATTGCGAACGCTTTGTTTCATCGCTTAATACTTCATATGCCTCAGCTGCCTCTTTAAATTTTTCTTCTGCTGCTTTGTCGCCCTGATTCTTATCTGGGTGGAATTGAATGGCCACCTTGCGATAGGCCTTTTTAATCTCTTCAGCAGTTGCTGATTTACTAACGCCCAATATTTCGTAAAAATCTCTCTTCGCCATGTGCTGAGGGTATGATGATAATGCTTTAAAGAATTAGTTTCCGACAACCACTTTTGCAAATCGGATTACCTTATCGTTCAATAGATATCCTTTTTCCACCACATCTACAATTTTGCCTTTCAGCTTTTCATTGGGGGTAGGTATTTGTGTAATCGCTTCATGCAAGTCAGGGTTGAAGGGGTCTTCACCGACCTCCATGGCTTTGACATTGTATTGATCCAATATTTTTTTGAATTTATTTTGGATCAAGAAAAAGCCTTCCGCCTCTTTATCATTTTTTTCCTTGAATGATTTCTCAGCTCTTTCAAAGTCATCTGCCACTGAAAGAAGAGATTTAAGCAGCTGCTCGTTGGCTGACTGAATCATTTCTAATTTTTCTTTGGACGACCTCCTGCGGAAATTATCGAACTCGGCATATAGGCGCACATATTTGTCCTTGCCCTCTGCCAATTCGTCTTGCAATTTTTTTAAAGGATCTACCAGAGGCTCTTTCATTTCAGGCTCCGGCTGTTCCGAGGCTTGGGTAGGTGGTGTTTCCGTTACCAAATCATCATGTTTCTCTAATTCTGATTCAGGATGGATCGTATTTTCCATTTTAGTAGTTTAAACAAATCGCAAAAAGACAACAATTTTGCCAATTGGTCAAGTGTGCCAAGATGACGGTAAAGATTATGTGTTGTTTACAAAGTTAGAGATACGATTTTGGGCTTAGATCAGAGGTGCCTTATTTTTTAGTTAGTCTTTCAGGTTCTTCCAAATCAGGTCTTTCAATTCACCAATACCAAAATTAGTAACAGAAGAAATAAAGACGGAAGGAATGCTCTTAGGCACCTCTTTTTTTATTTCCCGTTTTAGTTCTTCATCCAAGAGATCGGCTTTGGTGACGGCCAAGAGTCGCTTCTTATCTAACAACTCTGGATTATATTTTTTTAGTTCGTTCAATAGAATCTCATATTCGGCAGCAATGTTTTTCGAATCGGCCGGCACAAGAAATAGCAAAAGCGAATTTCTCTCGATGTGTTTTAGAAACCGAATGCCAAGCCCTTTGCCTTCAGCGGCTCCTTCGATAATGCCTGGGATGTCCGCCATCACAAACGATTGGTTTTCGCGATATGCTACAACTCCTAAGTTGGGGGTAAGTGTCGTAAAGGCATAGTCGGCAATTTTTGGTTTCGCTGCCGAAACCACTGATAGCAATGTTGACTTGCCAGCATTGGGAAATCCCACCAAGCCGACATCAGCCAATAATTTCAGTTCGAGAACAACCCAATCATCTTTGCCTGGTTCACCTGGCTGGGCATGTTGAGGGGCTTGTTGAGTAGGGGTAGCAAAGTATTGATTCCCTTTTCCTCCGCGGCCACCGGGGCTTAATATTATCTCCTCGCCATCTTGATTAATTTCGCACATCAATTCGTTGGTCTCGAAGTTTCGAGCAATTGTGCCAATGGGTACCTCCAACGTTATGTCTTTGCCAAAAGCGCCTGTGCAGTTTTGCCCTTCACCGGGATGACCATTTTCGGCTACTACGTGCTTGCGGTATTTTAAATGTAGCAACGTCCATAATTGAGTATTGCCTTTTAAAATGATGTGCCCTCCGCGGCCACCATCGCCACCATCAGGGCCACCTTTATCAATAAATTTTTCTTTATGAAAATGCCGACAGCCAGCCCCTCCATGCCCTGAGCGTGCATTAAGCTTTACATAATCAATGAAGTTGGGAGAGGCCATGGTCTTTATTTTTCCGGGTTATCAGTTGCTGGTACCAATAATGGCAAGGCAACAATTTATAAACTACTTTTATTATCTATCGATTTACAGATGTCGGTAAAAATTTCATCGACTACACCAATGCCATGTACGGTATTGAGTCTTCCTTGCTTTTCGTAAAAAGGTAAAACATGAATTGTTTTAGTGAAATATTCTGTAATGCGTTTGTTTAATTTTTCTTCTTCGTCATCTACCCTGTTTTCAGTGGTTCTGCGTTTCGCGATTCGGGTTCTCACTTCTTCCTCTGTTACATCTAGGGCAATTACATGGTGAATGGCAGTGCTATTATCTTTCATAAATTTATCAAGTGCCTCTGCTTGCGGCACGGTGCGTGGAAAGCCATCGAACAAAAATCCTTTAGCGTTAGGGTTTTTATCCAGCTCTTCTTTGAGCATAGCAATAGTAATTTCATCGGGCACTAATGCTCCACTATTCATAATTTCTTTTACTCGTTTGCCGAGCAGAGTATCATTTTTGGTGTGCCACCTAAAAAGATCACCGGTCGAGATGTGCACGAAACCATATTTTTTAATCAACTTTTCGCTTTGCGTTCCTTTGCCGGCTCCGGGTGGACCAAAGAGTACAAGATTAATCATATTGATTTTTTTTGGTAAAAAGGATTGCAAGTTAATTTTAATTACTCAATTAGCCAATGGCTCATTCTTGCTGATGAGAAGGGTCAATCAATTTGCTGATAAAGTATGAAGATCAACCATTGCTTAACGCTTAAGGGCTAATCGATTTGTTTATAAATGTCTTTAAAATTTCGTCCATAACCATCATAGTCTAATCCATAGCCAAGGACAAATTCATTATCGATATCAAAACCTACATATTTGACATCCATCTTTTTTTCACGGGCTGGAGCTTTGCGGAAAAGCGAAACGGCTTCCACCGATTTTGCACCCAAGCCACGCAGATCTTCCAGAATACTTTGAAGTGTGAGTCCTGTGTCTACAATGTCTTCTATGATTAAAATATCTTGATTGAATAAACTCTCTTCATGGCCAATGAGCGTTTTCAATTGACCCGTACTAGAAGTGCCTGAATAGGATGCAATTTTCACAAACGAAATCCTACAGGTTATTCTTAGTTCTTTCATCAAGTCGGCAGCAAACATAAAAGACCCATTGAGGATTGGGAGTAAAATCGGGCTTCGCTCTTTATAATCCGCATTTATTTGCACGGCCAACTCAGCTACTTTCTCTTCTATTTTAGCAGAGGCAATGAACTTCTTAAATTCGAGGTCTTTTATCTTCATCTTTATTTTTCAGGGTCGCAAAGATAGTTCACAGAAATTAAAGGACAGCTATGTGCGCTCACCTAGTTCTCACCTAGTACGAATCATCTATTGCAAATGAATTTTTCCTAGATGCCCATTTTCCTTTGGTAAAGTCAGGGAAATCTACATTCGCACCCCCATTTTTAATTGATGTTTCGGAAAGAGGAGTGATGGCACTCCAGGTAACAGCATCATAGACATCTTGTGGTGTGTTGGTTTTTCTTTTTACGGCTTCCACAAATGCATTTAAAACGAACCAGTCCATCCCACCATGCCCTGCACCAGCCGCATCAGCCCCATATTTTTTCCACAAGGGATGGTCGTATTTGTCAAGCCAGTCTTTCGCTTCTTCCCAATGATGAGGTGCTTTGCTCTGACCCTCTATGTAAATAGATTTGTTCACATCCATCCAAATTCCTTTTGTTCCTTGCACCCTAAATCCCAAAGAATATGGCCTCGGTAAATTGGTATCATGCTGAAGTAAAATAGTTTCTTCGTTAGCCGTACGAATCATCGTGGTAACGACATCGCCCAATTTGAATTTTACTTTTGCGTTAGGATGATTTTCTCCTCCCACTTTCACAATATAGTCATGTAAGCCTCGCGATTTGCTTGAATATGAAACCAACTGGGTGAATCGATTGCCCCGATTGATGTTGGTCATCATTGCAATTGGCCCGATTCCGTGGGTAGGATAGAGTTCTCCGTTGCGGTCTACCGAATGTTGAGTTCTCCATTGCGCTTCAGAAAATCCTTTTGTACCAAACTCTGCGCCAGCCTCATCTGAATTTCCATTATTGAATTTCACTTCCCGCAAATCGTGTTGGTAGCCGCCTTGCAAATGCACCAGCTCACCAAAAACATTTTGCCTTACCATATTCATCACCGCCATCACATCACGTCTGTAGCAGACATTTTCCAACATCATCAAGGGCATTCCTGTTTTTTCAGAAGTGTCGACTAATTGCCAACATTCATCTACTGTCATCCCGGTAATTACTTCGCAGCCAACATATTTTTTTGAGTTCATGGCATCGAGGCACATTACAGTGTGCCATTCCCATGGTGTTGCGATAATCACAGCATCAACATCTTTTTTTTCCAATAATTTCTTATAGCCTTGCGGGCCATCCAAAATAATTTGAGGTTTTGGTTTACCGGATTTGGCCACTAACCCCAGACTCATATCCATCATTCTTTCTTGAATATCACATAGGGCAACTACCGCTACGTCATTTCGTGAAAGTGCCAGTTCTAAATGAGATTGACCTCGTAGTCCAACACCAATAATCCCAAGTCGAACTTTTTGATCACTATTAGAAAATCCCAAGCTTGGTAACAGGCTTGCACCAAGCGTAGCTGTCGTGGTTGTTTTGATAAAATTTCTTCTTGAGGTTTTCATATTAGTAGGTTATAATTCTTTCATTAGTTGTTGATATAATTTAATCATACTCTCAATGTCTTTTTTGTGTACCTTCTCATTTGGGGTATGAGGGTTTAATTCAGGAGCACCAACAAAACACCAATCAACAGGAGAGTGGCTATGCTGAAGTTCTCCGCCATCGCTGGATCCTGAGCCTTCTACTTCAAGTTGATAATGAGCCTCGTATTTTTTCGCAATCGCAATAATTTTTTCGACAAAACTTCTGCGCGGAATATTTCGGTCACGCAATGAGATTGCCACTCCTTTGCCGTGTTCAACTCCATCTGTAATCCAGGTAATATCAGAAATTAACGCCTGGCGAACGCTCCATTTTTTGAACATCAGTTCGGCTAAATAGCCTACCGACCCGCCCCCATGTTCTTCCCAACAGCTAAAGGCAATCACCCCGTCCTTTAAAGTCTCTGCTACTTTTAGCGCACTGTAAATTCCTAATCGATTGTCTAGATAGGCTGATTCTATATAATTTTTTGAATCACGAAAATCAACTTTGTAGGTAAGAGGTGTTCCGCGATCAATGGCTCTGCCAAATTTATAAAACGCGTGGTTTTCATGATCTAATTCTAGCGTACAATCAATTTCACCATGACTGTCTTTTCCAACCAGCGCAGTGCCCATTTCCGCATCGGGGCTCCCAATGGAAACTAGTTGGTTCGCATACCTTACAGTAAAGCCAATGCTATCCATGTGGGCAAAAATGGCAGTGCGAGGGTTGCCAAATTTCAACAAGAAACAATCTTGCAGATGCTCCCCTTCAATGATCTGAGGCTTATACTTCCAGTTTTTCTTATTTTTTTTGATGTATTGAATTAAAAATTTCTTCAAGGGCTTTTCATGGCCGGAGGGAGCTTGTACTTCGCAAAGCTGTTTTAATAGGCCCCAATTTTGTTCATTTGTTTTTATGTTTACCATGTTCCACAACTTTATCTTAAATTATTGAATAAAGCAACAATGAATGTATTTGTACTCAATCATCAAAATTCTATCGCCAATCAATTCTTGCTGGAACTTCGCGATCAGAAAATCCAACAAGATCGAATGCGCTTTAGAAATAACCTGGTGAGGCTGGGAGAGGTTATGGCATATGAAATTTCGAAAAAACTTTCTTATAAACGAAAAGAAATTCAAACATCGTTAATGAACATTTCAATCCCAACGATCAGCCAAAGTCCGGTTATCATTACGGTATTACGAGCAGGATTGCCTTATTTCCAAGGGTTTTTGAATTACTTCGACCAATCTGATAGCGGGTTTATAGGGGCTTACCGAAAGGAAGGTGGTAATGAAATTGAAATTCAGCTTGACTACCTTGCTGCCCCATCCTTAGAAGGGCGAGAGGTGATTTTGGTAGACCCTATGTTGGCAACGGGAAATTCTTTTGTGCGTTCCGTCTCTGCCTTAATGAAACATGGGCAACCTTCACATATCTTTTTGGCCGCTATGATTGCGTCTCCTGAAGGAATTGAGATAATTCAAAAGAAAGTAACGACTCCATCTTCGTTATGGATCGTATCAATAGATGAAAAGCTCGATCAGAATTTTTATATTGTTCCCGGCTTGGGCGATGCCGGTGATTTGAGTTTTGGACAAAAATTATGAAAGGCTAAGATGCTGGAGGAAATTCTCAAGGCAATACCTGTGTTTTTGTGGAGCATGCTTAAGTTTATTCTGGGGCCATCCTTCGGCTATGCGTTCAAAGTACATCCGCTCACAACGATTATCGCGACCGTGTCCGGCATGATGACCAGCGTGGTGGCTTTTACTTATTTTGGAAATTGGCTAAAGCGAAATATTTTCAAGAATTTTTTCAGTGAGCCACAAAATCCATCCAAAGGCAGAAGGAGGTTTATCTTGTTCATTAAAAAATATGGACTGGCAGGCATTGCGTTTTTTACTCCCTTGATTCTAACGCCTATTGGAGGGACTATCCTCGCAGTAAGTATGGGCAAGCCACGGGAAAAGATATTGCTTTTCATGCTGGTAAGTGCCATTGCATGGGCCGTGATCTTTACGTTCGCTATTTATTCTTTTGGGAATGCAGTGCTTCCTGATTTTATAAAATGAAGCATAATTGTTTCATTTTTGGCCGACAACTTTATTGTTCTAATTTTGTGAGCTAACCCCGAACTGTATGAGCGTATTGGTAAATAAAAATTCCCGCGTGATTGTTCAAGGCTTTACTGGCACTGAAGGATCGTTCCATGCAGGTCAAATGATCGAGTACGGGACAAACGTAGTGGGTGGAGTTACCCCTGGAAAGGGTGGGCAGATACATTTGGGAAGACCCGTTTTCAATACTGTAAAAGAAGCGGTTGAAAAGACAGGTGCTGATGTTTCGATTATTTTTGTTCCTCCTGCATTTGCAGCAGACTCTATTATGGAGGCAGCTGAAGGCGGTATTAAGGTAATTGTGGCAATTACAGAAGGCATTCCTGTAAAGGATATGATGATTGCCAAGCAATACCTCAAGGGCAAAGATGTAACGTTGATTGGGCCCAACTGCCCCGGTGTTATTACTCCAGGCGAAGCCAAAGTAGGTATCATGCCGGGCTTTGTTTTCAAAAAAGGGAAAATTGGAATTGTTTCAAAGTCAGGTACCCTTACCTATGAGGCAGCGGATCAAATTGTAAAAGCAGGGCTGGGAATTTCGACAGCTATTGGCATTGGCGGTGATCCAATCATTGGAACCCCAACGAAGGAGGCTGTGGAATTTTTGATGAATGATCCTGAGACCGAAGCTATTGTTATGATCGGTGAAATTGGTGGAAGCTATGAGCCTGTAGCGGCTCGCTGGATCAAAGAAAACGGAAATAAAAAACCAGTGGTGGGGTTTATTGCAGGTCAAACGGCACCACCCGGACGAAGGATGGGACATGCAGGTGCAATAATCGGAGGAGCAGAAGATACGGCTGCTGCTAAGATGAAAATCATGCGTGAATGTGGTATTCACGTTGTAGAATCACCTGCCCTTATTGGCGATACGATGCTAAAAGCCTTAGGGAAGTAAATTCCCCGGTCTTTAAAAAGAAGTCTTGAACTCTTTTTCTAGGTAGGAGTTCAACCCCTCCAACGAACTAAACGTACCAAGACTTTCAGCGGCTGCATCTGTGTTATCGTTTTTGTAAAGCACCTCTACAAAGAAGTCTTTAACCATGTAGAGAAACACTTTGCGATTTTTGCGCACGCGAGTGCCCAAAGAAATGCCATGCTCCCTCAAATAGTTCATTTTCTTTGAATCAGAAAGGTTCTTAAAAATAAATTTGAATAACATAATTGGTTTGCTTTTGCGGCTTTATACCCACAAAGAAAGCATAGGTAATTGACTTGTTTAAATTAGGTCATTGACGGGCTGCTAAGGATTGAAACCAATTTAAAGGATCACAAGTTTTATTGTGTTTAATTGGTAAAACCTTACTTGATCTTGAGGATCTTAATTGTGACAAATCCTACCCATTGAAGAGATTATTGAGCCTTTTTCTAAGGATTCATAAAAAATCATGCAGCCTTAGGTAACTCTCTAATTGAAAGCTTTCAAAGAAGCTCATTGGCCAAATTAGCCAGTTCTGAGCGTTCTCCTTTCTCTAAAGTTATGTGGGCGTACAGCTCATGATCCTTCAACCTGTCAATGATATATGAAAGGCCGTTAGATTGTGAATCTAAATAAGGTGTATCAATCTGATGGATATCGCCTGTGAAAATGATTTTAGTGTTTTCACCTGCTCGGGTGATAATCGTTTTTACTTCATGTGGCGTTAGGTTTTGTGCCTCATCTACAATAAAGCAAATGTTAGAAAGGCTCCTTCCCCGAATGTAAGCAAGCGGAGTGATTACCAGCTTTTCATTTTGCACCATTTCAGTAATCCTTGAATATTCTTTGTCGCCTTCGCTATATTGATTTTGAATGAACTTAAGATTGTCCCAAAGAGGCTCCATGTAAGGATTCAATTTCGACTTGATGTCACCGGGCAAATACCCAATGTCTTTGTTGCTCAACGGCACAATGGGACGAGCCAAATAGATCTGTTTGTATTCGCGTTTTTGTTCGAGTGCCGCAGCAAGAGCAATCAATGTTTTTCCTGTTCCCGCTACGCCTTGCATAGAAACCAATTTTATTTCGGGTTTCAGTACAGCATGGATGGCAAAAGCTTGCTCTGCATTTCTGGGTTTTATACCGTATGCATTGCGCTTTTCTACTTGCTCTACCATTCCGTTGGCGGAATTGTAAAAAGCCAAAACTGATTTCTTCCCATTTCTCAAAATGTAGTAATGGTTTTTCATCGGCTTCTGTTTGCCCAACACTTCCGATGGCGGGCAGTAGCCTTTTTCGTAGATGAGATCAATGGCGTCTGAAGTGGCATTATCAATTATAGTACGACCGGTGTGAAGCGAACTGATGTTTTGGATTTTGCCTGTGGTATAATCTTCAGAGGTAAGACCAAGTGCCTTTGCCTTTAATCTAAGGTTAATGTCTTTAGAGACCAAAATCACTTTGCGCCCTTTCTCTTCTTTTTGTAAGAGTAATGCGCTGTTCAAAATCCGATGATCGGCTTTATCTTCATTAAAAACTTTATTCGCATCTAGCGAACCGGTTCCGCCTGTATCCATCACCACTTTAAAATTCCCCTTGCCTTTGCCGTTAATGGGATTCCATTGGTGCAGCATCTGGTTTTTGGCCAATTTGTCGATGAGGCGGATGAATTCACGTGCTTCAAAGTTTTTGGTATCGTTGCCTTTTTTGAAGTTGTCTAATTCCTCCAGCACCGTAATGGGGATACCAATGTCATGTTCATCAAAGTTGAGAATGCTGTTATGTTCGAAGATGATGACTGAGGTGTCAAGCACAAAAATCTTTTTCTCTTTGTCTTTCTTCTGTTTGCTCATGGGTGTGAGGGGTATAAAAATAAAAATCGCGGAGACACGTTTCTCACAATGGTATAAAAAAGACCCTGCAAGTATGAAACGTTTCTTCGCGACATCAATTCGATGGTATAAACTAACGAAAGTGAAAGGGGAAAACCAACAGTTTGAAGTGATCTTTTTGTTATTAGAAAGAAATTGCTCGGCTCTTTATCAATTTTGGCGACCTCCAAATGGTTCACCGTCTTCAGGTTCATCTTCGCCTGGCTTCGGCATACTGAACATGCTGCTGAGCAAATCTTTAAACTGATGGCCAGCTGTTAAATTATGTTTACTTATCAAACTGTATTCGGCCAGACCGTAGAGAGCAAATTCCATCAGAAATAGTTTCATTGGTATATCTTGTCCCTTGTGAAATTCATTTACTAAATCGGTCAGCCCCGGCACTGATTTCAATGCTTTCTCATAGTCAGCGTTTGGCATATCGTGCATAAGATCAACAGTATTGCCATCGCCAAACCAGTTGGTGATTTTTTTGTAGGGGCTTTTCTCTTTTTGTTTTCTGAATTTTTCGGGATCAGGAAAATAATTGACAAACTGAGAGCGGATGGCTTTGCCCACTAAGTTTTGTGCCACAATACCAGGACCTTCTTGTTGGCCTTCGTACACTAATTCTACCTTGCCGGTGATAGATGGGATCACGCCAATAAAATCCGCAAGACGAATGACTGTTGTTTTCTCTTGGTTGATTATACATCTTCGTTCGGCCCCGGCCACTAAATTTTCGTAAGCAGAAATAGTTAAACGAGCAGATACACCACTCTTCGCATCCACAAATTCACTTTTGCGGGCTTCAATAGCAATTTGCTCTACCAAATCTTTGGTTATTTCAGCGCCAGATACAATTTGTTTCTGCTCCTCGCGAATGCGTGCTTCTTGTTGGGTGATTTTTTTGCCTATATCCAATGTTTTTGGATAATGCGTGATGATCTGGCTGTCGATACGATCTTTCAAAGGAGTAACAATGCTTCCGCGATTGGTGTAATCTTCTGGGTTGGCTGTAAACACAAATTGAATGTCGAGGGGCAAGCGTAATTTAAACCCGCGTATTTGAATATCTCCTTCCTGCAAAATATTAAAAAGTGCCACCTGAATTCGCGCTTGCAAATCGGGCAATTCGTTGATCACAAAAATACAGCGGTGCGAGCGAGGAATTAATCCAAAATGGATCACACGCTCATCCGAATAAGGCAACTTAAGAGAAGCTGCCTTGATCGGGTCAACATCGCCAATCAAATCAGCGATAGAAACATCAGGCGTTGCCAGTTTTTCTGTGTAGCGATCTTCGCGGTGCAACCAGGTAATCGGCATGTTGTCACCTAATTCCTTCAACTTATCATGACCGTATCTCGAAATAGGATGAAGCGGATTGTCATTCAATTCTGATCCTTCAATGATAGGAATGTATTCATCCAACAAATTTACCATCAACCTAGCCAATCGGGTTTTTGCTTGCCCACGAAGTCCTAACAAATTAATATCGTGTCCAGCCAAAATTGCTCTCTCTAAATCAGGGATCACCGTTTCTTCATAACCCCAAATCCCTTCAAATACGTTTTCGTTCTTTTTTAATTTTTCGATAAGATTTACTCTCAACTCATCTTTGATAGTTTTAAATTTATACCCTGCAGATTTTAACTGACTGAGGATTCGAATGTTTTGGTTGTCTTTCATTTTTTGATTTCTTTGTCAATTAATTTTTTGATTTCTTGTTTCGTTTCAGTCAACCCTATCTCGTCCAAAACTTCTCCTGTTTTAAATTCAACTATTTTTCCGTTTTTATCTAAGAAAATATTGGTAGGATAAGTACTTGACATAAATAGAAGAAAGAAAAGTAGTCTCATCTTAAGATTAGTTGAGGGAAAAATTATAAATTCTTTGTTCTATTCTTTTTAAAATCTTCAAACACCAAATTCCCCAATCCTTGTAAGCTACTATAATAGGCGTTGCCATTGTTGGCTTTAGTAAACTCGCGCACAAAGGCTTTTAAATAGGGATCGGTGGCGATCATAAAAGTGGTGACAGGCACTTTTATTTTTCTTAATTGAGTGGCTAAGTCCAACGTCTTGTTCAAAATCTTTTGGTCGAGGCCAAAACTGTTTTTATAATAGTTGATTCCTTGTTTGATGCACGTGGGTTTGCCATCAGTAATCATAAAAATTTGCTTGTTAGTATTTTTTCTGCGCCTTAAGATATCCATTGCCAATTCTAATCCTGCCACGGTGTTGGTGTGGAAAGGCCCCACTTGCAAGTAAGGCAAGTCTTTGATCTCAATCTGATGAGCATCATCACCAAACACTAAAATATCCAATGTATCCTTTGGATATTTTTTGGTAATTAATTCTGCTAAGGCCATCGCTACTTTTTTGGCAGGCGTTATGCGATCTTCGCCATACAAAATCATAGAGTGAGAAATATCGATCATCAGCACTGTAGAAGTCTGGGCTTTGAATTCGTTCTCCATCACCTCTAAGTCTTCCTCTGTCATGAAAAAATCATCCAGCCCGTGATTTACTTGCGCATTTCGTAATGAGTCTGTCATAGAGATTTGTTCGATGGCATCCCCAAATTCATAATCGCGCCTGTCAGTAGTAGTTTCATCACCTCGACCGCTGTGAGGTGTTTTGTGATCACCGCTTTTAGATTTTTTCAGCTTTCCAAAGATTTCATCGAGAGCCGACTGACGTAAGTTTTGCTCTCCTTTTGGTTTTAGTTTATATTCTCCATCCGGCCCCTTGTCATCGATATAGCCATTTTTTTTCAAGTCCTCGATAAAATCGCCAATTCCGTACTGGGCATTAGAAAGCCCATATTGTTTGTCGACCTCAGTAAGCCATTGCAATGCTTCACCCACATTGCCCGCAGTTATCAGCACCAATTGCATGAAAATCTTGAGTAATCGCTCGAAATCGCTTTTTTCGCTTTCGGGTGGAGGAGTATATTTAGAAAAACGGTGTCCAATCATAATTTTTCTGTTGCCCCTAAATAACCAAATATTCTATCATTCTGTTTCGTTTGCCGAAAACTTAAGTGGAGGAGGGATATCCTAATGGTCATTATTGTCGATTAATGGAACTCATGTAAGAATTTTTCAGTTGAAGACAATATTATTCGAGGCAGCTCGTCTACATTTGTATCAACTTTAATCCAATACCCCATGAAAAAATCAGTTGCGCTTTTAATCTTGGTTGCCACTTTTTTGTTTTCGGCTTGTAGTTCTTATACCTGCCCAACCTACTCAAAAGCTCCCCAGAATAAAGTTATCAAAGAAAGCAGAATTTAATTTTTGCTTTTGCTTCGGGTAGCCTTTTAAGACCTCCTTCGCATGAATTCCCACATACTTAGGTCTGTCTGTACTGTCTATGAAAAAGACTGATTTATTCACTGCATCTTTTGCTCTTCTATTTCCAACTCTTTACTACGACTTTTATAGGTGGTGCCGTAGAGGTAATCCCAGAGTGGAGAAGTGACTCCAAAAACCGCTTCACCATTTCTGTAGTGATGAATGGCGTGGTTCTGCCACAATATTTTAAAAAAATTATTGGGAGGCTGATGAGCATGAACCATGTAGTGAATGAGCAAATAATAAGCATACCCAATTAAAAAGCCTGGCATAAAGGAAAAGACTAAGTCTCCCATCAACGCCCTAAAAAGAAACAGCAATGAGGTACTAATGATTATGCTTAACAGTGGAGGCATGGCTAGGCGTTCTTTGTCTTTTGGAAATTCGTGGTGCACACCATGAATCACGTACTGTGCTTTTTCTCTCCATTGAGTAATGGCGGCCATATGAAAAAAATGGCGATGAAGGTGGTACTCCACCCAGGTAAAAGAAATGAATCCGGTGACAAACATTACTAAGGAAGTGCCAATTGAAAGAGAAGTATAGTTAACGCTCCAATACAATAGGGCTACCGAATAGAAACCAAAAATAGTGACAGGCACTGCTATGTGTGTTCTGCTCAGTTTTTCGAGTACTGGATTTTTAAACAGCCTTTTGGTGCCTTTGTTATTGGGCTTGATTGCTACTTCCATGATCTATGCGGTTTGACAATAAATTTATTTTGTCCTTGAAGTTCTTGCAACTATAAATCGTCAAATGGTTTCTTTTATTGTCGCTTTCTCTAAAATTTTCTCATAGTAATTTTCATAAAGAGGTAGAATATTCGAGATGTCAAACTCTTTCGCTCGTTTTAGCGCACTCTCTTTAAATCTCGGTAAATTATTTTTATCGAGTACAAAAAGCGCTTTGTTAGTCATGTCTTCCGTGTCGCCCACATTGCTAAGGAAGCCTGTTATACCTTGCAGATTCAATTCAGGCAAGCCTCCGGTGTTGGAGGAAATAACAGGCACTTCGCAGGCCATTGCTTCAAGCGCTGCCAAACCAAAACTTTCTTTTTCAGAAGGCATTAAAAACAAATCTGCTACAGACAATACTTCTTCCACTGCCTCTTGCTTTCCTAAAAAGCGAATCTCGGTAGTGATTCCTAATTCTTGTGCTTGCTTCTCTGCCTTGGCGCGTTCAGGTCCATCACCGATCATCAACAGCTTGGCCGGAATTTCTTTTTGAATATTATAAAAAACTTGTACTACATCACTAATCCGTTTTACTTTCCTGAAATTAGAGGTATGCACGATCAGCGCTTCTCCATGCGGGCAAATGGCTTTTTTAAAATGATCTTTCTTTTGCTTTTTAAATTTTTCCAGATCGATGAAATTGGGGATTACTTCAATGTCTCGGGTGATCTTAAAAAACTGATACGTCTCCCTTTTTAAATCTTCGGATACGGAAGTAACCCCATCAGATTGGTTAATGCTGAATGTTACAACCGGTTCATAAGAGGCATCTTTACCTACTAAGGTTATATCAGTACCGTGTAGGGTAGTTACTACGGGAATATAAATCCCTTCTGTTTTTAAAATCTGTTTGGCCATGTAGGCAGCCGAGGCGTGTGGGATGGCGTAATGCACATGGAGCAAATCCAATTTTTCATTCTTCACTACACTCACCATTTTGCTTGCCAATGCCAGCTCATAGGGTGCATATTCAAAAAGAGGGTAGGAGCGAAAATCAACCTCATGGTAAAAAAGATTTTCGTTTAAAAAATCCAACCGGCTGGGTTGGCTATATGTAATGAAATGGACTTTATGCCCTTCTTTTGCTAGCGCCTTGCCTAACTCAGTGGCCACCACACCACTACCACCAAAGGTTGGATAACATACAATCCCGATTTTCATGTTTCTCACGGCTTTTATTTCAGAGTTAAACCCAATTTAACACAATTTGGTTTCGCATTCACTACCGGAATTTTACAAAGCAACAAGCATAACCTTAGCTTAATTGTGCTACAACATTCACCAATCAGGTATTAGTAAGCGTGAACGAGAGTCTTAATCCCGACAATAATTGAAAATTGATTGATAAATGAGGTCTTGTATACGTGGACGGATATTGGCATTTAATATTTTAGTGTTGTTCATATCCGGATAGACGCGATTAGATAGAAAAACATAAACTAAGTTAAACTCCGGATCCACCCAAATACATGTTCCTGTAAAACCTGTGTGCCCGAATGTCCTGGCAGAAGCATAATATGAAGTAGGGCCATTTGGATCGCTAAGCACGGGGCGATCCCAGCCTAGCCCTCGCCTGCTGTTTTCATATTGTTTTTGAGTGAAGAACTCCAGCGTTTCTGGTTTGAAGTATCGATTGCCCCCATAGCTTCCTTTTTGTAACCACATCTGCCCGAGTTTTGCTAAATCGTTGGCATTGCTGAACAACCCTGCATGACCTGCAATGCCACCATGCATGGCTGCGCCTTGGTCGTGGACATAGCCGGTCAAGAGTTTTTTTCGAAAGAGTTTGTCATCTTCGGTAGGTGCGATTTGATCGAATGGAAATTTCTGCAATGGCAAATAGCCTACCGTGTAAGCACCCATGGGCTCATAAATATTTTGTTCCAAAAAATCATCCATCGGTTGGTTTAATAATTTTTCTGCCAGGTGTTGAAGAATGTAAAAGCCCATGTCACTATAGCGATAATCAAAAACGGTGCGGTCTGTTTTTTCGCGCACTTTGGCTTTGATGATCCATTGCCACAGGCTGTCTTTCATTGCTTTGGAGGCGAACAAACTATCGGCCACCGGAAATGGATAGGCTTCACTTTTTTCTTTGCTGTAATATTCGGCCAGTGGTTCACCATCTTTTACGGTTTGTGCCCAGAAGGGGATGAAAGGCCAAAGTCCTGCTTGGTGGGTAAGAATGTCTTTGATGATAAAATCTTTTTTATTGGATTCTTTTAGTTCAGGCAAATATTCCGATATCTTTTTGTTGATGTCGATCATGCCCTTCTCATGCATGAACATGACTGCTTGCAGCGTGGCCGTAACTTTTGTTACGGAGGCAAGATCATAAATGGTCTCATCGGTAACCGGATTTTTTTTGTCATAGGTAAACCAACCGGCTTCGTGTTCAAAAACAACTTTGCCATCTTTGGCTACCAGCACGGCACAACCCGGTGTGGCACCCAAATCAATTGCCTCTTGCATAATAGTTTTTATCTTCTCCAATGTGTTGGTTTCCATTCCTGCATCTTCAGGCATTGAGTAAGAGAAGCGATCCTGTTTTTTTGAAAGAATTCCTTGCCCTACTTTAAAAACAGTCGGTATGGCTACCGGCATAATCCCAAGGCTTCCCATTCCCCCAAAAATAATTTGGGCAGTAATGCTTTGAGTTAGGTCATCATCTGCATAAGCAGCAAGAATCGCAGGTAACTCGCCAAAAAACTTAAGATCATCAGTGTAACCAAAACTTGCAATGATGACCTGATGGTGAGCTGCTAATTTTTTTACGATTGGGAGTATTTGAAGAATGAAACCTTTGGAGGCCGGGAATAGACCAATTATGATAACATTTTGTTGGCTTAGTTTGTTTTGCAGGTTGGCGGTATCGCTCAACGCATTGACAGCGAAATGTTGAAAGAATGCGTACTTGGAAAGGATATGGGTGAATTCATTTTTTACTTCTTTGCCGAAGGAAATGGACGCAAATTTTTTATTCTCCAAATGCTGAATGGGAATACTTTGTACGGAGTCTTTCAATAAGGTAATTGCAGCCTCCGTCAGCTGTTGTTTTAATAATTTTGCTTTCGGTGAATTTAGTTTTGATACAAGATTATCTGCATCGACCAATTTTGATTCATTCAGCCCCGATTGAAACTTAGCGGTAAGTATTTTTTTTACAGATTCCCTTAGTTGTGCTTGCAAGGTCTTGTCTTTCTTAATCGCCTTGGAAATATTTTTGATGGCGGCACCCATGTTTTCGGGGGCGATTAATATATCGTTGCCTACAATAAAGCTGAGCTTTTCTACATCGTCTGGTTGTGACTTTCCGGATATTCTTTCCAAATAAGGAATTTCAGCCAGCGCCAACCCCTGATACTCTAATTTTTGTTTGATGATTTCGTTGATAAACAAACTTGAGATCGCTACAGGGATCGGTTTCTTTTTCCCCGCCAATACAAAATCTAAATTAGAGGTAAGCAATCCGTCTACGCCTTCCTTCATTAATTGTTGATAAGGATAAAACCCTATGGTGTCAATTTGGCTGATGTCAAAAAAAACAGCGCTGTCTTGTTGAATAATATTCTTGTTCTTTTTAGGATTTTCTAAATGCTTAGCAATAGCCAATACGCCTCCTTGGTGGAGGCCTCGAATCATCCAACCCGACTTGGAAGCTACTCGTTTTTTATCATCGCCAAAGTAGCGGAGGGTGCCCGGGTACAAATCGTCATGGAAGTGAATGTCTGCATTGGGTGCCAGGTTGATTTGCAAGCCGAGTATTTTCATTTGTCGCGCGGTTTCTTTCCCGAATTCAAAAATCAAGGAGTCGTTTTTGATGGCTCCAAGGAGCAAAGGTTTTGGGAAACTGATGGTGCTATCTAATGTTTGTCCTAATCCCCATTCGGCATGGATGGCTGCCAACATGGGCACGCTTGAATTGGATTGGAGTTTATTTAGAAAGTTGACGTGACTAACCGGACTGCCTTGCGTTATCAATACGCTGCCCGGTTTGAATTTTTTTATTTGGTCGAGGGTTGCTTGCTTTTGCTCTGCTGTGCTGCTTGATGAAATGGGCAGCATGAAAAGTTGGGAGATTTTTTCTTGGGTGCTCAGGGTTTGAAAAACGCTATCGACCCACTTTGTTCTATGATCTTGGGCGATGAGGCCAGATTGAAAAAATAAGAGGATAAGAAATAAAACGAGGTGGAGGCTTTTAGTTGTAGAGATGTTGATAAGGTGGAGAGAGTTCGGCCAGTGATAGAAGCGAAAAGCCCACAACGAAGGATGGCCGTGTGTGTTGGGGTGAGGACTTGTAGCGAATAGCACGACCCGAGCTGGAGGGTTTGTGTGTTGGCACGAGGGGGCCGCCAAGAATCCTGAAAACCAGTTCGCACTAAATAAAACTTTTTTGTCCATCAGCCTGTTAGGTTTTTGTAACTTTGCCTAGCGCGAAACTAAGCTTGAATTAGAACAAAAGGAAAAGCCATGAAGATAATCTCATTATTTACCAAAGCCCCCTCGAATCAGCGATTTAAATATGTTCCTCGCTATTACGACCCTACCAAGGACGAAATGCAAGAACGGGAGGAACGCATTAAGAGAGAGATTGAACTGGAACGCGGCATTAAACAAGCCGATGAGGCTGGGTATCAGTCGCGCATTGCGGGCTCTTTTCAAGCTGCCAGAAAAAGATCGAAGCCCACTAAGCAAAAAAGTGAGGTACTGATGAGGCTTGGCATAACGTTGTTCATAGCGCTTTTTCTGATAGCATTTTTGCAATGGGGAAAGCCTGCATTGTATGCTGCCTTCTTAGTTGTTCCTATTTACCTTTATTCGAAATTCAGAGCGATAGCACCTAAGAAAAATTAAAGTGCTTGAATCGTGCCGCTACGCAAGGCTGAAAACAAAGTAGAGGCACGACTATTTCGCACTATTGCCTACTTTTGCATCTTAGAATTTTTCTTTCATGCCAGATATTATTCAGCTTCTTCCTGATTCGATTGCTAACCAGATTGCCGCTGGCGAAGTGGTGCAACGGCCTGCTTCGGCTGTGAAGGAGTTGATGGAGAATTCTATTGACGCGGGGGCAACGGCAATCCAGCTTATAGTGAAGGAGGGAGGCAAGGTATTGATTCAAGTGATCGACAATGGGCAGGGCATGAGCGAGACCGATGCCCGAATGAGTTTGGAGCGGCATGCCACTTCTAAAATCCGCAAGGTTGAGGATCTTTTTGCGTTGCGAACGATGGGCTTTCGCGGGGAAGCATTGGCGTCTATCGCAGCTGTAGCACAGTTTGAGATGAAGACGCGACAGGCACACGAAGAGTTAGGGACGTTGCTTTTGGTGGAGGGATCGGAAGTAAAAAAGCAGGAGGCAGTAGCGTGTGAGCAAGGTACCAGTATTAGCGTAAAGAATTTATTTTATAACATCCCCGCGCGCAGGAATTTTTTGAAATCCAACTCCGTAGAGATGCGGCATATCATCGATGAGTTTTTTCGGTTGGCGTTGGCGAATTCGGAAATTACCTTCACGCTTATTCAAGGCGATGAACTGATTTATGATTTAGCGCCAGGCAAATTGAGTCAACGCATTGTGGCGTTGTTTGGAAAGATTTACCAGCAGCAACTCGCCCCTTGCAGTGAAGAAACCGCGCTAATTAAAGTGATGGGCTATATAGGTAGACCCGAGTCGGCCAAGAAGGTGAGGGGAGAGCAATTCTTTTTTGTGAACAACCGATTCATTAGAAACAGCTATCTGCACCATGCGGTTACAAGTGCTTACGAAGGATTATTGCCGGAGAATAGTTATCCGTTTTATGTATTGTTTATTGAAATAGATCCTAAACACATTGATGTAAATGTTCACCCTACGAAAACAGAAATAAAATTTGATGACGAACGCGCGGTTTATGCCGTTGTATGGTCTGCGGTGAAGCAGGCCTTAGGAGCACATAACCTTTCACCTGCCATTGATTTTCACGCTGATGTGAATTTAGTGAACAAGTTAGAAGGGCAGACGATGACAAAAGAGCGATATTTTGAAGAGCAATTTTCTACCTCCCTGCATCGATCGAATTTAAAAAATTGGGACAAAGCGTTTGATCAGGAAGATGGCTACTCGCGATTGTTTGATAAGGTGGAGCCACGGCCAACTACCGAATTGCTTTTTGAAAGTGCCATGAACAAGGAGGCGGTGCCACCAATGCCTAGTAATGAACTTGGTATTTTTCAGTTTCATCAGAAGTATATTGTTCGGGCGGTGCGTAGTGGGTTGATGATCATCGATCAACAAGCTGCCCATGAACGGGTACTTTTCGAGAAATATATGGCTCAATTAAAGACAAAGCCGGGCAACAGCCAGCAAAGTTTATTTCCACAGACGGTGCAAATGGGAGCGGCTGATTTTGCGTTAGTGATGGAAATGGAAAAGGAAATTCTCGCATTAGGCTTTCGATTTGAAGTGTTTGGAAAAAATACGTTGCTGATTTCGGGTACTCCAGTCGATATAGATGGTACTGAAAAAGAATTATTGGAAGGATTGATGGAGCAATTCAAGTTAAACCAATCGGAGTTGCATTTGCCTTTGCAAGAGAATCTGGCGCGATCTATGGCCAAGCGTACCAGTATCAAATCGGGCCAGCTTTTGGCGAATGAGGCTATTTTGGCCCTGGTTGAAAGCCTCTTTGCGTGCGCCAACCCAAATTATTCTCCGGAAGGAAGCCCAACATTTTTTGTTTTTGACTCGTCTAAGGTAGAAAGTCATTTTAATCGCTAAAGAGATCTATGTTCAATATTACGCCACTGGTACGCACACTTATTATTATTAATGTTGTTGTTTTCCTGCTTCAACAATTTCTTCAAAGCTTAATGTCAGTTGAAATATATGGTCAAGAAGTTAGACTCGGACTGACAGAATTGATTTCTTTATGGGATATAAGATCACCTTTGTTCAAACCTTATCAATTTTTCACCTACATGTTTGCACATGGTAGCTATGGTCACATTTTCTTCAACATGCTTGCCTTCGCCTCATTCGCTCCTGTACTAGAAGACTATTGGGGAGACAAGAAATTTTTGGTGTTTTATCTTGCCACGGGCATGGGCGCAGGAGTGATCTACGCAGTAGTCAATTATTTTCTCCCGGGCAATGGAGGATCAATGCTTGGGGCTTCGGGTGCGCTTTATGGAATATTGATGGCGTTTGGAATGCTGTTTCCTGATTTGGAGTTAATGCTATTGTTTCCGCCAATTCCGATCAAAGCGAAGTACATGGTCTTTTTGATGGGTTTTATCACCTATGCCATGGATCGCTCGGGAACGGTGGCTCACTTAGCCCACTTTGGGGGTGCGTTTGTGGCTTTTTTGATTATTAGTTACTGGCGAAGTCAGGGGAAATAAGAAAGCCGTAACTTTGAGTGAGATTTTATGTTAACCCAGTAATCTAAATTTCAATTTGTGCTGGAAGAATTTAAAAATGCGTTTCAAAAGCCCAACAATGCTCATGCACAGTTGATCATAATCAACATAGTTGTGTTTGTAGTGCTGGCTATTTTGATGGTGATCTCTGAGATTGGGGGTTTTACTTTTGTTTTTAATGCAGTGCACTCACAATTTCAAATCCCTGCTCGCCTCACAGAATTTGTAGGTAAACCGTGGACAATAATTACCTATTCTTTTGCCCATGACCTATCAGGAATCCTCCACATTCTTTTCAATATGATGACGCTCTATTGGTTTGGGAAACTCTTCGTTGAATATTTGGGAAGCGATAAACTAATAGCAGTTTATGTGTTAGGAGCTGTTGCGGGTGCCGTTTTCTATTTGTTATCCTACAACCTCGTTCCTTATTTTGCTGCAAAGGCACAAGTCAACTCAATAGTGATGGTCGGGGCTTCGGCCAGTATCAATGCCATTGTAGTTGCGGTTGCTACGCTTTTGCCTGACTATACTTTCTTTCTACTGTTTTTTGGTGCTGTAAGAATCAAATACATTGCAGGCGTTATTGTATTTCTTTCTTTCCTTGGAACCATCGGTTCTAATTCGGGGGGTAACTTAGCGCACTTGGGAGGAGCATTGATAGGATTCATTTACACCAAACAATTGCAAGCTGGGGTAAATTGGGGAGGATGGATCACAGCAGTTCTGGATTGGATCAACTCGTTGTTTGTTTCTAAACCAAAAGTTAAGGTCACTTATCGAAAAGAAGAACCCAAAGCGAAAAAATCTACCGCCTCTACTTCTACCAAAGCATCTCAAGACGAAATTGATACTATCTTGGACAAAATTTCTGATCGCGGGTATGAGAGTCTTTCCAAAGATGAAAAGGAGAAACTTTTTAATGCGAGTAAGAAGTAGTTGATTGGAATGCGTTGAGGAAAAATTTCGACAAGGGAGCGATTCCTGATTAAGCAATCATCTTGGCAATAGCAAAAGCAGCAGCAGCAGCAGCAGCACCAATCAATGCTACCCGCATCGTACCCTTTAGCAACGGCTGCCCAGTGAGTTTGCTTTTCACTAATCCAAAAACAATAAGACAAATGAGGGTGATGATAGAGGAGTAGATCAACCCTTGCTCTGCGGTGGCAGTAAAAAAGTAGGCACTCAGAGGAATTAATCCACCGATGATGTAGCTTACGGCAATGATGAAAGCACTTTCATGTGCGCGGTTTTTATCGGGTTTTTCTAGCCCTAATTCGAAACGCATCATAAAGTCCACCCACTCTTTGGGCCGCTTGGCCATTTCGCGCGCAATCTTCTCTTGCAATTCTTCGCTTACGCCATATTGAGCAAAGATTTCCTTAGTCTCGGTTATTTCAATTTCAAATTTATGTTGAATCTCATCGTATTCGCGCTTCTCTTCTGTATCATAATGTTCAATTTCAGTCCTGCCTGCGAGGTAGCCGCCTAAGCCCATTGCTATTGAGCCAGCGGCAATTTCGGCTAGCCCTGCGGTGATTACAATTTGGGTTGAGTTAGCCTCTCCGCTTAATGCTCCGCTCAAGCCGGCTGCCAATGCAAAGGGTACCGTGAGCCCATCACTCATGCCGATGACAAAGTCGCGAACTTTCTCTGAACTTTTAAAGTGTTCTTCCATGGCCGAAAGATAATGGTTTTAGGGTAATGATGGATGCCAGCCACTGGAGATGGGGTGTACAACAGTTTTGTGATTTTGGGGCATGGCCTTTCCCGAAAAAAATCGGGAAAGGCCATCGGGCTTTGCGCTCCAAGTCCGTCCACACACACTACCAACACACTTCGGGCTTTCCACTGCAATCCCTTGCCAGCTTGCGCGTGAAGAAGCCATCCTTGCAAAATTGGCGTACACCGTTTGTGTTTGCGAAGTGGTGGAACTTTGTAACGCTTCACTATCCTACGTGACCAAACGTTGAACGAAGATAACACTTTGAACTTACACGTCACCCCACCATTGCGCAAACATTTTGTTGTGCGTTCGTGCGGCTCAATCCCACCAAAGCAAATTAGCTTTGATGGTTTTTCTGACGCAACTTAAAGTCCTCCATTACTCGTTTTAAATAGTCAAAATACTTTTGCTTGTCTTGCCAAAATTGTTCTGTCAATTCGCTACGAACTTGTCGCATGAAGTCAACTGCATGAAAATCGACTGCTGTGTATTTATTCTTGTTCTCCATAAGTTACCTCCTTTGGGGTTCTAATGTCAATGGTTGAATAACCAAATTTTAAGTTGATTGAATTGTATTGTCTGATACGAAAAAAGTTTACCATGTGCTTGAAATTCCAGCTTACTAAACTGTCAACTTTAAGTATGCTTGAAATAGCAATGTGTTGTGCATCTGAATGAAACTTTGGAGTCAACGCACCTTCTTGAACATACTTGTCCGCAAGGTTAAGCTGTTCGTCAGTTATGCTAACGAGTTCTAAAAAGTCAGGAGGAATTGTCGTTGGTAACTCTCTGATAATTTCAGGTGCTTTTTCAAGCTCACCAATTGTCACATCGGATAAAACAATAGTAAACTTACCTTGTCGAGCTTGTTCAAAGAATGGTATAGTCCACTCTGAAAACTCCTTGTCGTGAAACCCTCCCCAAACTGATGTATCAACATAAAATTTCATTCCTCAAAAGTAGTGAAAAAAGTAAAAGACTTTGCCCTATTAATTGCTGGTTACAAGTTGATTGCCGCATGACAGAGATTGGAGACCCAAGACATTAAAAATCAGATCGGCTTAAGGGCACTATTTCTGCCTGGAAGCTTGCTCATAATATGAGAGTAGGGAGTTAAGGATCAACCCTGAATTGGATGAATACATGATGTCTTTATTTTTCTCGTTGTAGATGGCGAGGAGGTCATAGAATTTTTCTTCACTGAATCCATAGCGGGTCATGATTTCATTTTTTAAGTCCGGGTCGTTGACCATCTCGATGTACGTACGAACTTTTTCATTCTCAGCAATAATTTTAGATAACTTTCTTTTTTCCTTTTCTTGCTTGGAGAAATAGGAAAAGTTAACGCCCACGCCACCTGATGTTGAACCTGCCTTGATAGGTTTAGCCCCTTGCAACGTTGGAGAATTGATATACTTTTCATCGAGCTTTAGCATAAACCGATCGCGGATCACCACTTCTTTCAGTAAAATACTTTCTTCGCGCATACGAACGAACATGGTCTCATCTTCCAAATAGATAGGTAAAACTTGTTTAGCATATCCCACATAAGAGAAAATAAGCGTGTCTTGCTCTGTGGCTATAATGGTAAACACCCCATTTTGATTGGTGGTGGTGGCGTGATTGGTGTGTTGGATTTTTACGTGTACCCCTTGCAGATTGTTGAGTGTGGCAGAATCTACTACGATGCCTTTAATTAGCTTTTGGGAGTAGCTTTCACACGAAAGGCTTAGTGCGAGTAGAAAAATTGATAGGTACTTTAATTGGGTAGACATCTGACCACAAACATGAAATTGGAATATGGGATAAGATGAATGCTTTGTTTGTAAAGTTGAATCTGTTGGCGCTTATTTAGAGATAAATTTTTCAAGTAGCTGAATCAATAGCTGATTGCTACTACGGAGTTGTGAGATTTCCTCTTGCAATAGGCCAAGGGTTTTTTCAAAGATTGGATTAATAAGCTCTTCATTATGGATAATAAAGTTTTTCTGATGCTCAGTATGATTGTTAAAGGTATTATTAAAAATATTATTTTCATCAAAATTCACAATGTCTAATGGATCTACTTTCATAAGCTTTGCAATTATTTCCAGCCGATCAAAATCTAGTTTAGTTTCTCCGCGTTCAATTTTGCCATAGGCTTGAGGCTGAATATTTAACTGGGTAGCTAAGTATTCTTGTGAGATACCTTTTATTTCCCTAATTTTTCTTAGTTTTTCACCAACTTTCATCTTCAAAGTTTTAAAATACAACTATACGGTTTTTAATTCAAACTTTATCAGCTATGAACCGAATTTTTAATGGTCGAATTTTGTGCGAAATTAAACCAAAAAAAATATGAAAAAACTGAGTGTTCTCGAAATGGAAAAAACCCAAGGTGGTTTTCTATGGCTCATTATCGGCTTGTTTGTTGGTTTCATAGTAGGTGTTATCATTTATGAAGCCAATCCGCCAACAGTGTAATTATTTCTAATATAACCTTTAAACAAATTCTTATTATGACAAAATTAACAAACGATCAAATGGCAAAAACCCAAGGAGGATTTTTCGGCTTGTTTCTTCTTGGTCTACTTTGCGGGTATGTGATAGCATTAATAGCTACTGGAGACAATGTTGTCGGAAACGGAGGGCTTATTTAACACCCTAAGTTCTAATCTATTAAAAAGTAGGCCATTAGGCTTACTTTTTTAGTTTTAAAGCAATCTGGAAAAGGTCTTATTCATGAAATTTTAATTTTTGGATACAGATAACAATGAATTTCTTACCTACCTAATAAGCTCGTGAATAAATCTCTTTTTTTGAAATACCATGTTACTCAGGTATCTATTGCTGAATGTGGTATTGCTTGCTTAGAATCGGTTTTTAGAACCTACGGGTTTGTGCCAGAAAAGGAGGCACTTAGAAAATTGTCGGGTATAACAAATAGGGGTACAAGTTTATTAGGTCTTTGTGAAGCCTCTAGTAAACTAGGCCTATTGGCAGATGGTTATGAGGGAAGTATTGAAGAATTAAAAAAAATATCCAACGCATCTATTCTTCATGTTGTTATTAATAGTAACCAGTTTCACTATGTAGTTTGCTATGGATTTAATGGTAAGCATTTTATTATCGGAGATCCTGGGAGAGGCATACAAGAATTTTTACCTGCCGATCTCGATGATATTTGGAAATCAAAGAGGCTTCTTACATTTTCTGGCCAAATCAATAGTTTGAAATTTTATTCTATTAATAAGCAAGACCAAAAAAGAAAGAAAGTTGGTATTTGGGAACTGATAGAAGATGATATTGGCCTTTTAATTTTGTCTGTCATATTAGGACTGGCTGTTTCAATTCTCAGCTTATCGTTAGCCTATTTTTCGCAGGTTTTATTGGATGATTTATTGAAAAATGAACAGCATCAGAAAAAATTGATAGTAGCATTTATAATTTTACTTTTTACTTTTTTAGCTAGAAACTCCTTGGTTTTTTTTAGAGACCTTATATTTCTAAAGCAAGGCAAGAATTTAAGTAAGAGAATGAACAAATACTTTTACAAAAAACTATTAAATCTGCCTATATCTTTTTATCAAAGCATGCACACGGGTGATTTGATTGCTCGAATTAATGATATAGTTAGAATACAAAATGTTATCAATTATATTTTCAGCTCTTTAGTAATTGATTTCTTTTTATTCCTTGTGCTCATGAGTTTTATTTTACTCACAATCCCGTTACTTGGATTTGCAATTATTGCAATTTCAATTTTATTTTTGCTGATTTCATACTTTCAAACCAAAAGAGTTATTCAAGCTCAGAAGCTCGTTATCGAATCTTATAGTATCAATGAAGCCACTTACCTTACTGCTCTGCAGGCCATTGACGTCATTAAATCCCATAACAAAGAAGATTTGTTTAGTAAAATAACTAGCGATGTACATGGATTATTTCAGGAAAATCTTGCGCAATTTAGTGGGTTTAAAAATCGATTACACTTGGTTTATTCAGTATTTGGTAGTTTGATCATCGTCATTACGATATTTTTTGCAACCCAAATGTTCTTTCAAAAAGAATTGCTTATTGGCAGTCTTGTAGCATTAATGCAAGTATCCCTGCTTATCATTTCTCCTATAACGAATATATCGCTGTCAAATTTTAAAATTCAAGAAGCAAAAATAGCTTTTGATAGAATCAATGAGTTTGCTCAGGTAGAGCCTGAATACAATATAAAGGAAGATTCCGCTAAGGCGAAGATTGATAATTTAGAATTGATAAGAGTTACAGAGTTGTATTTTAAATTTGCTGGAACGGTAAAACTTATCGAAAATCTTAACTTGGAAATAATAAAGGGCGACTTTGTTGCCTTGGTGGGAGTTAGCGGAGCGGGGAAAAGCACTTTGTTAAGAGTGATGCAGATGTTTTATGAAATACCAAAAGATAAAATATCAGTTAACAATATTGAGTGGAACGAGCTTTCCATCAAAAACTGGCGAGAGATAGTTGGCGTGGTGCCGCAAGAGATAAAAATATTCAATACTTCTATAGTTGGCAATATTTCAATCGATGAAACTGCTGACTTGGTGCAAGTAGAAAAATTTTGTGTCGAGATTGGAATGGATAAGTTTTTTAGACGCATGTCTGAAGGGTATAATACTGTAGTTGGAGAAACTGGAATTAATCTGTCAGGAGGGCAGAAACAACTTTTGGGATTGGCAAGAGCTCTGTACAAAAAGCCACAATTACTATTTTTAGATGAAGCCACATCTTTTTTAGACAACGAAACACAAGATTATGTATTTAGTTTATTAAAGCAACTAATTATTGAGAGACAGCTTACAGTTGTGTATGTAACGCATGATGCGAAACTGCTTAAGTACGCAAACAAAACTTTTGAGATATGCTAAACAGAAGTATTATCAAGCTAGCACTACTACTAACGGCTAACTTAGTTTTAAATCTGAACTTAGTTGGTCAAAATACGCATAGGTTTTCTGGTATAATTTTAGATGAGTCAACAAAAGCACCCATAGCTTGGGCTCATTTACGAATAAATGAAAGTGGTAATGGAACAGTAAGTAACGCAGAGGGTCGCTTTTCAATTAATCTTCAAATAGGCAGCCCCAACACCGTTACTATTTCATGTGTTGGGTACAAAAGCGTCTCAACGAATTTTACCTCTAGTGAATTTTCTGATTTGAAAATATTTTTAGTGCCCGAAATTAAATTACTGAGCGAAATTGAAGTAAGGCCAACCGATGTTAGGCAAATGATTTTTGAGGCAATAAAAAAAATTCCTTCAAACTATCCGGCAAAACCAACACTATTGACGGGGTTCTACAGAGAATCTCTTAGGTATGACAGCATTCATTATATCTATTTGTCAGAAGGAATACTTCAAGCACGAAAAGAATCGTATCAGCAAATTGAACAAAGCGGACAAGTGAAACTATTGAAATCAAGAAAAAAGGAATTTTTGGATTCTCTCAACACACTCAACAAGATAAGATTTTATGGTGGTGCGCACTCAGTTCATACAGGTGACTTTGTAATTAGTCGAAAGGAATTTATAAATGAGAAAACAATAAATGACTATGAATATACTATCAATGAGGTAACTCATTTGAATGGTGCAGAAGTTTACAAAATTTTATTCAAGCCAATAAAACCTACAGGATTATTTTATGGTGAACTTTATCTAGACGCTAAGTCTAGTTCTTTCCTTAGTGCAAGATATAAGCTTACACAAACTGGGATAAAAAAGCTTAAAGAACCTTTTAATATTTTTTCTAGACCAGTTAGTGCTGAAAGGCTTATACACTTTATGAATACTGGCAACGGCTGGATGATACAAGATACTTGGGCGGAGAGTCATTGGTATGATAAGCGACTTAATGACACACTCATTTTCCAATCAGAATTTGTGACAACAGACATTGATACTGAAAATGTTAATTCATTTCAATATTCAGATAAAATTCAGTACCGCGATATTTTTATCAATAAGGCAACGAATTTAGACCCATCATTTTGGGATGGCTATACCATTTTAAAAGAAAACTCTTTTATTGAGCGTATTCAAAACAAGGAATTGAACACAATGTCTACATCTACTAATTATTCTCAAGAAAGTAGTTCATCACAGACTAGAAAAAATAATAAACGTGGCTTTATAAGGTTTATGGAAAAAACCACATTTGATATAGCCATTGCTAACCTGTTCCCCAATTATTCTATTTCTAACGTTAGTTTGGTGGGTAATGGTTTTGCAGTAAACTCCTCTATTAGTCGGCCTAATCAAATCGTTTCTGCATTCTATACAGCGTTAAATATTGATTTGAGAAAGCGGTTGAGCTTGCAATTAGGATTTATAACTTCCTTCGAAAAATTGAGCTTTGAAAACGCAAGATTAGGGCTGGGCTATGGTTGGCAGACGGCAATCAGAACCAGACCTCTTAAATTTACTGGCAGTTTAGGCTTTTCATATAATAGCCTTTATCTGCCTATTGGTACTGTGCGGGGTCCTCTGAATATTAATGGTAATGTTTTATCAGACATAGTAGATGTGAATCTACAGCGAGAATTTTTTGCATTTCAACCAAGTTTAAAAATTGCACTGGAATTGAATAGAAGATGGGATTTTTTTGTGTCTGCAAATTATCTTTTTGATTTGGGCATCGAACATAAAATACTTTTTGAAGAGCAAGCTGGTTTTTTTTCAAAGAACCGAGCGTCAATTAGTACAATAAATCCAATCATTAATTTTAAGATTGATGGAAATAAAGCTGAGATTGTACCGGTTTCAATTAGTTCATTTTTTTTAAATACTGGGTTTACTTATAAGTATGCTCGTTAGATTTTAACCTTTATTCGCCAACTGTCCACAAGCCGCATCAATGTCTTTTCCTCGACTTTTGCGAACTCGGCAGGTGATGCCATGACGTTCCAATAGATCCATGTACATGTTCAACACTTCTTCAGAGGCTTGCTGAAAATCTCCATCCCCAATGGGATTGTATTCAATCAGGTTTACTTTTGATGGAACGAGTTTACAGAATTTTAGCAATGCCTGCGCATGTTCTTCGTTGTCGTTGATGCCTTTCCAAACTACATATTCGAATGTAACCTTACTTTTTGTTTTCTGATACCAGTACTTTAGTGATTCGCCCAACTCTTCCAATGAATTAGAATCATTGATTGGCATTATAGAAGAACGAGTTTTATCAATAGCGGAGTGCAGTGAAACGGCAAGGTTGAATTTTACTCCGTCATCGGCCATTTTCATAATCATCTTAGCGATGCCCACTGTAGAAAGCGTGATGCGCTTGTTGGCCATCCCCAATCCTTTTTGGTTAGTTATCTTTTCAATGGCTGCACTTACATTTGCATAATTGAGCAATGGTTCGCCCATGCCCATGAAGACAATGTTGGTGAGGGGCCTGCCATAGAATAATTCAGCTTGCTCTTTTATGGCCACCACTTGATCGTAAATTTCATCGAGGCTTAAATTACGCTGCCGCTTTAACCTGGCAGTAGCACAGAACTTGCAAGCGAGGCTACAACCCACTTGAGAGGAGACGCAAGCTGTAATTCTTTTTTCTGTTGGGATCAAAACGGATTCTACGACCAGGCCGTCATGAAGCGTAACTGCATTTTTAATAGTGCCATCGGAACTTCGTTGCATCTTGTCCACTTTGATGTGGTTGATGACGAAATGTTTCTTAAGAATCTCTCGTGTTCCCAAAGATAGATTAGTCATCTGTTCAAAATTTTTGGCGGATTTTATCCAAAGCCAGTCATACACCTGTTGGGCGCGAAAGGGCTTGTCGCCTTGCACCACAAAGAATTCTTTTAATTCTCCGAGCGTTAGCTTACGAATGTCGCGCGGGGTGATGGGTTCAGTCATAGCGATTTACCCTTTCATTTTTTCAGGGTCTTGGCGGGTATCAAAAATATCGGATATCAAAATGGATCTGTTTTAATAGTATAAACTATTTTGTAGTTACTGAAAATTATTCTTCTATGGGATGCACTTAGATGTATTAATCTTTCTTCTATTTGAGCAACGTACGGGTTGGCGAGTAAAGCATCGACTTTATCTAAAACCATGTCTCTAATTTCAAAGGCTTTTTCCGCAGGAACCTCTTGTTTATATATCAAAAAATCTAAAATCTTATGAAGTTGTTCCAAGGCATATTCCGAGTAGACAACTTTCATTTATTGAATCGCAAGTTTGTCTTCTCAACAACTTGTTCACGCGTATAAATGCGACCAGCCTTATAATCTTCTTCCGATTTTAATGCTCCATGAGTCATTCTTTCTTTAAGAATTAGATCTTTTTCACTTTCACTAAGAAGATTTTTTAAAGCACATAACAATTCAGGATTGTTTACCGCCTCAATCATAAGAACCAGCTCTTGTTTCTGTTGGGCTATTGTTTCCATAATTCAAATTTAACTATTTTATACGTGAAAAAGTTTTCGCCTCGCAGTCTTTGGCAACATCATGGATTTTTAGTGTTGATTCCCCTACTTCATCGATAATAAATCGTTGTGTTATCATTCCTGATTTTTTATCTATCAGTTGGAGTTCGTTGCCCTTCACCGAATAGGTAAAGGAATTCAAGCCGGTACCTTTCCTTTTTCCCTGTGAGAAGATGCCCTCTTCTCCGGTACCTTTCTTATCAAATCGAATTATTTTTGCGACAGCGTGTTTAGAGTCTCCTCCCATAGCTTGTTCTAATTCTTTTTCTGTATCACTCTTCTCAAATTGAGATTGGAAGCAGGTTTTGCTTTCTGTGAGCTGCCAGGTGCCAATCAGGCCTTGTGCCCTTACCATGAAAGAAACTAAGCTTAGAATCACCACAGATATCATTTTCATAAGATAGGAATTTAATAGTGAGCAAATTTAGACTAATTTAAGCCTTCAAATATTAAATGGATGAAATCATTCCTTTGGCTTTTTCTGACGGTAATACTTTTCTCTTGCCACCTTCCGCTCAAGGAGGACGAGAATTTCCTTGCCAGCCTAATGGAACGAGAGCCTAAAAAATTCCAATATATTCTTGACCACCGAGATAGCTTAGAAGTTCAAATCATTTACACCCAGATCAATCGTGATTCAATAAACAGGCCAAACTTTAAGTCTTTTTATTTTAATGTTGATTCTTCACACTATTTCTACCCGGCCAGCACCGTAAAATTGCCGATGCTTTTATTAGCCTTAGAGAAACTAAACGAACTAAATGTTAAGGGAGTTGATAAATTTACTCCTATCTATCATGATAGTTTATATGAAGGGCAACAATCCGTAGTGATGGATACCACTGCACAAGATAGTCTGCCCACCATTGCACACTATGCTAAAAAAATTTTAGTAGTAAGTGATAATGATGCCTACAACCGACTCTATGAATTTTTAGGACAGAAGGCCACCAACGAGTTATTCAAACAAAAAGGCTATTTAATAAAACTACTGCACCGATTAGAACGACCGCTGCCTCCCGATCAAAACCGACATACTGAAGCAATTCGGTTTGTAAAAAACGACACCCTGCTTTTTCAACAGCCCATACTGGTTAACAGCGATTCGATTACCCCGAGACGCAGGGTGCTGCGAGGCAAGGGCTTTATGAAGTACGATACCGTTTTGGTAAATCAGCCTTTTGATTTTACATACAAGAATGATTACCCCCTGCAAGAACAGCAAGCAATTTTAAAAACGATTCTTTTTCCACAAGCTGTCGATGCGAAAAGAAAATTTAATTATAGCGAAGAGGATAGAAAATTTGTGATGCAGTACATGTCTCAATTACCGACCGAGACAACTTCTCCACCCTATAAAAGCGATACTGCTTATTTTGATGCCTATTGTAAATTTTTGATGAACGGAGATGACAAGAAACCGATTCCGAAAAATATTCGCATATTTAATAAAGTGGGTGATGCCTACGGCTACTTAATTGACAATGCCTACATCGTTGATTTTGAGAAGGGAGTCGAGTTCATTCTCTCGGCCGTCATCAATACCAATACCGATGGTATTTATAATGACGGTAAATATGAATACAAAACCTTGGGGTTTCCCTTTATGAAGAACTTGGGGCAAGCGGTTTATAAATATGAAAAGAAAAGAAAGAAAAGCCACCAGCCGAATTTGAATGAATTTGTTATGAGGTATGATGCAAGCATTTCTCAATAATGGGACGCATGAGGAAATTTTTTCTAAGTATTGCGCTGATCGTACTTTTCAATTCGAGCCATGCGCAGTTAGATAGCTTAAAAAAAGTGCTTTCTGGTTTACCGGCAGATACCAACCAGGTATTACTGTTAAATGAGTTAATATTTCGATACACCAATGTCAGTAGAGATACGGCAGAAATATATGTATCCAAAGCTGAATAACACCACGACCTAAAAGTAGGATTGCCAAAATAATTATTATCGTATTGAAACGTCCAAGGAAAGTTGCAAATGCTGTCAAGATTGTTGCACCACCGAGCCAAACGGCTAATGATGTCAGCCAACAGCAACTTGTTCCTAATACAAAAGCTAAAATACTTCCTAAAAATGATTTTTTATAATTTGCTTTCATAGTTAGAGTTTTTTAGCACTTATTGAAACACTTGCAATTGAATTTGCTATTGCTGAAATTTCCTTTTCTGTTAGATTATTTTCTCTAAC
>JAYVPS010000184.1:0-19984 GCA_043757225.1 Cytophagales bacterium | reverse complement strand
TTAGAATTTGAATTCAAAAGAGAGAAAATAAAAATCAGCAATGTTCCCTACTACGGCATGGCAGGCACAGACATTGGGTATATTCAACTTACTGAATTTACACCGGACGCAGGTAAAGAAGTGAGAACAGCATTAATTTCCCTAAAGGAGCAAGGGGCAAAAAATGTAATCTTAGACTTACGCGGCAACCCGGGCGGGTTGCTTTTTGAAGCAGTCAACAGTTGCAACCTCTTTATCCCCAAAGGAAAAAAAGTGGTAGATACTAAAGGCAAATTAGAAGACAGCAATGTAACCTACGAAACACTTAACGCTCCGACTGATGAGTATATTCCTGTTGCCGTATTGATCAATCGTGGTAGTGCATCAGCTTCAGAAATTGTTGCAGGCACATTGCAAGATTATGATCGTGCTGTCGTGATAGGCGAAAAATCATACGGAAAGGGATTAGTGCAGTTAAGCAGACCACTTTCGTACAATTCTCAGGTAAAAATTACAACCGCTAAATACTATACACCAACAGGTCGTTGCATCCAGGTGCTGGATTATGGTCACCGCAGAGAAGATGGCAGTGTAGGCTCCATCCCTGATTCACTTAAAAAAGAATTTAAGACATCGCGCGACAGAAAAGTATTTGATGGTGGTGGTATTGATCCCGATATTAAGGTAGAGACGCAAGAAGCATCTATGGTTGCCCAAGTATTGTATGTGAACGGGTTCATTTTTGATTTCGCTACTCAATATGCATTCAAACATTCAACCATTGCACCAGCCAAAAGTTTTGCCCTTACTGACCAGGAGTATGATGATTTTGTTAATTGGATGAAAGGGAAGGAATATTTATATCAATCTCCCCTTGAAATTGAACTCCATACATTTGAAGCCGAAGCCAAAAAAGAAAAATACTATGATGATTTAAAACCGCAATTGGATCAACTTCATTTTCGCCTGAAAGAGAGCCGCAAAAATGATCTGGTCATCTTTAAAGATCAAATCAAGAAATTATTAGAAGAAGAAATAGCCTCTCGCTACTATTTAGAAAAGGGCGCTACCGAAGCAGGCTTTAAGTTTGACCGCGAAATAAAAAGGGCAGCGGAGGCACTTCATAACCAAGCCGAATACAGAAAAATTCTCAATTTGAACTAGCTACTTGCATGAAGTTCTTTTGGAAGAAACGCGGTAAGTGGGTTCTCACTTTTGCTTTTTTTATTAGCCTTCTCTTTATTATGGATTCCTGCTTTCAGTTTCGAATGAGCAAAAAGGAAATTGGGCGCTACTTCGAAAAAAAAGTATGGAAAGGAACGCTACAATCTTACATTATTCATCAACAAAAAATCAATTACCTCGCTGTAGGCGATGATCAATTGCCACTCGTAGTCTTTGTTCATGGTTCTCCGGGTTCACTCAGTGCTTTCATTGACTTTATGGCCGACACCGCCCTACTAGAAAAAGTTCAACTTATTTCAGTTGATCGACCCGGCTTTGGCGAATCTAATTTCGGTTATGCTCAGAAATCAGTTAAAAAACAGGCAGCAGTATTAAAGCCAATTTTAGAAAAATATAAAGCGCACCGTCCTATAATTTTAGTTGGCCACTCATTGGGTGGTCCCGTAATAGCACGAATGGCCATGGACTACCCTGAACTGGTAGATGGACTTGTAATTGTTGCCGGTTCAATTGATCCGGACCTAGAACCTTATGAATGGTTCCGCGCGCCATTGGCAACTCCCTTTTTAAAATGGATCATACCACGTTCATTCCGCTCTTCCAACGATGAAATTTATCACCTGAAACCTGAGTTGCAAGATATGCTTCCTCTCTGGAAAAATATTACCGCACACACCATTGTGATACAAGGTAAAAAAGATGAATTAGTAGATCCCCAAAATGCTGCATTCGCCAAGCGCATGATCATTAATGCGCCTGTTGAATTAGTTGAGATTGAAGAAATGAACCACTTTGTTCCGTGGAGTAATCCGGAATTGATCAGGCAAGCGATTCTGAAATTAATTGACGAGTTAAAAACCAATCCTCGGTAAACTACTATCCTAAGCAGCAATCGATAGGTGTGAAGAGTGGAGATTTAGTCCCGATACATAACTGCCTTCACCGCCTTTACTGTCCGTGCTACACTTGGTAAGATTGCATCAATCAAAGTAGGAGCATAAGGCAGCGGAACATCGAGGCTATTGATTCTATGAATTGGTGCATCCAAGTAATCAAAGGCATGTTTTTGTACGTGATAGGTGATCTCAGAAGAAATAGCTGCCAGTGGCCACGCCTCTTCTACAATCACCAACCGATTGGTTTTCTTTACTGATTCTACGACTGTTGCATAATCAATTGGACGAACAGAACGAAGATCAACCACCTCAACTGAAATTCCTTCTTTCTCTAACTCAGCAGCAGCGGCAAGAACTACTTTCATTATTTTACCAAAAGAAACGATGGTTACATCTGTTCCACTTCTTTTAATGTCGGCAGATCCAAAGGGAATCAGATATTCTTCGGTTGGAACTTCCCCTTTGTCTCCATACATCATCTCCGACTCCATAAAAATAACAGGGTCATTATCGCGGATAGCCGTTTTCAATAATCCCTTTGCATCATACGGTGTAAAAGGGACAACAACTTTTAATCCAGGTGTATTGGCAAACCAATTTTCAAAGTTTTGTGAGTGTTGTGAGCTAAGCATACCCGCATTGCCTGTCGGCCCGCGGAAAACGATAGGAATATTAAACTGTCCACCGGACATTGACAACATCTTAGCGGCTGAGTTGATCACCTGGTCAATGGCCACCAACGAAAAATTAAATGTCATAAACTCTATTATCGGGCGAATACCATTCATGGCTGCGCCTACGCCTATGCCGCCAAAGCCAAGTTCCGCAATGGGTGTATCAATTACTCTTTTGGCGCCAAACTCCTCCAGCATACCTTGGCTTACCTTATAAGCACCATTGTATTCTGCCACCTCTTCGCCCATCAAAAATACCGATGGATCTCTCCGCATCTCTTCGGACATTGCCTCGCGAAGTGCTTCTCTGTATTGGATTTCCCTCATAACATATTTGTCTTAGCTCTTTTTATCAAAAGCCTGTAAAAATAAGGTCAGGATTCCACAAAACAAAAAGACCCTGCCATATTTGATGACAGGGTCTTTTTACAAGTATTAAGAATCGATTATTTTAATGCGTTGCGGAAAGCTTCTGTCGTATTGAATTTAGCAAACTCTAGGTCTGTCAATGCCTTCTCTTTCAAGCTAGCATCAATTTTAACCGCGCTTACCAAATTACTAACTACTGCATCTCCACTACCAGCGCGAGCTGCTGCTACTGCTGCACCGTAATAAGCAATTGCATAGTTAGAATTTTTGCGAGTTGCCTCAGCAAAAGAAGAGGAAGCATTGCTGAAGTCTTTGTTCAACAACTGAGCAAGACCTTTGTTGAAAAGATTTACATCTGTATCAATAGCCGAAGAAGTCGAACTTACAGCAGCGCCATAGTTGGCCATATAAATTTCACAAGCACCTTTCACACCATTTACACCACGGGTAACATCGTTATTAGCACCAGAAAGAGCAGCACGTGCATGGTTGTATGCCTTATAAGGATTACCCTTCATTAAAGTGACAGTAGCTAAATTAGCGTGTACTTCAGGAGATGCGTTTAACTTAGCGGCAATCTCCAATTGAGCAGCGGCCTTATCAACTAAATCAGTTTTTGAAGGATTCTCGATAGCAGCTTGCAAATAAGCAGCCCCTAGGTTATTGTGAGCCGTCCAGTTGGTACCTTTTTTAGTGGCCGCCTCATAAATAGCTGTTTTCTCATCTAACGATGGAGTAAGAGTAGCTCCATACATTAACTCATCAAAAGTCAATGCATCCATGCCGGCCTGACCAGTAGTCATTTGTTTAGCAAGAACAGATATCTCTGCATCAGTCTTTTTAGCTTTGATGGTCAGGATTTCTGTCTTGGCAGCGCGTAAACCAGGATATACATCTTTGAATACTTTATTATAAGTAGCAAGTTTTTTCAATTGCTTTTCTTGTTCCTCGAATGAACCACCATTGTTGATCACATTCAAATAACCTGATTTTTCATCAGCTGAAATACCCTCGTAAGAAGCCAATGCTGTTTTAAACTCAGACCAATCGTCAACGATAGGCTTCAAAATGAATTTTACCTCAGCGGCAGCACCTTGGTAATCGTATTTCTTCATTTCGGCACGGTAAAATTTCTCAATCGCTGAAGCACGTTCTTCAGAAAGTTTGCTGTTGATACGCTCTAACCCCTCAGGCGAGTGAGTACCTGTGATTGTTACTGTGCGGGTAACATTCTTAGAAGCAATAAAAGCATCTAATTGCTTTCCCTTTTCTGCTTTTGTTTCAGATGGACGAAGAACAGATTTACCACGTTCGAAAATAAAATTAGGGATAATAACTGGAGTCAATTCTTCTTGGTTGTTGTAAGCATGCGCTGCGAAAGCCGCATAGTATGAATTTTGAACTAATTTAGAAGTAGTGATTATGCCGGTAGCATATGGCAACCGTCCTGCTTTTTTAGACTTAGTTCCTTTTGAAGCTACGCCTTCAATCTCGATGGTTCCTCTCTTATAGGCATCTTTGTAGGGGAACATGAATGCCTTCGTGACTTTAGTCTCTTCCTTAGCACTATTTGGATAGTCTTCTGCTTTCAGAGGTACTGGCGGCAACGCAAGTTCGTTATCTCCATACTTGTAAAAAGTATTGAGTGTGTATACTGTCCCTTTCTTCAACATCTTAACCGGAAGATTTCCAGATAGATCGAAATTAACAGTGTCTTTGTGGACTTCCAGCGGATTTGGCTTGATTTCAAGCTTTTGCTGTTTGGCCATTTTGATCATTTGTGGAAGCGTACAGCTGGTTACCGTTACGGTTCCGATAATCAGGAGTGAGTAAACTAATTTTCTCATGGGTGGTTTTTTTTAGCGTCTTTTAAGGAATGACAAATTTAATCGGATGTCGTTTTTTTTGCAATAATACTTAAAAAAATAAGAATATGAGCTTCACAAGGGGTGAGAAGGTATGTTATATTTGTATCTTGATTGACTTAATCGCCAAAAGGTAGATTTACTGGGGTAAACAGCAATGAAAAACAAGTTATGCAAGTAATTGATCAGATTAAGCACTATTTTGAAAAGCATGCATTTGGGGTTTGCTCTGCCCTTGGCGATAAAATGGGGATTGCCACCTCATCCATTAGGCTTTTTTTCATCTATGCCTCTTTTCTAACCCTCGGTTCTCCATTAATTGTCTACCTATCGCTAGCCTTTATCCTGAACATGAGGGGGCATTTGCGCAAGCGTAGCACTATTTGGGACTTCTAAAATCGAAGCTTTCGAAATTCCTTCACTCCAAACAAAAAATAATCCACTACCAAAAAATTGGGATAAATCTGCTTTACCTTAAAATTACCAAGCTGAGATTTTAATTTAGTACGCTTTGCCCTTTCGCCAAGCAGATGGGAAATGAAATAGCCATGCGCCCTCAAAACTGCCCAAGCATCCTTGGGGGATGGTTGAATTAGGAATTTGAGTGCGGCTGCCCAATCCAATACTAATCTTAACGGTAGCTTCCAAATCAGTTCTCTCGTTGGGAAATGCTTAAAGATAAGGCTCAAGCCATTGCGGAAATTGTAATAGGTCTTTCGAGGGTTGGCGGCAGAAAGAGTGCCACCACCCACATGGTAAACCGTACTCTCCCCTTGATAATAAATTTTATAACCGGCCCGTTGAAGTTGCCAACAAAAATCGATCTCTTCCATGTGTGCAAAGTAGTCTTCATCCAACCCACCGAGTTGATGGTATAACTCTGCTCGTACAAAATGACAAGCACCTGTTGCCCAGAAGATAGGCACCGCATCATTATATTGCCCTTGGTCTTCTTCCACAGAATTAAAAATACGTCCTCGACAAAATGGATAGCCTAGTGAATCAATCATTCCGCCAGCGGCACCTGCATATTCAAATTCATTTTTCTTTTTGTGTGAAAGAATTTTGGGTTGAGCAGCGCCTATATCGCTATGCTCTCTAAAAAGCTTAATCACTGGCTCAAGCCAACCTGCAGTTACCTCCACATCAGAATTAAGCAACACGTAGTAATTTGCTTCTACCTGCTTCAGGGCATAGTTGTAACCGCCACAAAACCCTAAGTTAGTAGAGCTTGTAATTAATTCTACCGAAGGAAATATTCTCTTTACTAATTCAGAGGAGCCATCCGTTGATCCATTGTCCGCTACAATAATTTTTGCGCCAACACTGTGTTGAATAACCGAAGGAAGAAACCGTTCTAAAAACTTCTTACCGTTATAGTTGAGGATAACAATGGCTACCTCCATCATCCCATCAGACTGCTTAAATCCAACCCGGGGATGTTGGGCAACAAACCTTCTGTACTCTTTTTTAATTCTTCTTTTGCCAAAGCATCTGCTTTGTCCGAAGCAATCTTAACAGCTGCCACTACCAGATCTTGAACCATTACCTTATCTTCTGATTTCAAAATTGCAGGATCAATATCTAGCGATATCAACTGCTTTTTACCATTCACTATAGCCTTTACCATTCCTCCACCTGCTTCACCTGTAGCGCTTAGTAATGCCAATTTATTTTGGGCTTCCTGAAGGCGTGCTTGTACGTCTTTCATTTTGCCCATCATCTTCATCATATCAAACATAGCACAGATAGTTAGTTAGATCAGTAAATAAGAAGGCAAATGTAGAAATTTAGTAGGAATGTAAATGCACCTACTTGCGCATCAACAAAACTGTTCCGCTTCTTTTAGAAGATTGCCCAGTAAGATCAGTAATATTGACTGTCCATACATAGGTGGCAACAGGCATCGGTTGTCCCGACCGAGTGCCGTCCCAAGGTTCGTTCTTATCTGAATAAAAAATCAATGCACCCCAGCGATCAAAAATTGATATTTCAAGTTTCGAAATAAATTGCCCCCCCACGGTAAAAGTTTCGTTTTCCGGTGGACCAACTTTATCAGGAGTAAAAGCGGTAGGAAAAAAAAGATTTACTTGTTTGACTACATCAACCTGATTAGAAACAGATGATACGAGGCTAGCATCATTTGGAATGGCAGTTACTTTATAGGAAATAGCTTGATTCTGCAGATCAAGTTGATTATCTAATAATATAGTTATCGAACCAATAGTAGTAAAGGTGTTGATTAGGCCGCCACTTTTATTGAATTTCTCAATTTTATAATTTTTTACACCGTTTACCCATCCCGTATAGTCTGACCATATAAGAGTAACCTCATTATTATCAGCAAGTGAAGCCCGCAACCGAATAGGACAAACGGGCGAACTTAATTGGCTCTGATTATCGCACTCATCTTTGTATTGAATCGCATAACAGAAATTACCGGACGCGTTATAACTAGGAACTTGATATTGCGCTGTTGGCGACTGGCCATGAAGAAAAAAAGTACCCTGGCTTTGAGATTGGTATAACGTATAACCCACTGACTTAAATAGTGGGTCTTGAAGCCAACTAAGTTGAACACCATCGTTACTCACAATTGAGGTAGTATTATTGACAGTACTTGGGGTAACCAATGAAAACGCTGTACCGCATTTTTCTAACGATATGCTTTTTGCCCCGCTTGAATAGTTACTTGTTAATTGATAGCAGTATGAGGTCTTACAAATAACCAGTTGATCACTGAACGTTAGCGGTGAACCTGGCAAACTATTGTAAATAGTCTTGTTTCTTAATACATCAACGCTTGCAACACCAGTAACTGAAGTTTGCCAGTCAAGCTTATTCTGACCACTAGTCAATGTAAGATCAAAATTATGACTGCAAACTTGATTAGAATAATTATTAACTCCTGTACAAGGGTCATAAGAACTTAACCGAAAGCAATAATAATTATCGTCAACTTTTAAATTGGGAATGGTATAGGTGCCAACCCCATATAAAGTTTGAAGCAGTTGAAAATTGGTGGAGTTCACCGCAATCTCTAAATGATATTGAATGTTGGCTTGCTGAACAAAGTCCAATTTTAGTGTCGTTGGATCAATGGCCGTAAGCTGAGTAATCTGTGGAAGCGGCAATGTTGATAGTGCTTGAAATGGCAAGACCTTCGAGTTGCAATTTTGCGCGGCACCAAGTCTTCTTCCTGTAACGCTGATGTTATAGTTACCCGCAGCCAAGTAACTATGCTGAGCTGTTTTACTGTTTCCGAAAGGAATAATAGCGCCATCTCCAAAATCAATTTGATATTGGTTATAGTTGGAATCCGTTATTTTGATAGAAACCTGATTTGCCGAACAGGTATAAATCTCAAAGTTGGGTTGGATATTGGGATCAACGGTGATCGTAATATCATCTGCTCCAATACTCTGATATAACACGGATAATTTATAAGTACCCGGAGTGTTGTAGATAAAAACAAATAAATTTTGTTGCTGTGTATTATTACCTTGATAATCCATCAGGCACGGTTTGCCAGGCGTGCATTCACCTACAGTAATCAGATTAGTACTAATAATATTAACGGTAAAGGGAGCGCAGCCTCGAATATTATCTACGCTAAATCTTCCTAAGCGGCTGATCGTCTGCCCATAAACAAGTGCTCCTGTAAAGATAAAAATCAAAAGTATAATCAGCCTTTTCACATTTCTAAATTAGCTTCTTTCAAAAATTTCTCTGCCCGCTTAATGTCATTGTGCAGTAAACGATCTGTTTCTATAAACGGAACAACCTGCCTGAAAGTATTCAGCCATTTCTCCAACGCAGGCGAAGTTTTCAATGGCTCTCTAAAATGCAATGCCTGCGAAGCCGTGATCAGCTCAATGGCTAAAATAGAATAAACATTATTTACTATCCTATATAATTTAGTTGCGGCATTCGCACCCATACTCACATGATCTTCTTGTCCGTTAGATGAAACAATAGAGTCTACCGAAGCAGGGGTACAAAGTTGTTTATTTTGACTAACCAACGAAGCGGCTGTATATTGAGGTATCATCAAGCCCGAGTTAATACCCGGATTGGCCACCAGGTAATTGGGCAGCTCACGCGAGCCTGAAATCAATTGATACGTTCTGCGTTCAGATATATTTCCTAATTCTGCCAAAGCAATTGCGAGGAAATCAAGCGCTAATGCAAGTGGCTGCCCGTGAAAATTTCCGGCAGAGATAATTTGGTCTTCTTCCGGAAAAACATTGGGATTGTCTGTAACGCTGTTGACTTCTGTGAGGAAAATAGTGGTGGCATAACTTACAGCATCATCACTGGCACCATGCACTTGTGGAATGCATCGAAATGAATAAGGATCTTGCACATGCTTTTTTGGTTGTGTCAGAATAGAACTTCCTCTCAATAATTCTCTAACAGCTCGCGCCACTTTTACTTGTCCGGCATGTGGACGGATTTTATGCACTAATTCATCAAACGGTTCTATGCGGCCGTCAAATGCATCAAGTGAAAGCGAACTTATAATGTTAGCGAGTTTTAAAATCCGATGACCATGAAGCAAGCACCAAGTACCATACGCACTCATAAACTGTGTACCATTCAGAAGGGCTAATCCTTCTTTGGCCTTGAAATGAATTCGGTTCCAACCCAATAACTTCAGTACCTCTTTGCTTGAATAAGTCTTGCCTAAGTAGTTAACTTCCCCTTCACCAATAAGAGGAAGGGATAAATGTGCTAACGGAGCCAAGTCACCCGAAGCTCCTAACGAACCCATTTCATAAATTTTCGGCAAAACACCCTGATTGAACATCGCGACTAATCGTTCAGCAGTTTCCAGTTGCACACCCGAATAGCCATAGGCCAAGGACTGAATTTTTAGAAATAACATTAGCCGAACAATCTCACTCGGCACTTCTGCACCCGTGCCACAGGCATGGGACATCACTAAATTTTCCTGTAGTTTTTCAAGTTGGTCTTTCGGAATATTTGTTGCATACAGTGAGCCAAAGCCTGTATTGATTCCATAGACGGGAGTCGAAGACTTATCTAACTTTTGATCCAAATATTCTCGGCAGCGAACAATTTTCTTTTTGGTGCCCTCCAACAATTCAATTTTCAATTGACCTTGAAGAACCGGGTCAAGTTCTTTGAAGGTAAGTGGCTTGCTTGATATGTAGTGGGTGTGTTCCAGAGTTAGTTGTTAGTTGTTAGTAAGGTAATAATATCATCAGCCAAAATCTTCTGTTGCTCCCCTTTCCTCAAGTCTTTAAAAGCCAACAGTCCACTTTTAGTCTCTTCTGATCCTATCACAATTGTGAAAGGTATCATTTTCTTGTTCGCGTATTCCAATTGCTTTTGAATTTTCACCGCATCGGGATAAACTTCGGAAGCAATTCCATTCTGGCGAAGCATCTGCAATATTTTCAATCCGTAGCGTTTGCTCTCTTCATCAAAATGGCAGATCAAAACCTTGGATGAAATTTGAGCATCCATTGGAAAGAGTTTTAATTCTTCCATTGCATCGTATAGCCGATCGACACCAAAAGAAATACCGATGCCAGAAACGCCTTCCAACCCAAACGATCCGGTAAGGTTATCATAACGACCACCACCGCTCACGCTACCAATGGCCACGTTACTGATCTTCACTTCAAAAATACAACCTGTATAGTAACTCAATCCACGCGCCAGCGAAATATCAAACTCAACATGCTCTTCTGTTGCTCCGTAGCTCGCTAAAAGAGATAAAATACTTTTGAAATCGGCAATACCTTTTTGTCCGCTTTCGGAATTCGAAAATCGATTGGTCAAAAAATCAATCTTCTGATTGGTAGTTCCTTTAAAATTCAAGATTTCAAAAAGTATAGTGAGGCTGTTCTCTTCAAACCCTCTTAACCTCAATTCTTCTTTCACTTTTTCTTCGCCAATTTTATCCAACTTATCAATAGCAACGAATAGCGAAGACTCCTTTTCCTTTGCATTACAAATCTCAGCCAAGCCCGATAGAATACCTCGGTGATTGATTTTGACGGAATAATCTTGAATGCCCAACGAAGCAAAAACTTCTTTTATCATCAGAATAATTTCTGCCTCGCAAATCAAGGAATCTGTACCCACCACATCGGCATCGCATTGGTAAAATTCTCTATATCTTCCCTTCTGCGGCCGATCTGCCCGCCACACCGGTTGTATTTGATAGCGCTTGAATGGAAAAGTAATTTCGTGGCGGTTCATTACCACATAACGGGCGAAGGGAACAGTGAGATCGTAGCGAAGACCTTTTTCGGAGATATCCTTGATTACTTCTTTCGGGCTAAGAATTTGATCTAATACAGTTTGTTGATTTATATTCCAAAAATTTTCGAACTGATCATTCTCATTCCACCTAGGCAAACCCTTAAAACCAATTGAAATTTCGCATGATGAGGCCAGAAAGAATTTCTTTATTATTGAAACACCAAATCCATCATCTTCATATGCTCTAATAAGATTATCAATCTCTCTCTCTATCTGAATAGCCGTTTCATTTACATCAATTGAAGAATTAATTGCTTCATAAAGTTTTAGAAATTCTTCATTAAGCTGCTTTTTGAATTGTCCTCGAATAAATAACTCTAGTCTTTGGCGCAGGGCATCTGTAAACTCACCATTATTCAAAACCTTAAATAGCAACTGATCTCCCTCCTCTCCATACTTCCCGGTAAGGGTGGTAAGATTTTCCATCGCAGGAGTTTCTAATGGCTGGAAGCCATATTTCTGAAATACCTTTTTTATGCTTTCTAAAATAAACTGGCGCTTCGCCATTGTAGCGGGGCCAAAATCTCGCGTGCCTTTGGGCAGTGTTGGTTTTTCCATCGTATAAAAACGGCCAAATCTAATGCTTTCGTTTACCAGTTACCAGTCTGCGTGGCCTAAAGCATTGTTCATTATTGCCAGTTTGAGACTAAAAGGCTAGAAACTGATAACTAGAATTTTTCATTTCAACAAAATTATTTTTGCTAGCCATAAAATCGATTTTATGGCTAGCACTATAGTCTTGCTGCCTTACAAAACGATTTTATTGACCCGCATCAGCTTGATGTTGCCTAACAGAATATATTCGTTGCCCAATAGTGTTTCAATATTGCCAAATAAAATTGATTTGTAGCCGAACAATAAAGTATTGCTGCTCATGAAAATACTTTTGTAGCCTAACAAAGCAGTTTTCTTGGCCAACAATAGAGCGTTGTTTGACAACAAAATAATTGATTTAGTCAAATTTGGATGCTTTTTTCCTCAATCTGCCTATATGACCATTTTCAGCCCTGTTTTCCAGCCCTGACGAGTTTCTTGTTGGCCTCCAAAAATAAATTAGAGGGTTGAAATAAGCAGTATGTTGCCTGTACGTTAATTGAATATAATGTTCAAAAATCATTTTTAACTTAATTTTTTAACAATTATGAGCTTCACACCAAAACTCGAATTGGCCAGGAAAAGTGACGAACAACTGGACAATTACGCACAAGACAAAGTAACGCGTGTCACCGGTAACAGTGCCTTCCCTTCGGCACAAGCCAAGATAGGCCTTGTGGCGGCCGCGTTGGTAAAGTACGCTGCCGCAATCGGCATTAAAAACGGCACAAAAGCGGACACAGCAGCTAAAAACAAATTGCGTGACGACCTAGAAAAGCTGTTAACCAAAGTATCTATGCAATGCGAACTTGATGCGGATGACAATGCGGCTGTGTTCTTAACTTCTGGTTTTTCCGTGGCCGATCCACAGACTCCGGTTGGAGAACAGTCTAAACCAGAAAAGTTCCAATTTATTTTGGGCGACAACCCAGGCGAAGCAATTGCCAGTATGGAGCCCTTCCCAAAAGCACGAGGCTTCTCTTTTGCCTGGTCGAAAGAACCCATTACTGCTGATAGTGTATGGAACGTAGTGCCAAGCCCCAAGAGGACGTACACTTTTATTAGCTTGCCTAGCGGAATAAGAATATGGGCAAAAGGTGGGGCAATAAGCCCAGATGGCACAATCAAATACAGCGATCCTATAAGTAGGATTATACAGTAAGTAATAGTTTCGATCTTAAAAAAGCCACCTACTAAATTGGCGGCTTTTTTTTTGTGGTTGCAAATAGTAATAAGAAATTTTAACTTACAGAGTCCTTTTACTATAAAGTACAAACAAGATACTGGATATGGAATTTCCTAAATAGCTTATTCCATCGATGCTAAAATTATGAAAAAATATATCAGCTCTTCTTTGGGTGTTATTATTCTAGCCGGCTTTTTATATTTTCAGTTTGCACAAACTAAATTCAAGAAAAAAATAGACGGTAATAGAAAAGATGACTTAATCGGATTAAAAGTATCACTTAAAAGCCTAAAACTTTTAAAAAATGGGTTTAACAGTATTAGGCACGTTGATTCCTCAACTTCCAAAATACTAATATTTACAAATGTTGAATGCTCTCAGTGCGAACATTTGATAAAAATCTTGAATGAGTCTTTTAAATGCTAATTATAATGAGGCAGACCATAATATTTTTCGCTCTTCTTTTTTCAATATCTGCTAAATGTCAAAAGTTAACAATGGTTTTGGGTCCTCAGGTAGCCTTTCCAAATGGTAATTTTCAGTTAAGTGCTGGAAATGGCTGGGGCATCTTTAGTAGGTATGATTATAAACTCTCAGAAAGGTTAATTGCTATTGGCTCCATTGACGGGATAAGTTTTGCGGAAAAATCGGTAAGTCTTATGATCACGCCTGGAGTTATATATATTTCAAAGTCTAGTCTTAAATCTGCTCAGCTTGGTGCTAGATTCAATGTGTTGAACAGATCATCCAGCAATCTATACGTTAGTGCCGAACTTGGATTAAGCCAATTGCACTTTAGATTATCAAATAATCAAAATCAAAACGTAGATACCTCTGATGATTATAATTTTTGTTATCGCTACGCCATTGGTTATTCAATGAAGCGCTGGGATATTAGCTATTCTCAACAATTTGTTAGCAACGGTTCAAGTTCCATAAATTTCTTTGCAATAAGGCTAGGCTATCGGATAGTTTTCAATAAGGCGAAGTAAGTTAAGGGAATCTCTAAAAACCTAACCGTCATTGCGAGCGGAGCAAAGCAATCCCCCGTTCGGAGACCTCGCAAAGACGACTTCGAAGGTTTTTAGAGATGCCCTTAAGTAATGTTTAAAATTGGATGTCCATCGTTAATTTAAAGGTTAAGGAAAAACATTCTGTTTTTCAAAAATATTTTGGTTGGTAATCCATGAATAAAATTTTGCTGATGTATTCTTTTATTCTTGGATCTTTACTGATCTGTGTATTTCTAATAAACTATACTTGGCCAATTTCTGAACAAAATATTGCCCTATCAAACTTGATCTTTTTTGGAGTAATTGGGTTTACACTATTTCTATATTTTCGTGAATCAATCCTCTCTTTTACTTATTTCAGTATTATTAAGCAAAGTGTTTTGATTGCACTGATTGGTGGAGTCATCGTAAGTATCTTCTTTATTGTCTATGTCAATTTTATTCAACCATCCTATTTTGAAGAAATAGCGATTTCGGAAATGGAAAAAATGAGAAAAGAGGGCTTTGATGAAAATGCAATCCGAAGAACTTTGAGGGTAATTGGTGTGGCTAAAAAATATCATATTAAAGAACTTTCTCTTATACTATCAACATTAATTAGGACACTCGCTTTATCCCTTATTTTGGCACCCTTTATCATAAATTTGAAAGCAGATCGTAACCAAGTTTATCGGTAATATTCCAAATTTTAGTGTGCTTTACAAGTAAAAAGCCTATAGAATCAAGCTAATGCTTGCAATCTGGAAAATGATGCTTATTTTCGCGCTCGTTTTTAACAATAGAAGCCATGTCAGTTACCCGATTAAAAAGAAAAAACCGCAAAGACAAAGCAAAATCAGCGCGCAGAAGGACTAGCCTTAAAGTTCAGGGCTTTAAACCGGTGGCCAAAGCAGTAGATATTGAGAAAATCAAAGAAAGCTTTAAGAAAACCGCATAAAAAAAGGGACAGCGTTGGCCGTCCCCTTTTTATACTTTCTTTTTTTTATTTGGATTCTTCCTTATTCTTCAATTCCTGCACTTCGGCACGAATAGCCTGCGCTATATTTTTTAAGTCTTGCATACCCTTTCTAACGCGGGTACCGGCAGCACTGTTTGCTTTGTTGTAGAACTTGTCTGCATCACCTTCCAGAGACGCAATTAGGGCTTTTAGTTCTTCGAATTTTTTCATTTTTATAATGTGTTTAGTTAGTAGGCGTTTGATTTCCTATGCCAAATTAAATAAAAACCTTTAAAAACAACTAAAAACCTTGTTTTTTTAACCTTTTGTTACGCTAACAAGCTCTTCTTTTAGGTAAAAACCGCTATCCAGCTTCGATTTTAGGGCCGAAAACGCAATTAAGGTCTCTTCAACATCGGCCAACGAATGGGATGCTGTAGGGATAATCCTGAACATAATCACGTCTTTGGGTACCACAGGATAAATAACCACAGAACAGAAAATGCCATTATTTTCTCTCAAGTCCATAGACATGTTTGCGGCCTCGCCAACCCCACCTTTAAATAAAACAGGGGTAGGTGGTGTTTGGGTTTTGTTGATTGCAAAGCCTCTATCGGATAGGCCATTCTTGATGGCTGCCATTATCATTTTTAGATTTGCCCTAAGTTCGGGATGTTTCTTCACTAACTCCAGGCGTTTCATACCGCCAATCACCAATGGCATGGGTAAACTCTTAGCATAAATCTGTGAACGAACAGAATACCGTAAAAATTTCAATATTTTTCTATCCCCTGCTACAAATGCACCAATGCTGGCCATGGACTTAGCAAATGTTGAGAAGTATAAGTCGATTTGATCTTGCACGCCTTGCTCCTCACCTACTCCGGCCCCAGTTGGTCCCATGGTGCCAAAACCGTGGGCATCATCAACCAACAAACGGAAATTGTATTTTGCTTTTAGCGCAACGATGTTCTTCAAATCACCCATGTTTCCGGACATTCCGAACACACCTTCTGTAATCACCAAAATACCTCCACCTGTTTCATTGGCGAGTTTAGTAGCCCGCTGCAATTGCTTTTCTAAATTTTCGATATTGTTGTGAGGATACACAAAACGCTTGCCCATGTGCAACCGAACACCATCAATGATACAGGCATGTGATTCTGAATCATATACAATCACATCTTTTCTATTCACCAAAGCATCTATAATTGAAAGCACACCTTGGTAGCCATAGTTCAACAGCATCGCGTCCTCTTTCTGAACGAAATCCGCCAATTGCTTTTCAAACTCCAAATGATAAACCGAATTCCCTGACATCATACGGGCACCCATGGGTGCAGCCAACCCAAACTTGGCAGTAGCATCTGTATCAGCCTTGCGCACCTCCGGATGATTGGCCAAACCCAAATAATTATTTAAGCTCCAGTTCAATACGCTTTTGCCATTGAACATCATTCGAGGACCAATCTCACCTTCCAACTTAGGGAAAAAGAAATAATCATCTGGCAAATGAGAATATTTGGCCAAAGGGCCTTCTTCCATACGAAGCTTTTCAAATAAATCGACCATTATTTATAATTTATCAGTTAATAATTCGGCAAAAATAAGAGAATTTGCTCGGAAAGGTATACCGACAATAGTCTAGGATATAAATACCCCCAAAAAAACCTAAATTTGAATCAAACATATAAACAAATGAACCACCTTAATAGGATTACCATCAATCCAGATATATGCTTCGGTAAACCATGTATTAGGGGAATGCGTTGGCCTGTCGGTATTATATTGGATTTACTCGGGTCTGGTATGTCATTCTCAGAAATCATCGAAGACCATCCGGAGATTGAAAAAGATGATATTCTTGCAGCTCTTCAATATGCAAAACTTACCAGTTCTGGCAAATCAATTTACGAACTAGCATCGTAGCATGAATTTCATTTGCGATGTACACATTCCCTACAGGCTTGTTAACTTTTTAGTGGAGACTAATCATCAAGCTACTGATGTCAATTTTATACTGGGTGGCACGGCAACAAAAGACATTGAAATAGCTCGTTTTGCTGATAGTGACAATCAAATTATTATAACCAAAGATGAAGATTTCAAAAATTTACACTTTGCTGCTAATACACCAAAAAAATTGATAAGAATTTTATTAGGCAATATCAGTACTACTGACTTAATCCAAGTCTTCAAAAATCATCTTACTCAAATTGAAAAGTTAAAAAACTTGGATCGATTTTATATTGAAATTGGAAAGCATCAATTCATCTACACCACCGATTATTCTATTGACCAATAGTATAAATCTCTTTTAATTTACTTTGAGATGCACAAAAAAAAAATCAATAAACTTTTAGTAGCCAACCGTGGCGAGATTGCCCTTCGCATCATGCGTAGCGCAAAAGAAATGGGTATCACCACTGTGGCCGTCTTTAGTGAGATTGACCGAGTTGCCTTGCACGTTCGTTTTGCAGATGAAGCTTATTGCATTGGGCCCGCTCCTTCGTCCGAGTCGTATTTAAGGATGGACAAAATTATTGATGTCGCTAAGAAGTCGGGTGCAGATGCAATTCATCCAGGCTATGGATTTTTATCTGAGAATGAAGAGTTTGCCGAGTTGGTAAAAAACTCGGGACTAATTTTCGTGGGGCCATCAGCTGAATCGATGAGGATAATGGGCAGTAAGTTGGCCGCTAAGGAAGCGGTAGCAAAATTCAAGGTGCCATTAGTGCCGGGAACCAGCACACCAATTACAGACCTAAGCGAAGCAAAAGTAATCGCCAAAAAAATTGGCTATCCTATTCTTATTAAAGCCAGTGCGGGTGGCGGTGGAAAGGGAATGCGTGTGGTAGAAAGCGAAGGCGATTTTCAAAACCAAATGGAGCGTGCCGTCAGCGAAGCGATTTCTGCCTTTGGCGATGGAGCCGTCTTTATAGAAAAATATATTGCCAAGCCCAGGCATATTGAATTTCAGATTTTTGGAGACCAGCATGGCAACGTAGTCCACTTGTTTGAGCGAGAGTGCTCTATTCAACGGAGGCACCAAAAAGTAGTAGAAGAAGCACCCTCCACGGTGCTTACCCCAGAGCTTAGGAAACAAATGGGTGAAGCGGCAGTAAATGCCGCCAAAGCGGCCCAGTATTTTAATGCAGGTACTATTGAATTCATTTTAGATGAAGACAATAGTTTTTACTTTCTGGAAATGAATACTAGGCTGCAGGTGGAACATCCCGTAACCGAAATGATCACAGGCCTCGACTTAGTAAAATTACAATTGCTAATTGCAGAAGGAGGAAAGCTTCCTTTCAAACAAGAAGAATTAACTATTCATGGCCATGCCATTGAAGTGCGCGTATGTGCCGAAGACCCAGCCAATAATTTCTTGCCTGATATTGGAACCTTGGAAACTTATAAACGCCCTCAAGGGCATGGGATACGCGTGGATGATGGTTTTGAACAAGGAATGAAAATTCCGGTGCAATACGATCCATTATTAGCTAAACTAATAGTGCATGCCGAAACACGTGAGTTGGCAATGGATAAAATGAAACGCGCCATCGATGACTACGAAATAAGTGGTGTGGAAACAACACTCAGCTTCGGCAAGTTCGTGATGGGGCATCCTGCTTTCAGATCTGGTAATTTCAATACTCGATTTATCGAAAATTACTTCAAGCCCGAAATGCTGAATGGAGAGATGAGTGAAATCGAGGAAATGCTAGCTTCTGTATTAGCTGTCTCTATTTCAAAAAAAATAAAACCTCCTCCATCTACTACCACAGCTAGCTTCAATAATATAAGCAAGTGGCGCAAAAATCGCGTTTAATATGGCCGAAATAAAATATGTGCGCGCCTGGCGCTATAATGATGATTTAGCAAAAAACATCAATGACTTGACTTCGCCCTTGTTTGATGTAGTATCTGACAAGCAACGAAGAGTTCTGTATCAAAATCCATATAACTCAATTCATTTGTCTGTTCCTCAGGGAAATGACCCCGCTAATCTAGCAAAATCATTGCTTCAAGAATGGAAATCAAAAGGGGTTTTATTGCAAGATTCTATTCCCGGAATTTATGTCTATTACCAGTATTTTAAACTGGCCGGCTCAGCAAAAGAACACTGTCGCAAAGGATTTATTTGTCACATACGAGCCACCGATTGGGAAGAGAATATAATCCTCCGGCACGAAAATACGATTCCTAAGGCTGTAAATGACCGAACTGAATTATTGGAGAAAACCATGCTTCATGCCAGCCCTACTCACGGACTTTACACTGATCATGAATTTCAACTAGAAAAATACATGGATGAAGCAATGCTCTCGCCCATCTATGAAACAGAAGATTACCAAGGCGTACGCGATGTACTGGCCGTGATTCATGATGCAAAGGTGATCCTGTATTTTATCGACCTAATGAAAGAAAAGACCATCATTCTGGCAGATGGACATCATCGGTATGAAAGCTCCTTGATATTAAAAAATAAATTTAAAAAATTAAATCCTACTCATACGGGTGAAGAAGGATATAATTTCCATTTGATGTATTTGACGAATACCGAAAATGATGATTTGAGAATTCTGCCTACCCATCGTTTAATCAATAAGCTGGCAAATTTTAATGAAGAAGAAATTGTAAAAAAATTGCACGAAGACTTCGAAGTTAAGTTGCTCGAAGATGCCGATACAGTGAACGAAATTATTGAAGGAAAGAAATGGGCCTTTGGCATTCTATTTAAAGAGACCACTTATAAAGTAAGGTTAAAGCCGGAAGCCATGACGAAACTAAAATGGAATTTTCCGGAAGAAATAAAAGCACTCGACTTAACAGTTCTTCACTATTTTATTATTGAAAAGATCCTTGACATTGCAGGAAAAGATCAGCGAGGGTCAGATGTTATTTCGTTTGACAGAAGTTTCTCTGACTGCCTAACCAAAGTAATTAAAGGCGAAGTGCAGATGGCAATCATTACACACGAAGTGA